>JANLFK010000001.1:300000-600000 GCA_024655945.1 candidate division KSB1 bacterium
GCCTCCACCCTGTCGTCCTCGAAGACGTAGAGGTTCGTCTCGGTCGTAGTGCCAGCTCCTGGAATGAGCTCCGAGGTCAGCTTCACGCGCGCCTCCAGCGCATCCTGCGCCCGGTAGACCTCGAAGCCAAGGTTCTCCGTTTCGCTGTGGGTCTCCCAAGTGAGCCGTGCACATGACCCCACCTGAGCGACTTGAAGGTTAGTGAGTTCTACAGCTACCAAGTCGTCGTTGTGTACTGTGCCCGAGCCGAAAACATTGTCCTTGCCGGGGTCCCCGTAATCATGGGAGACGGATTCTTCCAATCGAGCAAATACCTGGGAGGGGCTCCACTCCGGGAAGCGGTCGAGCAACAGAACCGCAGACCCCGCCACGTGCGGTGCTGCCGCTGAGGTGCCGCCGAACAACCCGCCTCCAGTGAACACCGACACGCTCGTGGGGCCCATGAGGTCGGGCTTCACTCTGCCGTCATAAGTCGGCCCTTGCGAGCTGTAGTAGACCTGCGGTCCAGTGTGCCACTGGCTGGCAAGCACCGCCCCGACGGTGAGGGCGCGCGCGGCGTCCCCTGGGATGAGGACGCTGCTCGCTTCATGGCGATACTCCAGGTCGTAGTAGTTCGTGAAGAGGGTCAGCTCCTGGGACCCGTCCGCAGCCGTCTTGCGAATGCGCACCGCCAGTTGCGCCGAGCGATCCATGAGCACCGATATGCTTTCCACAGGCCACTGGCTCCCGGTCTGCCTGGTCGTGGAAGAGTCATACACCACCCAGGACCCACTGCCTGCATCGTAGTAGTACAGGAACAGGTCATAGTCTTGATCGGAGTACCACCAGTCGTTCCACGAGAGGTACACGCCCACCGATGCCCCGACACTGACGGAGCCGAGGTTGTTGAACTCGTCGATGCTGGCGCCCACCGCAAAGTCGTGCCATCCGTTGCCGTCGCTGTCGGAGAAGTGCGCACGATAGTGCCGACGGGCATGGTTGCCTGCGGCGTTCACCCACACGATGCCATGAGCAGAGGCGGTGTCCACAATGGCGCAAATGGGGCCGGTGCCGTCCAGGGGGCCAGCATTCGGCCAGCACATGGAGTGGTTGATCACCCGCACGCCTCTGGCAATGCAGCTGTCCACCGCCTCAGCAAGATCAAGGTCATCGCCAATCTTCATCAGGTAGAGCTCGCTTCCTGGCGCCATGTCGTACACCACCTCGGCCACCATAGTGCCGTGAGTAGTCCCACCAATAGCGGTGCCGGTAAAGTCATCCAGGTGCACGGCACTGGGCAGCTCCCCATTGGCAATCGCCTGGTCAAGATTGCCAAAGCCGGCATCGATCACTGCCACCTTCACGCCGAAGCCATTCCAGCCATTGGCATGATAACCGTCGGCATTGGTGAGCGCCACCCCTTCACTGGTCACCATCTCCAGAGGCCGCAAAGGAAGCCTAACGCTTCTTGCCCACCGAGCCTCGCTGGCGAAGCGCGGCAGCTGAGATTGAGGAATGGCGATTTTTGCGAATCGCTGTCGCGCACCCAACAGCTCAGCGCCGAAACCAGTCAAGGCCTCCTCTAGGCTCCTGGCACTCAGATCGGACTCCACGACCACGATAAGCCGGCCATCGTGCAAGGGGAGGCCATGCCGGTAAGCCCAATTCTCGGCCTCCTTCTGAGGAGCACGGCCGATGAGCTCGATGAGGTCACAGAGCCGTCCCTCCACGTGAGCCAGGCGACTGCGGCGCAGAAGCTGCCCTTCTTCAGCCCCGCCGTATCCACTCAGGGCCGCGACCAACAGGAGAACCAGGGCAGTCAGCAAGCTTGACCTTTCTGTTGGCAGTCCCATCCTCGACCTCGTCCGTGCCGTGTCACTTGGTGAAAGCCATCTTGCGCGTCGCACGGTAACCGTTCACCGTGAGGGTATAGACGTACAACCCTGTAGGCACTGCATTACCCTGGTCATCGGTCCCGTCCCACGAGACGACATGGCGCCGCGGCTGAAGCTGGCCGTCCACCAACGTCTTCACCTGTTGGCCGAGCATGTTGTAGACCCTGATCGTTGCATGACCCTGTTCCGGCAAGGTGAAGCCAATCGTGGTAGTTGGGTTGAACGGGTTCGGGTAGTTCTGCTCCAACTCGTAGCTGCGGGGCGCAGAGCGCACCGTCGCCGAGACAGGCCCATGGAAGCGCATGGCGCCGCGGAAGTCCACGTCTGCCAGGCGGTAGTAGTAGGTCATACCCTCCTGCACGTCCGTGTCCTCAAAGGTGTAGGAGCGCTTCTCACTGCTGGTCCCCGCACCCGGAATCAACTCCCTCGTGATTCTCTGATAGCTGCCGCGCTCTTCCTGGGCGCGGTAGAGGTGGAAGCCTAGGTTCTCTGTCTCGCTCTCCGTCTGCCAGCTCAGGACCACTTTACCAATTTCTCCTGAGGCCTGGAAACTGCTCAGCTCGATGTCCACAAGCAGGTCACCGTAGTCTTCCACTTCGCCATTGTCGGCCAGGCCGGTGGGAGTTTGCGTTCCTACCGGAGCGCGGTCCAGCCGAGCGCGGAGCCAGGTTGTACCCAGCGGCTGGCCTGCCAGCCATTCGGGCGCGCGAAACACCGCGGTGCCGCTCCCCGTACTGACGATGGTCGTGTCCACGACCACCTCGCCAGGGTGCTCCCAGGAGCCACTGCGATCCCAGTCGATCCAGATGTGCAGGGAGGCCGGATTCTCCTCGGAGATATTGCCGCTGGCGATCCACTCGATGGCTGCATAGTCGCCGGGCGAAAAGCTGCCGCCGTTAATGAACGGGCCGCCTCGATCCGCCGCGTAGCCGAGGAAATTGATGCCGTCATCGTACTCATCGAGGTCGATCTGCTTGGTGTCCAGCTCGTCGCTCACCCCAGAGCCTAACCAGATGTCGCCGATCACATGCGCGGCGCCGTCGTTGATCCAATGACTGGGATAGGTCGTGTCCGGGGCGTCACCAAAGTCAAGCAGCAGCTGCTCCTCCACCGGCGCGGCAGTGGGGTCATAGTCCTCCACCTCACCGTTCAGCGCCCCTCCGGTGGGCTGGCTGCTGGTATTGTCCTCGTCAATACGGAAGCGCGACCAGCTCCCGCCGGCCTTTGCGCCGCTCGGCACGGCAAACTCCACGGTGTACACACCCGCACCAGAAACGGGGTACCCAGTGAAGAGCCTTTCGCCTGCGTCATTCCAGTCGCCGTCGCCGTTCCAATCGTACCACCCATGAAGGTAGGCAATGTCAGCCGTGCCGCCGACGGTAATGCGCACGGCACCATACCAGCCGGGCCGATAGGGAAGCTGATACGGCCCCCCGGCAACCGGGGAGGAGCCAAGGAACTCTACGCCATCTTCGTCATCCACCCCGGCGGAGTCACCGTCCACAGGCTGGCCATCCCATTCGGCATCGACCGTGGCACCCATCCAGACATCACCCAGGGTGTGATGGGCACCGTTGCTGCTCAGCAAGGTGGGGTAGGTTGGGTCCGGCGCATCGCCAAAGTCTGAGCAGCGGCAGGCCCCGGCGTCCAGAGTGAAGTTGTTTTCGCCCTCGATGAGAGTGACCACCTCAGTGAGGCCTGTATAGGGATCCACATCCGAGTCCAGCTCGTCGTCGCTGCCCTGGTTTGGCCGCGAAAAGCCATAGCCTCGGGGGAGGACGAACTTCAGCCGGTAACTCCCCGGCAACAGGTTGTAGAACGCATACAGCCCGTTCTCGTTGGTGGAGGTAGAATCTAACGGCTGCCCGGCTTCCGAGAGCAGATAGACAGCCACTCCTTCGATGCCTTCTTCGCCTTCCTCTTGGATACCGTTGCGATTGAGGTCCATCCACACTCGATCGCCCAAGGAGGCATCAAGAACCACCACTAAGAAGGCAACGCCCCGATTGCTATTGCCATCGTTGCGGCATCCCTCCACCCAGCGGACCTTGACCGTGTCGCCTGGCTGCGGGTTGTCTGCGCCGAGCAGCGCCCGCGGGATGATCGCCTCCACCACGTAGGTGGCGTACCCACACTCCAGGTCTTGTTCGTCCAACTGCCCGTCGTGGTTCAGGTCGTACTGGTAGTAGGCCGTTTGCACCCCCTCGGCAGCGGTCCCCAACAGAGTGCCGGAGAAATCGGCGGCCAATGGGTCAAAGTTCGTGTACTCCTTGTGTGCGGTGGTTGCGTACCTGTCACAGCTGGTGTACCAGTCGCTGTTGTTGGTGCGGTACAGCTCGCTGCCCACACTGTTGTCGTACATCACCGTGGAGTATGATCCCACCCAGGGATCCGGCTTCTTCTCATGGACGATATCCACGCCAAAGTCGTAGCGCCAGTTATCCCCACCGGTGGTGCGGAGCGAATTGAGCCCCATGTCCAGCGCCAGGTCCCCTGGCCTTATCCACACATTGAGGCCGCTGCGCGTCTCGTGGATTCCCCCTGCCTGCGGACCTGGACAGGAGGTCACCACGGCGATGTAGAAATTGTCCTGGTCGACGCTGGCATAATAGGCTTCGACGTCATAGGGCTCGGAGCCGGACGGCCACTGTCCCCAGTAGTCCTCATGGCCAGAAATCGAGGTCGAGCTCCAGTAGCCGTACCAGTCGCTGCCAGAAGAATTGCTGGTCGGGATCAGCATATCCAAACCCGGAGGGCACAGCCTTGGCACAAAGCTGGACAGGTCGAAAGGCAGCCCCGTGGGTGCATATGCGTGCGCCTCTTGCGACGGAGCTGGTGCCAAGCGGAGCGATACCCCGAAGTAAGCGCTCAGCAAGGTCCCCGCCGCCTGCCCAGTGGCTGGCGTGGTAGTCCACATGGTCGCCAACACCAACCCCGCCCATGTCAAAAAGGTCGCTCTCTTGCCGAGCCTCACGATGGGCCGGCTTGAGAATCCCTGTTCATTTCCCAAAGCTCTGGTGACAGTTGTGCTTCTCATGGCCCTTCCCTCTCTACCTTACTGTGCCCTCTTCGCCTCTCCACTCTTTCGTAGCGAAGCTGGGCCTCTCATTCCTCAGGCCACCGGTGTGGCGGCGGCCCCTCGCCGTTCGCTCAGCGAGGCGAAGAAGAAATTATTAACCAGCAAGAAACGACAACTGCGCCCCTCTGCCTTTTCCCCTCTCTCGGCCTGCAGTGGCGCGCTACCTCAGTGCCTGCAGGCCTTGGGGCCGCAGTCGAACCGGTCTGAGGGGGAGGTCACTCGCGGTGACCTCCCGCCCTCGACCGGTGATGGCTTCGCCCATGCCGAGACTTCCATCATCCATACGTGCGAGCACTTCTTGCACCACATTCGGACTCCCTTCCACACCACACCGCAACCAAGCTCGGCACGAGCTCCCAACCTCACCTCACCGAACACCCGAAGCCATCAGTAACCTTTCCATCCCTCTTGCCTCCGTTGCACCCTTCGGAGCTGGAGGTGGTGGGCGCATCCCACTTGCGTGGGACGCGACCCACCAAGCCTCCCTCTTTGAGCAACTCCTAATTCTGCTCCTATCTGGCAAAGACCATCTTCTTGGTCATGCGCATGCCCTCGGCTTCCATGACGCACAGGTACGTGCCGGTAGGCATGACCACGCCGTAGTCATCGGTGCCGTCCCAGAGCACTTCGTGGCGGCCGCTGGTCATGGCGCCGTCCACCAAGGTACGCACCAGGCGGCCCATCAGGTTGTAGACCTTGACCTGCACGCGTCCCTCGGCAGGCACCCTGAAGCCGATCTTGGTCTCCGGGTTGAAGGGGTTGGGGAAGTTCTGCTCCAACTCGAACCTCTCCGGCACGCGCGGCACTGTTGCAGCCACCGGCCCGTGCTCGCCGACGTTCCCCTTCAGGTCCACATCCACAACCTTGAAGTAGTAGGTCTGCCCAGGGGCCACGCTGCGGTCCACGTACTGGTAGGACTGCATCACCTGGGTCGTCCCTGCGCCCGGGATGAGCGACGCGGTGATGCGCTCGTAGGGCCCGTCCTTGGTGACCGCGCGCGTGAGGTAGAAGCCGAGGTTCTCGGTCTCGCTCTGCGTCACCCACTGAATCTTCACCCTATCCTCGTAGGCAATCGCCTTGAGCACGTGCATCTCGACTGCCACTTGCCCGTCGAGCAGGAAGTAATCCTCAACCTCGCCGAGTTCAGCGAACCCCACGTAGGAATCATAGTCCCGCTCGTACACGCGGAACCGCGCCCAGGTGTCGCCGGCTGGCGCCCCCTCCGGCACCCAGAACTCAACAACGTAGACGTTGGGGATCGGCACGGCCACGTCCACGACGTGTTCGTACTCATCGTCCCAGTCGCCGTCGAGGTTCCAGTCGATCCATCCGTCTACATAGGCCGTCTGGCGGGGCGCACCGCGCACCGTAATCTGCACTGCGCCCCATGTGCCGGAGACGTATGGCATCTCGTAGCGGCCGCCGGAAATCGGGCTGGAGCCTAAGAAGACCACACCGTCATCCCACTCATCCATGTTGGTCTGCTTGCAGTCGCTTTCGGTATTGACCCAACCGCCCAGGTAGAGGTCACCGATGCGGTGACGCGGCCCATTGTTGGCCAGGTAGGTTGGGTAACGCGGGTCGATGGCGTCGCCAAAGTCCAGCGCCCCCTCGTCGCGGTGGTAGCCAAAGTCCGCCTCGTCATAGGCGGCCCCATAGGCGAGCTCGATCGGGCCAGCCGGATCATGTCCGTAGGTCAAGCTCATCGCCGGGGGCAGCGTCGTTTCGTCCACGTCCACAAAGTAGACGCCAGGGACTAGGCCGGTGAACTGGTAGGAGCCGCTCTCGCTGGTCGCAGTGCTGGCCACCAACTCATCCGCTGCCGCGTCCAAGGTGCCGCTGCCATCCGTGTCGCGATAGAGCTTGAGCACCACCCTTGCTATCCCAGGTTCGCCGGCCTCCGGCACACCATCGCCATCGACGTCTTCGAACACCTGGTCGCCGATGGATCCTGGCACGCCCTCCATGCGGAAGTAAGCGGCAGGTTCCCGGCGTGCATACCATCCTGGTGTCGTCGCGTAGTACTGCGGGGTCATGTGGGTGGAGATCCAGTTGCGATACCCTTGCGGCTCGGGCCCTGGGTCGCGCACCACGCCTGACCACACGATGCGCACCGTGTCACCCGCCGCGCAGGCGATGTTCTCCACAATGATCGAGTCGGTCACTATGCTGTTGACCGTGGCGCCCGGCGGAATGGACAGCACCTGCACCTCTTGCAGCCGGGAAGCATAGTTGAAAATCTCGAACCTGATGGGCGGATTATCTCTGCTCGGCACGTCCGCTGACCCGCTGTTGATGATGTGGAGAGTGAAGGTCATGACTTCCCCTCTGGTGGCCATCCCGAAGATGAGTACATCGGGCACCAGCTGGCCGACCACGCTCCCCTGGCACTCCAAGAGGTTGTGGCTGAAATCCGGGGCCTGCGCCCAGGCATCCGCCCACACCCAAGCCGTCGCCACGATGGCAGCCAGCGTCATCCACCGCGCCGGCCACCCTCTCTTCTTCACCATCCTCACTTCCATTCCCTTTTCTCCTTCTTCAGCAAAGTTGTCCTGCTTGATGTCGTGCTTGGCGTCACCTTGCCGTCGCCACTCACGATGCTCCTTATGCGGCGCCGCCGCGAGATGTCGTCCCTCTCATCGCCTTTGCTTTGTCTGGACGTCTCCAGCGACGCCGCATAAGGTCCACCTCCCATTGCCAATTGCTCGCCACCGGTCACCTCCTTCGTCCGTTGCTCCTGTTGCCTCAAACGTTTCTCAAGCGCAATACGAAGAGAATGGTGCGCGCCATAATCGCCAAGTCGAACCAGATGGAACGTCGCCACACATAGTTCAGGTCCAAGTGGATATTGTCGTGAATCCTCTCGTTCCGTGGGCCCTTCAACTGCCAAAGGCCGGTGATGCCCGGCTTGACCGTGAGGCGCTGTTCCTCCAGCGAGTTGTATTCCTGAACGATGTGAGGAAGCTCTGGCCGCGGTCCAACAAGGCTCATGTCCCCCTTCAGCACGTTCACCAATTGCGGCAGCTCGTCGATGCACAGGCGGCGCATGATGCGGCCCACCCGTGTCACCCGGGGGTCGCCATTTCCTTTCGGGCGCCAGTCGTAGTCATCTACGTTCACGTACATGGTGCGGAACTTGTAGATGGTAAAGGGCCTGCCCTTGAGGTCGCCGTTCCTGCGATCGAAGAGGTGCCCATTGCGGCGCTGCGCTCGCCGGCGGTTCTGACCGATGCGCACCTGCTTGAAGAGCACCGGCCCCGGCGAATCAAGACGCACTGCTATTGCCACCAGCGCAAAGAGCGGCATGCACAACACCAGGCCGATTGCCGCCACCACCACGTCCATGATGCGTTTGGCCACCTCGTACGCCCGCCGCGATCGCCAGTCGATGACCCGTTCCAGAACCGGCCAATCAATGCTCTGTCCCTCGCACGTGTCGAACTCCACAACTTGCCCGGTGGCGGCGCACCAGATGTTGCCGGGGATGCGCTCCGCCTTGGAATCCATAAGCTGCTCGAAGGGCAGTAGCTTGTCCCGCCAGTCGTCTTTCATCTCTTCCTCACCATCCTACGCCACGCCGTCATTTCATCAGCAGCAGACGCCGCGTAAGGCGCCGGCCATTCACCTCCAGCACGCATTCGTACAGGCCCGAGGGAACGGCCACACCATACTCGCTCCGCCCATCCCACTCCCGGCGATACCGACCGGCCTCCATCTTGTCGTTGACCAGCACGCGCACCAACTGCCCAAGCATGTTGTAGATGCGGAGCGACACCATCCCCGGCTCTTTGAGGTCGAACTGAATGGTAGTCGTCGGGTTGAAAGGGTTCGGGAAATTGGGGTGCAGTTGATACTCTTTGGGCACAAACTTCCTCACACCGCTCACCGGTCCATGGAACCCGCGGTGACCGGAAAAGTCGACATCCACGAGCCGATAGTAGTAGGTCGTATCAAAATCCACCTCCTGGTCATCGTAGACATAGGTACGCTGTTCCTGACTGTTGCCAGCGCCCGGGATCAGCTTGGCGGTGATTTTCGCATAGGTCCCTTCGCGCTTGCTGCTACGGTAGAGCTCAAACCCCAAATTCTCCGTCTCTGTGGCAGTGACCCATTTCAGGCGAATCCCAGAGGGTATGCTGAGGGCCTCGAAGGAGACCAGTTCTACGGCCACCACCAAGTTGTCGGTCGACCATGTGGGGAAATCCACCGCCCCGAAGCCTCCGACCAACTGCACAGTGCGCAGCTCCGAGTCGCCGTAATGGGTCGCTTCGATCACCGAGGGGCCGTTCCACGCCCGCGCGAAAATGACGCTCCCGTGGGCCAGGCAGTCGTGAGTGAACTGCCCGGAGAACTTGCCCTCGTCCGGATTCAGTGGAAACCCGGCGCCGACAAAGGTCACGCCGATGAGCTCATCGTCACCAGTGGGATTACCAAAGTCATCCGGGATGTCGTTGATGCCATTTGCCCCGACATAGATGACCTGGATGAGGTCACCGGTGCCGAGGAAGGCGTTGCCATGCAGCCATTGGCCCGTGTGGTCCTTCGCGCCGCTGGCGCAACTGATGTCAACGGTGCCTGCCGCGGCCGCCCCTGCCCATTGGAGGGTCACTGCGACTGCGAGCGCGTACAGCCATTTTACCCTGCCACCCATTCACATCCTCCCACAGGTCGCCCAGACCTGGCTATTCTTTCGTCACCGCGCGGGATTGGGGAACATCCACACCTTGCTGCCCTGACTGTTCCTGATGTGCAGCCAGTATCCCTTTCCCGGTTCCAGCTTGATGTCGGCCACTGCCGACCCCACCTCGTTCAGCCAGAGCCCATCGTACTGCGTACCCGTTCTGTCGACCAGCCAGGCAATGTCATAGTCCTTGCCGTTCCAGGCCATGATGCGGTCGGCCTGGCGCATGTTGGAGGCACCCACCACAACCCCATTCTCCCGCAGGCCGGTCTCGCGCAGGTCAACGACGGTGGGAAAGCAGGTGCCGATGAGATTGTATCCCGGATTCAGCGTGATCACCCGCACCGAGTCGGTGCACACTTCCCCGAGGAAAGTAAGGTCGACCAGGGGATGGCCTGGCCGGATCTCCACCCAAAAACCCTCGCCGGTACGCAGCTTCATCTTGCTCAAGGAGCCGCCGGACTGGGAGAACCACTTGCCATCGTACGGGGTGCCGGTGCCGCCCGCCAACCACGCAACCTCGTAGCCGCTGCCGGTCCATTTGAGCACCCGATCGGCCTGGGTGGCGTTCGATCCGCCGGTCAGCCGAGCCCCGAGTATCTCGCCCAAGGAGGAGTCGGCAGGGATCAGGGGGAGAGAGACCAGATTGAGGCCGGGACTCAACCGGCGGCGCATTTTGCCGATGCGGCATACAGCCTCTTTGGCGCCAGCAGGACGCTTAGCCTTTATGACGTAGAAACGGTCCACCTCCTCCGAGGCAGCGCCTACGTCCGTCCACTCGGTGCCGCGAATGGAGGCGATGGGATTCTGCGGCTCAAAATAGGGGGAGTCTCCGCGATAGACGTAGTACGCCTCAGCACGGGGCACTTCCTTCCATCGTAAGGTGAGGTCGCCACCCACCGTGGTGGCGCGAGGCTGCAGATCCGGCGGTTTGCTCGTGCAGCGCACCATGACCACGTACATGCTCCCCGTGCCTGATGTGCTTCCGTTTGGA
Organism: candidate division KSB1 bacterium; assembly: GCA_024655945.1. Classification (NCBI taxonomy): domain Bacteria; kingdom Pseudomonadati; species Candidatus Zhuqueibacterota bacterium. The sequence continues at coordinate 310,629 of JANLFK010000001.1, forward strand.
CCAAGCGTGATCGCCTCCCCGGGAGCATATGTCCGCCGCGAGCTCCAGATACGAAAATTGCTGCAACCCGGATCAGTCACTCCCAGCCGGTCACTTGTCTGCACAAAGCCAGTGGTCAGCCACGAGGGCACCGGCACGCGCGCGTCATGGACCACGTAGACGGTCACGGAGTCCCCAGCGGTGAAAGACACGGCCAGGTCGCTCTTCGTTTTGTCATTGTTGACGGTCTTGATCCAGAGCAGACCCTCATAGCCTTGGGGAATGCTTGTTACCCGGTAATCCCGGTCGGCGTAGTAGGCATCGCCCACGTTGACGTAAGCGGGTAAGTAGGTGCTCGGCGTAATGGAGTGAACGACTCCTTCGCCGGCAATTGCCGCTACCTGGATGTAGACGAAGGTCATCGAGGTCTGCCCCTGGTCGTCAGTCACGTAGAGGCGTGGCTCATAACCTCCGTCCTCCAAATAGGTGTGGGTTACCACCGGCGACCAGGAGCTGTCCCCGTCGCCAAATTCCCACAGGTAGGACACGATGCGCCCGTCCAGGTCGTAGGAAGTGGTCGCGTCGAACCTCACGGTGAGCGGCATAGTCCCAGAAGTGGGCGTGGCCTGGATCACCGGCATGGGGGCGTACCCCCTGCTCTCTATCACTGGGATTTCACCCAGAATGCGATGGAACAGACTCCCACGCTTGTCCATCCACACCACGTGCGCACAGTTTTGGCCGGCAGCCACTGCTGGGTGTCCGCATCCGGTGGGGGCCGCCGGGTCGATGAGCTGCGCCTGGCCCCACCCAGTTGTGGGGTCGGAGACGTTGTAGATAACCCGGTCAGTGTCGGTGAAGAGGGTCTTGTCCCCTTGGTGACTGACCACGTAGATGCGCCCTTGTCCGTCAATAGCTATGCGAGGATAATGGCTGCCGTACACCTGGCTCCACTCCAAGCCTGGCACGCGCTGGCGCTGCCAATTGCTCGCACCCACCCGCTTGGCAACCCAGGCAGCCCTGTCCCAATAGCTCACGTACGGAGTACCGTCTGGGTGCACGGCGATGAACAGACCCTCGCCAATCTTGCCTTCGGAGTTGTCGATGTTTTCGACCCCTTGCCAGGTGCCATTGCGATAGAGGCGGTACAGGGGGTCATAATCCTCGCCCATGTTATCCCACCGCCAGAGAAGGTGGATGTCGCCGCCCGGCCCAGAGGCAATGTCGCAATACGCGTGTGTGCGGTCGGTGACCGTGTAGTAGACGAGCACCGAATCGCCAAAGCTGGTGGCGTCGGCGGTCTTCATGCGATAGAACGGGGCTTCGCTCCCAAGGTACTTGCCCCGATAGAGCACCCAGAGGTTGTCGCAGGTGTCTGTGGTGATGGCGAACTTTTCGGCAGTGGCCACGTACACGGGCTGCGACCAGTTTTCGCCAAGGCGCGCCGAGTACTTCACCTTGCTTCCGTCGTACCAGGCCACATGCGGCAGGCCTCGACTATCCGCCGCGATGTCCAGAGAGTTGTGGCACCTGGCCCAGGCGCCCCCGCTCCCAGGGATGCGCTCCGGTTCACTCCAGCTGGAGAGATTGAAGCGCATGTAGTATACCCCCTCGGGCCCCAGGAAGACCAGGTGTGCGCGTCCGTACTTGTCCACTGCCATGGCGGGGAACCTGCCGTCCACGCCCAGGGGCAACGGGTGCCCGGCTTGTGTGCCGGCATAGAGGGTGAGACTCTTGCTCTTCGTCTGACCGGCACAGTTGACCCTCATGCGCAATTGGTAAGTGCCAGGCATGCTGAAAGTGACGGTCCCGGAACGGCCAGTGCCCAGCGCCACATTCTCAGAACCACCCACTCTGTCGTAGAACCAACTGTACGCCGATGCATCGGTGATGAGCTGACCCTCGCTGTCGTAAGCCTCCCCTTCATAAGGAATCGCCTGTCCCAAGTCGAAGCGGTTCTGCGTCGGCTGGGTGATCACCAGAGAGAGCTTATTGCTCACGGAAGCGAAAAAGTCCAACATCCAGCCATCGCCAGGATTGGCCTCGGTACCACTCCCGGTGAGGGTGAAATTGAAGGGGTAGTACTGAATCCAAGCGCTGTGCCAGAACCAGTAGTTGCCATTTTCGCGCTCAAACACCGCCTCGCTCGTGATCTGCTGCTTCAGGTCCTCGGTGTAGACGCCATTGGATCCGCGGTTCAATTGCTCATTGTTGACCTGCGGCCTATTGCCGGACAGGTGCGGCTGCGGGTGGCCGTGCGTGTAGCAGATGTCAGCAGTGGGCACATCGATAATCCCCTCGTCGGACATGGGACTGATGCCACATAGCCTCTGCGGGTCGACCGCATGCACCGTGTCCACCAGCGCCTTTGCCAGCGGCACGCGCTCAGACGGCCTCTTGGCCGTCGAAAAGACCTCCGGGTATTGATAGCCGCCGTGCCCGTACTCGTTGGCGATGTCCAAAAACACATGGCGGTAGGGACGCAGCCACTCCGTGGCGTTGCGCACCGCCCGATAGATTGCTGCAGGGCTATCCCAATGGTCGCGGGTCAAATTTGGGGTCAAAGCTGCCTTGCGGCACTGCCGCTGGTAGAAATAACCCACGTTGACCACCATGTCCAGTTCACGCGCCCGCTCCAGTATGGCCCGTAGCCGCTCCATGTACTCGGGTTTCAGCGACCCATCGGAGCGAAAGGCGCTATTGGAGTACCATTTGCCATTGGCATCAATCTCAAAACCGGGGCTCCCACCTTGCAGGTTGACGCCGATCGTGTTAATGCCGTAGGCACGATATTGCGACATGGCAACCAGTAACTCCTGGGTCTGTTGGTCATCCCACAAGGCATTGACGACACGGATACCCCACATTTCGAAGGGCTTGCCGTCAAGCAGAAAACGTGTGCCTTGCACGCTCAAAACGTCGCCTCCCTGAAGTGGCGCAACAGACCCGACGAACACCATCAGCGCGATCGTCAGGCCGCGTAGCATGCCGTTTGCCTTGCCGACTCCGATTGCCGTAGCACTGCACAGGCTGCTCTTTGTCACGTCTTTCACCTCGCCTCGTCCTTGGAAAGAAAAGCAGTGCGCCACTTTTGCGCAGCAGGACCAACGGCTGCGCTTTCGCTGTGCTTGGCTGGTAGAGCGCGACCACCGCATAGGTGTCTCGTTGCCCGGCCAACATCTCCTCTCTCCACTGCTTCTCTCCTGCCCTGCCGAGGCTCACCCCTTCCCCTTCGTCGTTGAACCAAGCTTGCAGCGCCTCTCTCTCCTCATTCGCTTGTCGTGGTGACCGATCAAACCGTGCATCCGGCCAAGCCGCGGCTCTATGCCAGGAGGCTGCGGGCGGTGGAAATGACCTCATTCACTTCCCGCATGTCTACCGGCTTGAAGATCTGGTAGGTGACGCCCTCCTGGGCTACCATCTGGCGGACCTGATAGTTGAAATCGCGCGAGATGACCACAACGGGAAGGCGCGGTCTGCTTCGCCGTACAATGGGCACCAAGTCGATGCCATGTATCCCCGACAGGTCCAGGTCAACAATGAGCAAGTCGACCTTGTCCTCCAGGATGCGGAGCAGCACATCACCCGCCTTGCGCAGGCAAGTGACCTGAAACCGCGCGTCGGCCATGTCGCGCGCGAAGATCGCCTCTATTTCCGGATCAACTGTCGCCACCACGATCTGCTTCTTGCGTGATGCTGGTCTCGTCTGCATCGTCTCTCTGCCAGAATGAACCCGTTCCGCGTCGCTCGCTGCTGGAATACCTGCCTTGGCATCCCCGGTTTTACAAAGGCTATGCCATGCGCGGGGCAACACCACGTCACCTGAGGAGAGCGTTGCATCTCATTGACATTACACAATGTTAGGCGACACACTGGCGGGAGCAATTTGGCGGGGAATTTCTGAACATTTAGCTCAGACTGTGGCACGCATGCCACACTCGGAAGGCAAGAGAATTGCTAACCGTTTGTGGCTAAGAGAATTGTGTCTATGTGGCGTGAGCTACACAAAGGGGCAAGAAAAGCAGTTCCCGGGGACACAAGACTGGCGCGCGCGCACCACAACCTCGCGCACGGCGGGTGGAACGCGCTGTCCAGTCTTCCGTGCCCAGGCGGAGAAATGGGTTGGGGGGAGCACGCTCTCAAGACAAGACAGGTTGCGGGAGGGGAGCTCAGCGGGAGAAAGAAAATCCGTCCTGTGGGACGGATTGGGTTACTTGCGCCAGTGCAGAGGACGAGGGTACGGCTCTGGAGCGCGCTCACTCCTCCCCTCGTACGTCCCCTGCGTAGATGGCTTCCTTGCTCAGGTTATGCTCCTCGAGCATGCGGTAGATGGTCTTGCGGTTCAACCCTGCGGCCTCTGCGGCGCGGGAGATGTTACCGCCATGTCTGCGGATCAGCCGCTCCAGATACTCACGCTCAAAGCGCTGCACCACTTGCTCCTTCGCCTCGTGGAAGGGCAGATCTGTGGGAGTCGGCGGGTAGGAGGTCTTCCCCACAGAGCGGACCTTCTCCGGCAGGTCGCGCAGCTCCAAGGTACCCGTGGTGGACATGGATACGGCATGCTCAATGGCATTCTGCAGCTCTCTGACGTTGCCCGGCCAGTGGTAGCGCTGCAGCGCCAGAAGAGCCTCATTCGAAATCTTGCCCACCTCAATCTGGTTGGACTTGCTGAATTCGCGCAGAAAGTGGTAGGCTAAGAGCGGAATGTCCTCGGCCCGTTCGCGAAGTGGCGGCACCTTGATGTTCACCACGCAGAGGCGGTAGTACAGCTCGTGGCGAAGCCGTTTGCTGGCCACCGCTTCTTCCGGGTCGATGTTGGTGGCCGACACCACGCGGATGTCCACCCCGATGAGCTTCTTACCGCCGAGGCGCCGGAATTCCAGCTCTTCCAGCACGCGCAGCAGCTTCCCTTGGAGGTTGTAGCTCATCTCGGCAATTTCATCGAGGAAAAGAGTGCCGCCGTGGGCGATCTCTATCAGACCCTCCTTCGTCGTCACTGCGCCGGTGAAGGCACCGCGCTCATACCCAAAAAGCTCGCTCTCAAGGAGATTCTCGGGCAGGGCTGCACAGTCCACAGCCACGAATGGTCGCGCAGCCCGGCTGCTATAGTAGTGAATGGCGCGCGCCACGAGCTCCTTTCCTGTGCCCGACTCGCCGGTGACCATGACGTTGGCACTGGTGCGCGCAACCTTCCTCACCTGCTCCAGGATCTTCTTGATGGCATCGCTGGTGCCCACAATCTTATCCGGGCGAGGCCCCGCCTCTATCTGTGAGCGCAAAGCGGAGTTCTCGCGGGTCAACTCGGCGTACTTCAGCGCTCGTTCCACCACGATGCGCAGATCATCGCTGGAAAAGGGCTTGGGGATGTAGTCAAACGCCCCTTCGCGGATGGCCTTCTTGGCACTGTCGATAGAAGCGTACCCCGTGTAGATGACCACCACGACGTCCGGGTCCTCCTCCAGCGCCGCCTTCAGTAACTCAATGCCACTCATATGCGGCATGACCAAGTCGGCGAGAATGACCCACGGTTTCTTCTCTCTGAGCACGGTGAGCGCCTGGTGACCGCTGTTGACGCCGATGCACCCATAACCCAGATTGCGCAACAACTCCAGGCGACTGCTCAGAGAGTCCTCTTCGTCGTCGACGACGAGAATCAGTCGCTCCTTCTCATTCATGCGCGCGCTCCTATGGACTGCGGTTCCATGACCATAGCCGGCAGGGAAACAATCACTGTGGCCCCTCGTCCAGGTTGGCTCCTCACCTCGATGTGACCGCCATGGTCGCTGACAATGCCGTAGCAAAGGGAAAGCCCAAGGCCCGCCTGCCTGCTCACCTTCTTGGTGGTAAAGAAGGGCTCAAAAACATGCGGCAATATGTGCTCCGGGATTCCTACGCCCGTGTCGCTCACTTCCACCTCAACCTGCCCGCTGTACGGATTGTGACGTGCTGCGATCCGTATCACCCCCTTGTCCACGATGGCCTCGGCAGCGTTCCGCAATATGTTCACGAAGCAGCGTTCGAGGTCGCTCTCGCTCCCCAGAATCTTGGGCAAGTCCGGCCTGATGTCCGTCTCCACGGTGAGGTCAGCCGGCGATCGCGTAATCTCGGAGACGGCGGCGGCATTGCGCAGCACCGTGGCGAGGTCCACGGGTGCGTACTCTTCTGGAGAGCCTCTGGTGAACCCCACCAGGAGGCTTGTGACATTGGCGATTTGCCGAATCTGCTTCTGGATGGCTTCCAACTCCGCACGCACTCCGGCCACATCAGCCCCCTTGGCAATTTCGATCTCCAAAAGGCTGACATGGTTCTGCAGGGCTTCCAAAGGATTGTTGATTTCGTGGGCGATGCGCCCTGCAAGCTGCGCTAAGCTGTCCATCTTTTCCTGGAACACCTGCCGGGCGCGCGCACGTACCATCTCGCTCACATCCCGGGCGCATAAGGCGACAACCCGCGTGCCGTCTGCCAGTACCTGGGCCTGGAACTCATAGTCAAGGTGGCATTCACCTTTGTCTGGACTCCGCCAGCTCAGTCTGCCGCGCACTGTGTTGTCCGCGCCCAAAGCTTTGCGGAACTCCGTCTCCAGACGGTCCCAAGGAATTTCCCCGCCGAGGTTTGACAACGCGCTGCCGACGAGCTTGTCCGCGCTTTGCTCTGCCGATGCCGCAAGAGCCCGATTGCAGAAAAGCACCTTGCCCTCGGTGGAAAGGACCGCCACGAGCTCCTCGATGGTGTTGAGCACCCCCTCGGCATAGGCCGCCCGCACCCGCATCTGGGCGACTTGGCGCGCGATCTCTTTGCGGAGCAGGTCCTTCTGGGCGGTGGGCAGCTCCGGACCGGGTCGGCCCTCAACTGCAAGACCCTCGGCGAGCAACAGGGTCTCGCCTTTGCCGCCGGGCAGCGGCAGCGCGGAAACGGCGACCGTGGCACCTCCCCCCTGCTGCTGGGGGGTGTTCAACTCCGCGCGCACCCACTTGCCGCTGCGTCGAGCTTCTGGCACCGGGCAGTCTTCACATACCGCGCGACGTCCCCGAAGGACCACGTAGCAGCGTTGGCCGACAAGCCCCTCATGCGACTCGACGGCAAAAAGCCGTGCGTAGGCGCTACTTGCCCGCACGATCTGGAAATCAGCATCGATGACCATGACGGGCGCAGGCAGAGAGTCCAGAACCGCTTGCAGGTGAGAATAGGCTTGGTGGCGTTCCCGCCAGAGCCTGAGCTCCTCGTTCACCGGGATGCTCAGGATGAGCGCGCCCACTACCTTGTCGTTGCTGCGCAGGGGAACTACCTCGTCGCGGAAGGCCTGCACAGTCTCCCCATCAGGGGCTTGCAGAGGCACCTCGATCGGTTGCCCCCGCCAGGGAGTGCCTGTGGATAGCACCTGGCGCACCACCTGGTCCAGACCGCTTGCCCTTACGGAAGGGCTATCGAACAGGCACCGACCCAGGACCTCCGTGCGTTTCACCGCCGACAGGCGCTCTTGGAAGCGGTTCAGCAGAAGAATGCGCCCCTGGCTGTCGACCACGCAGACTCCCCAGGGGAGGTGGTCCAGGACCCCGGCGTAAAGCTTGTCGCGTTCGCGCTCCTTATCTGACTCCACCGCGCTCGCTCCTATCGCTCACCATCCCAGGGATCGGGAAAGGGCCCATTGGTACCTTCTTGTCGGCGCCATGTGGAATGCCTCGGCTCACGCTGCGGTCGCCGGCCTGGAGGGTCACCGTCACCCTTGTGCCGCGCGGGGCAACGTTCTCGATCTGCAAATCGCCGCCATGGCGCAAGGCGACCTGATAGGCCGTCGCAAGACCAAGGCCCAAGGCCCGCCTGTACTTTCTGGTGGTGAAGAACGGCTCTCGGGCGCGATCCAAGTGCGCGGCCGGAATGCCCTCGCCTGTGTCGGTGACAGAGACCTCCACCTCGCCGGTTTCAGGAATCCAGCGTGTAGCCACGGCAAGCCTCCCCTCGCCGCCCATGGCTTCCACGGCGTTATCCACGATGTTGCGGATACAGCGCTCCAAGTCTGTCTCCCACCCCCAGACGGCAGGGATGTCAGGCCGAAGAGCCTTGCTCAGAACCAGGCTGCACTCCGGCGCTGCCGCCTGCGAGGTGGCTAGCGCCCGCAAGACCACGCTGTTGATGTCTACTGGGGAAGGCTCCTCGGAAGCCGGGGTGGCAATCTGGAGTAACTCCTTGGTGGCAAAGGCGATGCGACGAACATCCTCCTTGACCAGCGCCACTTCCGCTTCCGCCTTTGCTTCATCAATACCGTCGCTCAGCTCGATCCGCAGACAATCGATGCGATGCGCGATAGCGTTGAGGGCATTGTTCACCTCATGGGCCAGTGCTGCTCCGAGCTCTGCGAAGCAGGTGAGCCTCTGCAAAAGTGAATCGCGGTCCACCATGCCTTCTTCGTTCACCGGCTTCGCATTGAGCGCCACCACCGCGCCGCTCTTGTCGTCAGGGAAGAGCACGGGAAGCACCACTGTTCTTGCTGACCCTGGTCTGGGGGTACCGACGAATGGCCTCCCGTGGCTGATGGCTGCTTTCACCACTGCTGCTCCTTCCGCCCCCAGCCACCTTTCCAGGAGGCTCGCCTCTTGATGCACATCCGCACGCACTGTGACATGTCCAAACTGGTCCACGACGCGTGCGGCCCTCTCGACCACCAAGACGGCTATGCCACAGGCTCGGAGCGCTGCCTCGCCCAGCTCGAAGGAGCGTCCTGGGCCCACACGAGCACGGTCCTGCGGTCCGTCCTTAGGCGTCGAGAGGATGTGGGCCGCGGTAGGCCCGGTCAGCACCTCCACCAGGGCGCTGCACATCGGACCGCTGGCAGCACCGATGGGTCGGGCAATTATCGTCGAGCTGCTGCTTGCGCCATGACGGCTCGTGGCGGCGTTGGTGCCAATAGCAGTCACTGCAGTCCTGATGGCACAACCCCCGCAGGACCACTCTCCCCGGCAGAGCAGGTCCCGACATGACGGGCGCGCGGTGCCAAAGTTTGCTGCCGGCGTGAGGGCTTGCAACGTGCGGCTCCAGGCATGCACTTGACAATGGTCATCAACAAGTGCGATCGGCCGAGGAAAAACGGCAATGACCCTCTGCACCAAGTCAGACTCGTCAAGTCCGCTACTTTCCCGCGTCGGTTCCGTGACCGCGAGGAAACCGCTGAGGTCGCCGGCATCGCAGATGGGCCACACCCTCACTTGGCCTCGGCTGGTGGGAAAAATCCACTCCCTCTGACCAGGCTCTGGAGTATGATCCTTTGGCTTGCACGGATCGGCAGCCGTCCTGAAGCGAGGGGGCCAATCGACTTCAGCAAAGGGCAAAACCTCGCCTATCGAGCAACCAATAAGCGAATCGCGCCTCTGGCCGGCAAGTTGTTCCTGGCAGGCATTCATCGCCAGCAGGCGCCCGCGTGGGTCAATGATTGCGATTGCCGCCGGTATCCGCTCGATGACCTCACTCAGGAGCCAGTCAGCACGCAGGATGTCGCCGCTGCTGTCGCCCAACCCTTCCTCCCACAAGCACCACATCCCACGGCCCAAAAAAAGAACAAGGACACCGGAGCAGTCCAGGTCCTTGCCGTCAGTCGCCATCGTCTCCTGACTGGATACACGCCATCACAGGCCACCCTTCGCAATGTCGCCTGCACCTCCGCCACACCAGCCACCTCCCGAAAAGCCGCCATGCCTCCGTTGCGTGTCGCAACGCACCGAAGTCGAATCCCAACCCTCAGGAGTTTTTCGGCTTAATGATAACAATTTCTTTCATTAATTTCAAGGCTTTTTTGCAATTAGTCTTGCCTCGCTTCGAGGCGGCGATGCCCCACTAGACGCGGGCGCAGGGCACCATGGGCGGCACGATTCACGACAGCGAGAGCGGATCCTTGTTGGCACGATTTCTCGCCGGGGCAGGGCCCCTCGTGGTGTGGGGAGCGCCAACCAAGGCACGCCCAGGTCGGCTCTTGATGCCCGGCTCAGACGGCCCGGCAAAGGGCTTTGGGCGCACGCAGCAGAAACTTCTTGACATTTGCCCGAAAAACGCTAAATTTCGCCCACAGCTATCTCCGCAAACAGCCAACAAGGAGAGACTCTTCGTGACAGTGGCGCTGATTATCAACCCGGTGGCAGGCAACGGGCGAGGTCGCAAAGCAGGACAGCGGACGGTCGCCGCGCTGACGCAGAAAGGCGTCGAGTGCAAGACGCTTGTGTCTGAGTATTCCGGCCATGCAGTGCGTCTTGCAGAGGAGCTCGACCCCTCCGCCTTCGAGGCCGTCGTCTGCGTGGGCGGCGATGGAACGGTCTTCGAGGTGGTCAACGGCCTCCTCCATGCGGAAGCACCACCCTCCACCACGTTGGGCGTAGTGCCGGTGGGCAGCGGCAACTCTTTGTCGCAGGACCTCGGCGTCTTCGGCGACTTTGCCGGGGCAATCGAGGCGCTTCTCGACAAGCAGAGCAGAGCTGTCGATGTGGCTTGGTTTAGTGCCGATGGGCAACGCTACTTCTTCCTCAACATGCTCGGCTTTGGCTTCGTCTCGGATGTCTGCTATGCAGCTGCCCGTTACAAGGTAGTGCGCCACTTTAGCTACGTCCTGGGCGTCTTTCAGATTACGGCGTCGCTCTCGCACTACCACCTCGAACTCACGGTGGACGGAAAGACTTACGAGAGGACCAACTGCTTCGTGGAGATATGCAACTCCCGCTACACTGCCGGCACCATGCTGATGGCGCCACAAGCAGCCATCGATGACGGTCATCTGGATGTGGTCATCCTGAATCGCATCTCCCGCCGCAAACTGCTTCGCTCTTTTCCTCGCATCTTTCGCGGCACACACCTGGAGCTGCCAGAGGTGGAGACTTTTCGAGGGCAGCACATCGTCGCGGTCACCGACCGCCCAAAGGTGCTCGCCCCTGATGGCGAACTGCTCGGCTCCACGCCCATCGAGGTCGGTATCCTTCCCAAACGCTTGCAGGTGTTGGGCAAGTGGCACAGATAGTCTCAGCGCTGCTGTGGATGTGGGGCGGGCTGCTCCTGGGAGTCTTCGGGAGCACCATTGTGCTTGCCAGCTTCGTTCTTCCCATGCGCACCTATGACCCGCTGCTCAAATGGATGTGTCGTACTTTGCTAAAGGCCATCGGCATTCGCGTATGCGTCCAAGGTTTGGAGCAGATCCGTCGGGACAAAACCTATCTCTTCATGAGCAACCACGTGAACATCTTCGACGTCTTCGTGCTCGGTGGTTACCTGCCCCAGCTGGTGCGGGGCGTTGAGCTGGAGAGCCATTTCCGATGGTTATTCTACGGGATGGTCATCAAGCGGATCGGCAACATTCCCATCAGCCATCATCAACCCTTCAGGGCCATGCACAGCCTGCGCCGGGCCGAGGAGGCGCTCCGCAAAGGTATCTCCATCGTCCTGCTCCCCGAAGGGCATCGCACTCTCGATGGCCGCCTCCGGCCCTTCAAGCGGGCACCGTTCGACATGGCGCGCCATGCAGGCGTGGATCTGGTGCCCGTGGCCATGGTCAACGCGTTCAGCATCAACCGCAAGGGGAGCTGGTTGATTCGTCCTGGCAGTCTCACGCTGCGCATAGGCGAGCCTCTCCCCTACCCAAAGCTGCATGCCATGAGCAGCGTCTCCCTCAAGGAGGCAGTGCGCGACAAGATCGCCCAGCTCCTAAATGCAAACGAGCCAGGATGAGCAGGGTGCTGAACGCCTTTTTGCGTGAGCTCTGCAAGCAGTGGCGACAATCGCCTTGACTTTTTCAGCACATCTTCGTAGATTGGAGCGAGAACAAGGACCGGAGCAACCGGCCTTCGTCAGGCGCGGAAGGGGTAAACTCGTTGCCGGTCCTCTTTCGTGGGGAACTGACGTTTCCGCAATGGGCGCATGTGGACTATGCTCCTTTGCACGGCGCGATGGCGCTTAGGGGCCGAGCAGGACCGCGCCAGCGCAAACACCACGGCAAGGGCGGGTGCCTGGTCCAGAATCCTTTGAGTGCCACAGCGCAAGGAGGGGAGATGTGGGCACGAGCGAGCAGATTTGCCTTGGATTGAACCGCCTCTTTCCACGGCGCAAGCTTCCGGGCAGGGAATCGCCGAAGAGTTACTTCGAAGCCGATCTCGGTGAGGCAGAGGAAATCCTCTCGTCGTATGAGCCGCACCTCCACCTGGCGGGGCAAACTATCCTGGATGGAGGATGCGGACTCGGTGGCAAGACCCTGTACTGCGCCCAGCGCGGGGCACGATATGTCGTGGGACTCGAGAATGACCTCTACCACGTCCGGTACGCTGCAAAGTTCACGCAGGCCAAGAGAGCTCACCACCTCCGGTTCATGGTGGGAAACCTGCGCACGCTCCCCTTCCCTCCAGACTTGTTCGACGTCGTTTTGCTCAATGGCGTCGTGGAGCACATCAGGAGACCGGACCTTCAACCGGCCCTGGTGGAGTGCAGAAGGGTCCTCAAACCCGGGGGTGTGCTCTGCGCCCTCTTCCCCCCATGGACAAGCCCCAGCGCCGGTCATGTCTACGACTATATCCACATCCCTTGGTGCCAGCTCTTTTTTTCGCGCGCGACGATTGTGGCAGCGCTCCAAAAGCTGAACCCTGCACCTCGCTTCGGGAGGCTCTCGTACGTGGAGCACTTCTTGGAGCTCAACGGGATCACCATCGGTGAATTCAAACGGCTGGTAAGCGAAGTGGGCTACGAGGTGCTCGCATTTCGTCTGAAGATGGTCAAAGGCCTTAATTTCATGAGCAAGATCCCCGTGGTGAACAAGTACCTCACTTCGCATGTGGTCGCGGTGCTGCGCAAGAGCACGTAGCGGGGACGGCCAAGGTTGAGGCAGCTGCAAGCCTGCGGCTCGGCCTGTGGCACGCGGACATGCCGAGCCGCAGGGCAGCCCAACGGCAGCAATACCGATTCGACCCGCGGAGGTGTGGTTCCTCTAGCTGATAGACGGAAAGGAACAGAGTGGAACAAACAGTTCACGCCCAAATCAGTTCAACCAAGGAGGTCGGGGAAGAACGCGGTCACCCCTACCAGGTGTTGGCCGCCGTGATGTTGGGAGGCATCATGGGGCCCATCGACGGGAGCATCGTCAACGTCGTCTTGCCGACTATCGGCGCTTCCTTCGGTGTGCCGATCTCGACGGTGCAGTGGGTGCCCATGAGCTACTTGCTGACCATAAGCAGCCTGCTGATGTTCTTCGGTCGGCTTGGCGTCATCGTAGGTTACAGGCGGGTGTACCTATGGGGCCTGGGCGGGTTCGTGCTGGCTTCCGTCATGTGTGGGTTGGCCCCAACTGCCCCCTGGCTCATCGGTTGCCGGGCTCTACAGGGACTGGCCGCCGGCATGATGATGGCCGTTCCTTTCGCAATCATCACCGCGTCGTTCCCCCCGGAGGAGCGAGGCAAGGCTTTGGGCATCAATGCCATCAGCATCTCCGCCGGTCTGGCCATTGGCCCTTCGTTGGGTAGCCTCATCACCTCGTTGCTCGGCTGGCGGTTCGTGTTCTTAGTCAACCTTCCCATTGGCATTGCCGGACTTTTTTTCGCCGCAAGGACCTTGCCGTCAATCAGAGGTGAGTCGGGCGGAATCGACTGGACAGGGGCGATTAGCGGCTCCTTGGCCCTGCTGGGCTTACTGCTCTTTGTCAACCGGGCGCAGACGGGCGACCCTTCAGTGCTCGCCTGGTGCACACTTGTCTTGGCAATCCTCGCCGGTGCGTTTTTCCTTGGCGCCGAGAAGAAAGCCCCGTCGCCCCTGCTGGACCTTGGTCTGTTTGCCAATGTCGTCTTCAGCCTGGGGCTCCTTGCCGCCCTGTTGAGCTTCATGTCCCAATATGTGCTCGTTTTCCTGACGCCCTTTTATTTGCACCGGGTCCTCTCTTTGCCGCCGAACAAAGTGGGGTTGGTGATGACGGCCTCCCCTTTGGCAGTGATGCTCATCGCTGCCTTCAGCGGGTGGCTCTCCGATCGGGTGGGCACCAGGACGCTGGCCTGCGTGGGTGCTGGGGTCTCCAGCATAGCCCTCGCCCTCATGGCACAGCTACCGGCCAATGCGCTGCCCCGTGAGGTGGCTTTGCGGCTGGCTCTGTTCGGGCTCGGAACGGGGATCTTCCAATCCCCCAACAACAGCGCGGTGATGGGCAGTGTGCCCAAGCCGCGACTGGGGACGGCATCTGGGATGTTGGCTACGATGCGCAATGTGGGGATGGTGCTGGGCGTTGCCCTTGCCGGGCTGGTGGTGTATGCCCTTGCGCCGCCGGAAGTGCTGCGCAAAGCTTCCCTGACGCCCATGGAGGCGCAGACTTTTCTGCACGCATTCCGTCACGCCCTTGCGGTGGGAAGCCTGCTCAGCGCCGGAGCCGCCGTGGTTTCTCTCGCCCGGCGCGCCCGCTAAGGCTGGATTGAGGCAAGTTGCGCCGCAACGCCCCTTTGAGTGTCCCTCTTCGCCCACTACTTGGCAGCAGGTCGAAAAGAAAACCGCAGGAGGTGAAACGCCATGCCAGAACATCCGCTTTCAGTATTCGAGAAGCTCGACCCCGAGGTGCTTGCCCATGTGCGGCGCATGGACGATTTTGTCTTTGCCTCAGGCGCCCTGCCGCGCAAGGTGAAGCTCCTCATTGCCATGGCCTTCGACGCCGCGCATGGGGCAGTCAACGGCGTGCGGGCGCTGGCGACTGCGGCCATGCAGGAAGGGGCAACACCGGCAGAGATCGCCGAGGTGTTGCGCGTGGCGTGCCATCTGGCGGGAGTTGGCGCCTTCTACACCGCAGCCATCGCGCTGCGGGAGGTGGTGGAGTAGGCGGGGGAGGGCGGCGGCCACGCGTCCCGGACCGTGTTCGCGCAACAGAAGCAGCTGTCCCTTCGACTTGAGGACGGGCAGCCCCGGCGGCTGGAGTCGCGCATCGGCCGCAAGCTCGACATCCCCTTGCCGGCCATGGACCTTCGTCCCTCAGGGGGCCAGCGCTGCTCGCCCGAAGGCAGAGTTCTCACAACGCGGGATGGCGACTTGTGGTTAAACGCTCCGGGCACAGCGAGAATTCCGGCCGACATGGACGCCGCAAGACCAGCCCGTGGCCTGGTTCGATAGGGCGCAAGGAAGCGTGGCCCAGAGAGGCGCTGTGAAGGTCGAGTCGTCAGTCCGTCTCCCACTTGTCATTACCGTCTTCCTCAGAGGGAAAACCACCCCTGTTGGCCGCGGCCACGAGGTCATCGGGTGTGAGTACTTCCCCTCTTTTCTGGGCGAGCTCTGCACATGCGAGATCAAGCAGCTCCACGGACTTCCCCGGAAGAACACCGGGCTTTCGCAGCGACAGCCGGACACACAACTCTACCATTGTCTCGGGGATTCTGAGGTGGTGATGTCGCTCAAGCAATGATCTCAGAGCAAGAAGGACTTGCTTCGTCTGCTCACAACTCAGCTCTTCCAGCACCACGGGAAGGTATCTCCGACGGATGGCCGGGGAGTCAACCACATGCAGAAAAGCAGGCAGGGCTGTGGCGACAGCGGGCACTCTGAAGTCTGCGAGCCGCTGCAGAACAGCGTCTTTCAGAGAGCAGACTGCCAGAAGAGCGTCCAGACCATCTACCGCCAGCATAGTGTCGGGTTGCCCTTCCAGCTCTTCCAAGATTTTGCAAAATCCCCTCTCTGCTTGGCCAGGGAGGTTGTACTCCGTGATGAGCTTGGCCACATCGAGGACAAGGAAACGCTTCTGGAGGCCAAGTGAGCGCGCCTTCTTGGAAAGACCAAAGAGCAAGTTCGTCTTACCCGACCCCGGCTCGCCTACGATGAGCGGCACCGCCGGACTATCCCACATGTGCACCACCGCGAGCACTTGGTCGATCTCTCTGTCTCGGGCGATGGTCGGAGGCAATCGACGTGAAGGCTACTCCTGACGGCCACTGGGCCTATGTGAGCAGTGCCGCCACCCGGCAGGTGTTCGTGGTGAACCTGGTCTTGCGCAAGGTCGAAAAGGTGCTCCAGGTACGTTACGGCCCTACCGAGTTGGCCATCAGCCCGGATGGTTCCTTTGTCTACGTCAGCTGCTCACTTTCCGGCTACGACCAGATGGAGTACATCTCGGTCATCGCCACCAAGGATCACACTCCGTTCCACGAAATCCCCACGGGGGTGGCGCCATTGGGAATTGCTTTCACGCCGGATGGCAAGTGGGCGCTGGTGACCAACCCTGCAGTAGGTGACGCAGCGGGCGGCACCGTGACCCTCATCGATGCCACCACCCACTCCATCCAGGGGACGCTTACCATCGGTGGCACGCCAGCCGGGGTAGCGGTGGAGCCGACGGGTCACTACGCCTACGTCACCAACACCATCGGTGGCTCCGTGGCGGTGATCGACCTCCAGGCTACCCCACCGGCAGTGGTGGGCACGGTTGACCTGGGGGCGCTGACCACGCCTACGGCCATCGCCGTGTCGCCGGACGGAAGCGAGGCGCAGCTCACCAATAGCTTCTTGGGAATGGTCACCATCCTGGACCTCAGCAACCCTGCGGCACCGGTGGTGAAAGGGCAGGTTGCGGTGGGCACCCTTCCCACCGACGTCCTCTATTCCCCCAACCCTCACTACTCCTACGTGAGCAACACCGGGAGCAACACGTTGTCGGTAATCGACAACACGGCCGTGCCACCCGCAGTGGTGGCAACCGTCGATTTGGGCGATGTGCACCCGCGCGGGATTGACGTCGTTCGCCAAGGGCCGGCCGAGGTGGATCTGCGACCGACGGGTGGCCTTCCGAACATGTTCATGTGGATTCCAGCATCGCAACGCTCTTACACGTGGCACATCGAGATCCCCATCGATCCCTCCTCGGCTGTGGAGGCAGAGCTCATCCTCACAGCTCGGGACATCGATGGGACCGGTGAGGCGAACCTCGTGGTGAACGGTCATGCAATTCCACTGACCGCGGACATAGTCTCGCACGGCTACGCAGCTGCAGCAACCGCGTACCTGCCACTGGACATCAGCTACCTTCTGCCGGGAAACAACTTCGTCACCATGAGCATGCCCGCGCTGAGCGATGGGTTCCTGGTGCAGGACGTCGTCATCAGGCTGCGCTTTGCCGGTTCGACGGCGCTGCTCAAGAGACTCTCACAGCCGCCAGAGGTCCAGCCCAACGCTTTGCCTGGACTGGTCGAGAACTTTGTGCTCTCGGGCAACTTCCCGAACCCGTTCAACCCCTCGACCACCATCGATTTCCAGATCCCGAAGGACTCGCGCGTCACGATCACGGTCTTTAACAGCAACGGGCAGCTCATCCGCACGCTGGTCGACGGGGACCTCCAGGCAGGGGCCCACAGGGTGCAGTGGGATGGTCTGGACGACCAAGGCAATCATGTGGCCGCCGGCATCCACCTCTGCCGCATGAAGGCCGGGGACTTTATGGACACCAAGCGCATGATCATGGTGAAGTAGCCCAGGGCAAGGTCGAAAACGCGCTGGCCGAGGCTGGCTGCCCTAGTTCGCCCGCCCCAGGGGAATTGAGAGGTCGGTCCTCACCAACGACTCACCCGGGTTCTGCTCCGCCCACTGGAGTCTTAACACGGCGGGAGGTCGAGGCGCTGCATGCGCCTTCGACCTCCCGTTCGTCGTTTCTTCCTGGCAAAAAGGGGCAAATGAAGGTCAGCTGGGGAGCGGCTACTGATGAGGCGGCAAGCGCGGTGAGGCCCTGACGGCGCAAGTCAAGCGGCTTGCCTCCTCGCCCCGACTGCGCCGTTGGGCCTGCCCAACGCAACCCGGGAGGGTTCCGGCCTCGCCATGAGCGAAGGTGGCGCGGAGAGACCGATTCGCCTGGAAGACAGAATGCGGCCGGCGCCTTAGCCGAGCAGGTAGCCGGTGCGCACATGCCCAAGTGCCTTGAAGATATTCTCCTTGGTGCCGCGGTGGTCGCGCTCCAGCTGCGCCAGCAGTTTCTTCACATAGGCCCGCTTGGAGAGGGGCTCATTGGGACAGCCTTCCTCGATGGTAGGAAAGTGCTGCTCCCGGGCAAGGGCTTTGAGGCCGCGTTCCCACACATAGGCCAGCGGGCGCACTATGTAGAACCGCCCCCGAAAGACTTCTTGCCTGGGGACCATGGTGCTGAGTTCCCGACCGTACAAGACGTTTATCAAAAAGGTCTCGATGATGTCGTCCTTGTGGTGGCCGAGGGCGATCTTGTTGCATCCCTGGGCCTCGGCGATCTCGAAGAGGCGCTTGCGGCGCAGGCGCGAACAGAGGAAGCAGGGATTCTTTCCGGCCCCCTCCCTGTTGGCTTCCGGCCCGAAACGTGTGCTCTCGGCGTGATAGGAGCTTGTAAACCGAGAGAAGAAAGAGGACATGCGCGCCACATTCTCTGCGGCGGCTGGGGTGAAACCCATGTCCAAGTAGACCGGCACCAGGCTGATGCTCAGCCCGTACACGGCCACCCGCTCTGCGAGCAGAAAGAGCATGCTCATCGAGTCCGCCCCGCCGGACACGGCGACCAGTATCCGATCTCCAGAAGAGATCAGTTGATAGTCGCGCACCGCCTTGTCGACAAGGCCGATCAGTTTGTGGTGCAGTTTGCTGCGACGCTCGGTCATGGGGTATCGGGGCAAACGGAATGGGGTCAAGCAGTCAGACTTAGTCTTGCTGACCGTGCAAGCTGCCAGCCTAAGGCTCCCCGCTGATGATTTGGCGGAGGCGGCGAAGAAACTCTCGTTGCGGCGCAAATTCCTGGGGTTCCACGGACTCGCCCAGGCGCACGGCTCGCTCCAGCAAGGCGTAACCGTCGCTGATCTTCCCTGACTTCAGGCGCAGCAAGCCGAGAGCAAAGAGCGAGAGGGCCTCGCCATGCACGTCGCCGTTGCTCTTTGCCGAATTGAGCGCCCGGTTGTACCCCTCTGCCGCCTGGGCGAAGTTTTGGCCGTCGCGACACAAGTCACCAAGGTTGAGAAGCACGCGGGTGGTCAGGACATTGTCCCCCAGCTCCTCTGCGGCCCGCAGGCTCTCGCCGTAGAAACGCGCGGCACGAGCACTATCCCCCTGCTCATGGTAGATCGAGCCGAGGTTGTTCAACGCCCGCGCCATGCCGGGCATGTCGCCCATCAGGCGCATCTGCTCCAAACTGGCCTGGAAGTGCACAAGCGCCGAGTCCAGACGGTTGTCGGCGCGCAGGAGGAGGCCGAGGTGGAAGTGGCCTTTGGCCAACAACGGCTCGCTGCGCAACTCCTGGGCCAGAGCAATCTGCCGTGCAAAGTGGCAGCGTGCAGAGTCTGCCTCGCCCACACGTCGAAATGCGGCGCCAATCCTCCCCTCGAGCTCTGCGACGCCGTAAGGATTGCCCACCAGACGATAGACTTCCAATCCCCGGCGGTAGGCCTGCAGCGCACTATCGGCCTGCCCTTCCACTTCGAGGAGCATGCCCAAGCTTTCGCATGCCTCGCCCATGGTGAGTGCATCGCCTGTGCCTTGGGCGATGGCGACGACCCGGTTGCACATGGCCCGCGCCGCCGACCATGCTCCCTGCGACCTGTGCAGCTCTTCACGTGCCTTGTATGCCAGGATTTCCTCTCGCCAGGCATTCTGCGCGGCAAAGCCCGATGCCGCCTGCCCACACTCCGCCACAGCCTTGTCAACCTCTCCGCGGAGCCGGTGCAAGTCGGCAATGTTGAACAGCAGGTACGGCACGGCAAGGGAATCGTCGGCGGTGTTGCTCACTGCCAGACACGCGGCATAGTCGTCTAAAGCCTGGGCGGCGCGCTCGCCCCGGACGTTGCCCGACCGCACCAGGGCGTGATTGGCCTGCGCCCGCACCAATTGCAGCCACAGGCGCCCAGCAGCCGGGCCGGACGGCGCTTTCAGCCAGGCGGTGGCCAGAGCAACCGCCTCCGCGTGGCGTCCTGCAGCGTACAGTGCCCGCACGGCGAAGAGGGCTGCTCCCTCGCCCGCCGCGGACTCTCCCCCGTTCTCCAGCTGCACCCGCACGCACGGTCCAGTCGCCGGCAGCAAGGGAATGCGTACCTTGGCGGCGCTCACTGCAGGCGGGGTGGTTGCCAGCAGCACTGGGCCGGCGGCTTGCGAGCAATCGATCGCCAGGTGTGAGCGCACGAGCTGGGCTGCGCGCGCTGCTTCCTGCTCGAGCCAGGGGTCGCCCTGCCGCACGGTCTTCAGTCTGGCGTTCTCCAGGCCCAACTCCGCCAAGCGGCTCTCCGTCGCTTCGGCGAGCGCGTGCCAGTGGTTGGTAGAGTCGGAGACGAGGAATAGCAGACCCACTTCTTCCTCGGCGAACGGGTAGCCACAGGGGGTACCCTCGCTAAGCAGGCGCGCGCTCAGTCTGGCCAGTGCCTCGTCCAACGGCTCGAGGCTACCTTTGTAGCCATCGGCGAGGGCCAGGTCGCCGACTTCTCGGCCGACGGTGATGCCTGAGCCCAGTTCCACGGCAGCGCAGTCGTAGCGCAGCAGGCTGTCGCGGAACGTGATTCTGAAATCGAGCACCGCCGCGATGGCGCACTCGAGGGCCAAGGAGTCTGCTAAAGGAGGCGAGAACCTGCCGCGTCGCCGGTCAAATGTGGACGCCAAACCCTCACGCCCCTCCCAGGGGTTGAGGAGCGCCAGACCACGCACGGAGCCGATTCGCTCCCGCACCTGCGCAAAAAAGCTGTGGGCGAAGGCAAGCCGAGCGGTGTCGGCTACGCCATCAACCTGGGTGGCAAAAACTATTCTCACCTCTTGTTGCGCCTGGGCAACACCCAAGGCAACCGTCCAAAGCAACACCAGAACTGACGCAACCTTGCCTGCTTTCTTCATGAGCACCGCCTGACCGCCTGGAAAGCTGAACTGGACACGCGAAACCCTTTTTTCAATCTACCATTCGCAGCCGGAAAATCAAGTGTCATTTCTGTAATTTCCCGGAGTGCCGCCGGCCCTGGCCTCTGCGTGGCCGGATGGAGCTTGCCCGAAAGATGGCCTCCTCGCCAAAGCGGTCGCGCACAAGGTCGATGGCCTCGTCGATCTTGCTGCGCGGACCCTCATCGAACAGGCCGAGCTGTGTGGTACCCTCCCTCACCAGTGCGGAGACTCCCACGCCCAACAGGCGCACCTTCTTGGTGCCACGGTCGAAGCTGCGCAGCAACTCCGCTGCCGTGGCACTGATGAGCTCCGAGGAATTCGTCGGCTCCTCCAAGGTGCGGCTGCGCATGAAGGTTGTAAAGTCCTCGAGCCTAATCTTCAGCGTCACCGTGCAGCCGCGCAGCTTTTCCTGCCGCAAACCCCGCGCCACAGCGTCCGCCAAAGCAATCAGTGTGGCATGCAAAAGTTCTCCGTCGTCGGTATCGCGCTCGAAGGTCGTCTCCTTGCTCATGGACTTGGCGGCCGTTGTGGGTACCACGGGCCGGTCGTCGATGCCGTTGGCCAGTCGCCACAGATGCAATCCATTCGCTCCAAACCTTTCCTGCAAGAACGAGGCTGATTGCCGCGCCACATCACCAATAGTGCGCAGTCCCAAGCGTTCCAGGTGTGGCCGCGTTTTCTCACCGACGCCCCACAGTTTGCCCACCGGCAGCGGCCAGAGGAAATCCCTGACTTCGTGCTCTTCCACCACCACGAGGCCGTCCGGTTTGCGCAGGTCGGAGGCAATTTTGGCCACAAACTTGTTCGGGGCAATCCCCACCGAGGCAGTCAGCCCTGTGCGCCGGCGTACCTCCTGCTTGATGCGCATGCCCACTTCTCGCGGCGGACCGAGTAGCTTCTCGGTGCCCGAGAGGTCCACAAAGGCCTCGTCGATCGAAACCTGTTCAATCAGCGGGCTGAATTCGCCCAACACCTCCATCACCTGCGCGGAGACCTCCGCGGAGCGTTCCCCGCGCACCGGCAGGAACACTGCATGCGGGCAGAGACGGTAGGCCTGCGAGATCGGCATGGCCGAGCGGAGACCAAAGGCCCGCGCCTCGTAGCTGCAGGTGGCGACCACGCCGCGTCCCTTGCCACCCTTGGGATCCGCACCGACCACCACCGGCTTGCCGCGCAGCTCCGGATGGTCCAGCTGCTCGATGGCAGCAAAGAACGCGTCCATGTCCAAATGGAGAATCATCCGGCGCATGGGCAATCCTCCTCATCAGCCGAGGGCAATTCGCGCATGCGGCGTGCGAGGGAGTTATCTACCACGAGAGAATGCACTGCTCAGCCGCTTCCTCTGGCTTCCACCATCTCCAGAAACTTGTCCACCTCGGCGAGGAGCTGACGTTGGTCCAGGTATGCCCGGACCTGCAGGCCTGGGCATGTGTTGCCCACGATGATGCGCGAGATGAACAGCCCCGCCCGGTGCAGACACAGAATCGGCTTGCCGAGATGCGTCGCCTGGCAGATCTCATAGCCCACGCCCAGCGACGGATTGGAAACCTCCGCCACCACGGCGTCGCACTCCCGCAACCAGGCCATGTCGCGCTGAAAAATCTCCTGGGGCGAAATCGTCCTCTCCAGGTCGAGAACCCCAGGGTTGGCCACGTGTTCGGTCAGCACCTGGTGGCCTTGCGCCTTGAGGTGCGCGACGATGGCCACATAGGTTGCCAAGTCATTTCGCCCGCCAGCGATTGAGCCGGAGAAGTAGATGCGCATGTCTTCAGAACGTACCTGAAAAGGTCCGAAAGCAAAAAAGCACGCGAACAAGCAGAAACCGCATCCGTCATCTCACCACACGCGCTGCGAGCACGTCATCCGGCGCACGCAGGCTCGCCCAGTGGGCTGTGCGCCTTTTCCTGCAAAGCCACCCCCTGCCTGGCCACCGGGAACGATCCTTGCGCCATGCCAGAAGCCCGCGCAAGACGCCTGAACTGCTCACAGGTGATGACCGCGGCCTCTGGCCAATGAGCCGCTCGCTGCAGCCTCTGTGGCCACCGCGGCTCCCCTTCCGTTTCGCCGCACTGCTAATGGTGCTTGAGGTAGTCGAGCACGATGCGCGTCGCCAGCCTGGGTCGCCGCAGCGCCTGGAGCACATAGTGCGCCGAGAGGTTCCGCAGAATGCCCGGCAAACGACGGCTGCCGGCGATCTCCACGGTCTGCCGCACCAACTTCTGGAACTCGGCAAAGGGGATCTCTTCGTTCACGTAAAAGTCCGGCTGCAGGCTCAGCTCCGGGTTCAGGCTGAACTGTCGCCAATCCACCGGGGTGCTGATGATCCCGCGCGCGACCGCGTACTCCCACAGCCCTGTGCCCGGGAGCGGCGTGGTTACCGAGACTTGGCAGAAGTTCTGCGGGTGGGCGTCCAGAATCTCTTTGATGAGCTCCTGAGTCAACCGGATATCCTCGCGCGTCTCATTGGGCGCGCCGAGCATGAAGCAGCAGTAGCAGCCGATGCCATGCCGATTGGCAATAGCCACCGCTTCCCGGTTCTGGGCCACGGTGACGTCGCCCCTTTTCAGATAGGCGAGCACCCTGTCCGACCCGGACTCCAGACCCAGGGAGATTTTCACCACTCCCATCTCGCGCAGCAAGGCCATCAGCCGGTCGTTGACCAAGTTGGCGCGCAGGTCGGCGAAGAAGCGCACCTTGCCCAGCACGCCGCGCTCGTCAAGGCCGGCGATGATGTGCTGCACGCGCGTCGGATTGGCGGTGAAAAGGTCATCGGCAATGTAGATCCCCTGCACGCCGTAGCGCTTGACCAGCAGCTCCACCTCCTCGGCAACGCGCTCGGCGGAATGGAAGCGCGGCCGCCCCCACTTGGCTGCCACATGGCAGTAGATGCACTTGAATGGGCAGCCGCGTGAGGTCAGCATCGTCGTGCCCCGCAGGTATTCGTTGTTCATGAGGATGGGGCTTGGCTTCAGGAAGCGCTCGATGTGCAGCGCCTCGCGGTCCGGCATGGGAATAGCGTCGAGGGGAAAGATCGGGGCGCGCGGTGCAGTGACCCGCACCCCGCCATCTGCATGGAAGGCAATCCCTGCAATCGAGGCCAGGTCCGCCGCTGCGAGTCTACCCCTGTCCAGGTACAGGCGCGTCAGCTCCAGCAGCGTCTGCTCCCCTTCGCCGATCACGCCCACGTCCACGCAGGGGTCCAGGCTCTGCGGCAGGGCGGTCAGGTGCGGACCGCCCATGAGGGTCACCACGCCCAGTTCGTCTTTGACCCGCCGCACCAAGCGCAGGACGGCAGCATAGTTGGCAGAGTAGGCGGTGAAGCCGACCAGCTCCGGGCGGGCAGCACGAATCTGTTCGAACACACCGGCCCCGGTATTGACTACCTCCACGTCCGCGAAGCCTAAGTAGCGCTTCAGGTAGGAAACGAGGTAGCCCAGGCCTAACGGGGGCTTGTTGTTGCTAATCCCTTCAACCCACTGGTTCACCAACACCAGGCGCGCCACGACCTGCGCCTCCAAAAAGGGAACGAACCTTGGCCACTTCCCGCGGGTCGAAAAAGCCAACTACCTTCAGCAGCACGGGGAACAATGCCATGAGCACCAGGTGGAAGGCAAATCCCCAGGGCACATGAACCCGCGTGCCGGCAAGAAAGATGACGGCAACCACCGCGCCCAGCTTAGCGACTCTGCCAAACTCGTACGACACAGGGTAGAGATGTTGGCCAATCGGGTAGAGCACCGCCGCCATGACCGTGTAGGCAATGACCCGCGCCCAAGCGGCACCCATCATGCCCATCAGCGGGATGAGCAGGAAGTTAGCCGCAAGATTGGCCGCCATCCCCAAGCCTGTTGACAGCGGCAGGTAACCCGTCCTTTTCTCAAGGTAGATGCCGATGAGAAAGTTAACGTGCGCGGCATACGGGATGTAGGCGAGCATCAGAACCGGGACTACCGTGGTGCACTCCCAGAACTCCTTGCCGAAAAGCGTAATGCCCCTGATCTTGACGCGCAGCAGATGATCGATGAAAAGGGACACAAGCAGGAAGACGCCCAGGCACACCACCATCACGTAGGTCAGTACCTTGGAGAAAATCTCCTTGGCGTTCTCCTCCTTGACCGTGGACAGAAAGAAGGGGTGCCAGGCAAAGCTGAACGCGGAAACCAGCAGGTTCATGACAATAGCGATGCGCGCCCCTGCGCCATAGAGGCCGGCTACGTCCACGCCGGCCAGACGCTCAAGCAGGGGCCGGTCGATGGTGTCCAAAATCACCACCGAGAGCGTGGACGGCATGTAGGGCAGGCCAAAGGCCAACAAGTCCCGCAGGTCACTGCGCGAAAAAGTGAGCCGCATCCTGCTCACCACTAAAGGCATGAGCACTGCCAAGGTGAACGCAGAGGAAAGGACATTGGCTAAGAAGATCCCCTCCACCTTGCGGCCCATCTTGGCAACCAACACCACATTGAGAAGGATGTTCACCAGGACATTGAATGACTTGAAAAGCACAAAGCGCCCGGAGCGTTCCTCAGCCCGGAGCACGAGGAAAGGCAAAATGGCCAACGAGTCGCAAAAAAGAATCATTGCCCCGTAGCGGACCACCGTGTCCACCGGCACGCCGGTGGCTCTTGACTCAGCACTAAAGAGCAGCGTTGCCACGGGATTGGCCGCAAGGTAGAGAACCAAAGAGAAGCAAAAACTGCTCGCCAGCAGGGTCAGAAAAGCGGTGGAGAAAATCCGCTTCTTGCCCGGCTCGGTCTCCTCCATGATGTAGAAACGCAAGAAAGCCGAGTTCAGCCCGTAGGTGTAGAGGATCGTGAAGATGGCAAGGTAGGTGAACATGATGGTAGTGACACCCATTTCCTCCCGCGTGAGGAAATGCGTGTACAGGGGCAAGAGGAGAAAGGCCATAAACCTCGAGATGATGTAGCCCACTCCGTAGACTGCCGAATGCTTTGCCAATCGTTTGATGCTAGCGAAGACCATGTGCACGTCCGCCCAGTTCGTAGAGTTCGGGGCGCCGGTCGGCGAGGAGGTCGTTTCTGGGGGTGAGCAGCTTGTCCCGTGCTGCGTTCGGGTCGATGTCAACGACCCCCACCGTTTCTGCGATGTCATCGGCGGCGAGGAGCAGCTGGCCGCGCGGGTCAACAACCTGACTGCCGCCCGTGAACCGGAGGCGCACGCCGTCGCGCTCCTCCACGCCGATGCGGTTGGCGGTGATGGCATAGACCCCATTCTCCAGCGCCCTCGTGGTCATCGCCTTCTGGCAGTACGGGAAGACCAGGTTTGAGGGATGGCAGAGGATGTCCGCCCCTTTGAGGGCAAGGGTCCTTGCCGCCTCCGGAAAGATCCAGTCGAAGCAGATCATCAGCCCGAGGCGCGCCTGGCCGATGTCGGCGGCGACGAAACCGGTATCGCCGGGCGCAAACCACAAAGCCTCTTCAGAAAAGAGATGAGTCTTGCGGTACAGAGCAACAACCCCCTGTGGCCCCACCAGAACCGCGGAATTGTAAACTTTGTCCGCTGCCGCTTCTGCCACTCCTGCCACGATGTGGCACCGCTTGCGTGCCGCCAGCGTCGCCAGCATGCGAACCGTAGGCCCAGAGGGAACCTGCTCGGCGGCGGCAACCACCTCCTGGCGGCTGCGAAAGAGATAGCCAGAGGAAAAGAGCTCCGGCAGGACAAAAAGGTCCGCCTCGTGCGCGGAGATGAGCGCTTCAGCTTTGGCGAGGTTCTCCTCTCGCCGGCCGAAGAGGCAATCCATCTGCACGAAAGCCACCCGCATCGCTACCCCTATGCCTCCAGCGGATAGCGACCAAACTTGTGCACAGTCTCCACCATCGCCGCGAAGTTTTCCACCGGCACATAGTTGGGCACGGTGTTGCCGGAGCCGACGCAATAGCCGCCGCCTGGTCCGACGTCGCGAATGAGCTCCCGCGTGACCTTGGCCACCTCCTCCGGTGTGCCGCGCGCCAGGAGGTCGACGTCCACATTGCCCACCAGGCAGAGACGATGCCCATAGCGCGCCTTCACCTCGCGAATGTCCATGGCTTTCGGCTCGATGGGCTGCAGGGCATTCACACCACGCTCAATGAGGTCATCCATCACCTCCCAGAGGCGGCCGTCCGTGTGGTAGATGAACGGCATCTGTCGCTGGCGGCATAGGTCGGCGATCTTGCGCATCCAGGGGAAAAGATAGGTCCGCAATACGCCTGGGGAACAGAGCAGCCCAGAGTAGAAAGCGATGTCGTCGCTGTAGAACAAGGCCCCGACATTGGGGATATCCGCCATGGTGGCGAACATCCCGTACACAATCCCGCCAATGGTGTCGAAGAGTCGCGCCACCAGCTCTGGGTTCTCGATGAGCGCGTAGGAAAAAGTCTCAAAGCCCATCCGCTCCCAGACCATGGTGAAGATGTCCCCATACTGGCCGATAATCTTCATGCCGTCCGGGAGGAGCTTCTGCACGAGCTCGAAGTTGCGGTAATCGATTTCCTCCGGGCGCGGCCAGCGGTAGCGCTCGAACTCTTCCATGGTGGTGATGACGCCGGCACCCTCGGCACTCCAAGTGCGCTCGCGATCGCTCTGCGAGGCGGAGCTCTGGCGCAACCCCTCCTTAGGTTGGATCTTCGCCGGGTTAAAGTCCACGATCGGAGCAAGGCGGATATAGTCGTAGCCGGCCGCCACGAAAAAGTCCACCTGATCCTTGAGCGTCTCCACCTTGCGCCCTATGTAGCCGCCCATCACGCCCAGGTCGATGGCCAGCTCCAGCAGCGGCACGCGATCCGCCTGTCCGCCAAACAGCGTTCTACGCAGCCGCTCAAAGTCTGGTCCCCAACTCTTGGTCATGACTCTCTCGCCACTCACAAGTTCCTAACGCGCTACCGCCGCGAAGCCCCGGCGCTGCAGGTCACGGTAGAGCAGTACTGCCGCCCCGAGACTGGCCGCCACCAGAAGCAGACCAACGGTAGTGTGCCCGAGTATCAACTTGCCGATGCCGAAAAGGGCTGTGTAAACCAGCGCACAGCCGGCGAGCCAATCCACAAAGTCGCGCCAGAGCGGCTCTGCCGGCCCCGGGTTGCCCAGCTTGTGGCGAATGGGGCCCCAAAGAGGGCCACCCGGCCTTGCCTTTTGGTAAAAGGCCACAAGCCTCTTCTCGTCCACCGGGGGCGTCAGCAGCGTCACGGTCACCCACACTATCGTCGAACAGGCCACCGTGAGGAGCATCAGCACCGCAAAGTCCTGGGGCTGGTCAGCGTTGAGACCAAATCCCAGCTGCAACACCAGCGCCACTGCCAACGAGGCGACCATGGCCGAAATCTCTGACCAGGCGTTGATCCGCCACCAGAACCAGCGCAGGATGTAGACGCCGCCGGTGCCGGCGCCTATGGCGAGCAGCACGCGCCAGGCACCGGAGACGGTATCCATAAAGCTGGTAATCACTGCGGCGATGACCATCATCAACACCGTCGCCCCGCGCGACACGAGTACATAGTGCCGCTCGCTTGCCTCGGGTTTGAGGAAGCGCCGGTAGAAATCGTTGACGATGTAGCTCGCGCCCCAGTTGATGGCCGTGCTGATCGTGGACATGAAGGCAGCGCCAAATGCCATCAGCAGCAGCCCTCTGAAGCCAACTGGGAGCACGCGCACCATAACGTGCACATACCCGGCTTCTTTGTCGGCAAGTCCGGGAAAGAGCACCATCGAAACCAACGCCACGATGATCCACGGCCAAGGCCGCAACGCGTAGTGGGCCACGTTGAACCACAGTGTGGCCAGCAGAGCGTGCTTCTCGTCTCTCGTGGAAAGCATGCGCTGTGCGACCGAGCCGCCACCCCCTGGCTCAGCGCCCGGGTACCACGCCGCCCACCACTGCACGCCAATGTAGACCAGGAAGGCGGACATGGGCATCCATGCCGAGCCAACCCTCGGGAAAAAATCGAGCAGAGCGTGCTCAGCCCCGTACTGCGCCGCCAACTTCTGGGTGAGGCCGGACATCCCTCCTACCTCGTGCAAGGCGAAAAACGCTAAGGCAATGGTTCCCCCCATGGCCAGGCCGAACTGCACAAAGTCGGTGATGACCACGCCCCAGAGGCCGGACATTGTCGAATAGAGAACCGTGAGAGCCACGCAGATGCCCACTGCCACCCAGCGGTCGACGCCAAGACAGATGCCCAGGATCTTGGCCATGGCCAACGTGACCCAGCCGATAACAATGCAGTTGATGGGGACTGCCAAGTACAGGGCACGGAAGGCGCGGAGAATGGCCGCAGGCCTGCCGGCGTAGCGAACCTCGGTGAACTCCACGTCGGTGAGCACCCCCACCCGACGCCAGAGGCGCGCGTAGAAAAAGACGGTGAGCATGCCGCTCATCACAAAGTTCCACCACAGCCAGTTGCCGGCGATGCCATTACGAGCCACCAAGCCGGTGACCGCCAACGGCGTGTCCGAGGCAAAGCTGGTCGCCACCATGGAGGTGCCAGCCAGCCACCAGGGGAGACTTCTTCCGGAGACGAAAAAGTCCGCCATGCTGCTTCCCGCCCTGTCCCGGTAGCGGAGGCCGATAGCCGTGACAAAGACGAAGTAGGCGATGACCAGCGTCCAATCGATCCAGTGCACGGTCATGCGGAGCCTCTCTGTTCACCGGCAGCCACTCGATTGCGCAATACGCCCAACCCTTCGATGGCCGCCTCGACGATGTCGCCGGCTTGCAGAGGCAAGGTGCCCTCCGGCGTTCCAGTGCAGAGGATATCCCCAGGGGAAAGCGTCATGTAGCGGGAGACGTAGCTCACCAACTCCGGGATGGAAAAGACCATCATGCCCACGGTGCTCTGCTGCCGCGTCTGGCCGTTGACGCGCAACTCCATGTGCGCCTGCTGGATGGCGGGCATCTCGTCCCTTGGCACCAGGTAGGGGCCGATGGGACAAAAGGTATCAAAGCTCTTGGAGCGCAACCATGGACGCTTGGCCTCCATGTCGCGGCGCTGCAGATCGCGCGCGGTCACGTCGTTGGCAATGGTGTAACCGGCTACATAGTCCCACGCGGCCGATGCCGGGATATTCTTGCCTCCTTTGCCAATGACCACGGCCAGCTCCAGCTCGTGGTCAACCCGACCCACTCCTGGCGGCAACACAATCGTCCCCTCGTGCGGCAGGAGCGCTGATGGCATTTTTGCGAAAAAGATGGGTTCTTCCGGCACCTGGGCACCCCACTCCTCGGCATGCGCCTTGAAGTTGCGCCCGATGCACAGGATCTTCTGCGGGCGCGCTATGGGCACCTGAAAGCGAATTGCATTATCCAGGCACAGGTCGTCGAGCGGACGGATGCGACGCAGGGTGGCCAGCACTTCGCGGAACGTCTCGCCACTGAAAAAGTCCAGCTCCACCATCAGCTGCAAGAAGTGAAAATCGGGACCGCGCCCCTTGGCCTTGAGGTCCTTGTACATCTCCCACGCATGGGTGAAGTTGAAGCGCCCCTCCTCGGTCTCCACGCCAACGCGAATCTCACCTTTGCGGGTCTGATAGGAAAATGCCTTCACGCTCTGCCTCGACGCATCCATGGGTCAGAAGTTGCCTGACGGCACGCAACGTTGCCAAGTATAGCAATTTGCCGACTAAGTTGCAAGCGGAAAATGGCAAGCGGGTGGCCATGCACGCAGGCTTACCCACAAGCGAAGGGGAAAAGGCAGTCCGAGGCTATCCCTGTGGCGCGGGGCGGAACGACGGTGAACAGCATGGCCCAAAATGTCTCGTCCAGGTGCCAGGACGTTCAGGCTGAGGGCCTACATAAGTCAGGACCCCCAGTCCATGCTGCGCGCCGTCGCTCACAGGCGAGCGAGCCCTCTCAGCCAGACGCGTGCACTGCGAGGCGGAGGTCCCGGCTTCTTCCCACTGCGCAACAGGTGTGAGCCATTGCACGTTTCCGGCCACAAGGCAGGCAAAGAGCGGCCTGCTGGCTTTCTCCGGCAAAGGAACGGCCGCGCCTCTTCAGCTTCTCTTCTTCTTCAGCACCGCCTTGAAGGCAGCGATGGCTAAGTCAATGCCTTCGTCGTCCACATCGAGATGGGTGACCAGACGAATGACGGAGGGGCCGAGGGCTAGACACAGGACACCGTGCTCACGCACCTTGACCACCACCTCAGCCGCACTCAGCCCGGAAGCGCCCACGTCGACGAAAACCATGTTGGTCTGGACGCTTGCCAAATCCACTGCGGCGCCGGGCATTTCCGCCAAGGCCTCGGCCAGTCGTCGCGCGCGCCGATGGTCATCGGCCAGGCGC
Organism: candidate division KSB1 bacterium; assembly: GCA_024655945.1. Lineage (NCBI taxonomy): Bacteria > Pseudomonadati > Candidatus Zhuqueibacterota bacterium. Next base: position 341,710 of record JANLFK010000001.1, read on the forward strand.
TCGCGGTGGTGGGCAAGAGCGTACAACCCCGCGGCGGCCATGATACCCACCTGGCGCATCCCTCCACCGAATACCTTCCGATAACGATGCGCCAGCTCGATGAGCTCTCGCGACCCGACGATGAGCGAGCCCACCGGGGCACCCAGCCCCTTAGAGAGGCACACCGAGACCGAATCGAAGGGCGCCGCAAACTCGCGCTCCTTAATGCCGCTGGCCACTGCCGCGTTCCACAGGCGGGCACCGTCCAGGTGCATGCGCAGCCCGGAGCGGTCCGCCACCTCCCGAATCTCACGGATGGTCCGCAGGGGGAAAATGGTCCCCCCTGCCCTGTTGTGGGTGTTCTCGATGCACACCAGCCTGCTGCACGGATAGTGGTGGTCGCCGGGACGCACCGCCCCTGCCACCTGCGCCGCGCTGATCACCCCCCGCACGCCAGGGATGGGGTGGAGCTGCACGCCGGAGAGCATCGCCGGCCCGCCGCCCTCGTAGTGAAAGCTGTGGCTGTCAGCCTCAAGGATCACCTCGTCGCCCGGCTGCGTGTGGCACTTGATGGCAATCTGGTTGCTCATCGTGCCGCTAGGCACGAACAGCGCCGCCTCTTTGCCCAGGAGCTCGGCCACCACCTCCTGCAGTCGGTTGACCGTGGGGTCTTCGCCAAACACGTCATCGCCCACCTCGGCGCGAGCCATCGCCTCGCGCATGCCAGGTGTGGGCTTGGTCACTGTGTCGCTGCGCAAGTCTACCACTTTCACACACTCCTCCGACCTCGCGTGTTGCGCTCCTTGTTTGCGGCAATTGTAACACATTCCAGGCTAAATAGCAAGGAGTTTTCCCAGAGCATTGTGGGCCCACCTGGATCGTGCCCTCGGCCGGCGACGGCATGGCGTCATGCCTCATTCTCTTCCTTTTTCGTGCCCAAAGGCTCGCGGTAGTGTGGTACGTGCCTCCGCCCACCCCGTATCGCCCTTCGCAGCTCTGCCCTTGGCACGGGCGAACTGCCAAGCACGGCGGATTTTCCCCTTGATTTTGTGCCGCAAAATGGTTAAGCTATTGACCGCGCAACGGCGGAGGCCTGCAATGAACAGGCCCGCCAATACAGGGTCCCTTTGACCTCACCTGAGGCCAAGGGCTCAGAAACACGAGGAGACTGCTCATGGGAAAGGGAATTCTGGCCGTTCACGTCGCCACGATAGCGGCCATGCTCGGGTGGAGCCAAGCACTGCTTCCCCAGGAGGACATCAAGGCCAGGGCGAGGTTGATTCACGAGCGCGTCTTGACCATCGACACCCACTGCGACACACCCCTCAACCTGCTGCGTGGCAACTGGGACGTGGGGCAACGCCACCAGCCAGGCAGCCGAGGGAGTGGCAAGATCGACCTGCCGCGCATGAAAGAGGGCGGCCTTGACGCGGAGTTCTTTGCCGTGTTCGTGGCCCAAGGTCCGAGGACGCCCGAGGGGTACGCCAAGGCGCAGGAACGCGCCTTGCAGCTTTTCGAGGCAATTCACGCCGTCTGCGCCCGCTACCCAGAGATGGCCGAATTGGCAACCACCCCCGACGATGCCTACCGCCTGGAGAAGGCAGGCAAGCGGGCCATCTACATCGGCATCGAAAACGGCTATGCCATCGGCAAGGACCTGTCGCTCATCAAGAAGTACTACGACCTCGGGGCGCGCTACATCACCCTGTGCCACACCGCCAACAACGACATCTGCGACTCTTCCACCGATCGCAACGGGCCGGAGCACCACGGACTCAGCGAATTCGGCAAGCAGGTGGTGGCGGAGATGAATCGCCTGGGCATGATGGTCGATGTCTCGCACATTTCCGACGATGCTTTCTACGATGTCCTCGAGGTGAGCAGGGCTCCGGTGATTGCCTCGCACTCCTGTGCTCGCGCCCTGTGCAACAACCCGCGCAATCTGAGCGATGACATGCTGGTCAAATTGGCGCAAAAAGGCGGGGTGATGCAGCTGTGCATCCTGAGCGCCTACGTCAAGGAGACGCCGCCCAGTCCGGAGCGGGAGGCAGCCTTGCGCAAGCTGCGGGAAAAGTATGGCTCATGGGGCCAAATTAGGGACGAAAAGCTGCGTGAGCAACTCCGCCAGGACTGGGAAGCCCTGGACGCCCAGTATCCCGAGCCCAAGGCGACCGTGCAGGACGTGGTGGACCACATCGACCACGTGGTGAAGTTGGTGGGCATCGACCATGTGGGCATCGGCACCGACTTTGACGGCGGAGGTGGCGTGATTGGCTGCGACGACGTCTCGGAGATGCCCAACATCACCCTTGAGCTCCTCAAGCGGGGGTATTCGGAGGAGGACATTGCCAAAATCTGGGGCGGCAACTTCATGCGCGTGTTTAGAGAAGTGATCCAGGAGGCAAAGAGAAAGGGCGGAGTGAGGCCTCATCTGCCTCTGACGATCCAGGACGCAAGCGTGGACACAGGGAAAAGACCGAGAGAGGGCCGACACATGCCGCGGAGAAGGACTCCAGCAGCAGGGGACGACGGGGTGCAGGACTTTCGCCACGGGCAGGCGCGGCGTACGAACAACCCCCCTGCAGGCATTGCGCCCACCTACGAGGTGCGTGAACGCCGCACCACCACCTATGCCTACGACCCCCACCTCGACCCGCAACTGGTCTGGGCGGGCAAACCCGAGCATACCGGGTTCGATGTGGATGTTGTGTCGCTACACATTCACGAGCGGATTTCGGCGCGTGCGATCCTGGATGCTGTCCGTCGGCCCCAGCCGCCGCAGCTTGAGCTGTTCGGCGAGACGCCGCTGCCCGCAGATCAGCAGATTGAGTTTTATCGGCATGAGGTAGACTGGGCCAACCGCCTCATCCTGGGCGATTCCCTCCTAGTGATGAACTCGCTCCTGGTCAAAGAAGGCATGGCGGGCAAGGTGCAGATGATTTACGTGGACCCGCCCTACGGCATCAAGTATGCCTCCAACTTCCAGCCCCGAATCGACCGGCGGGACGTGAAGGACAAGGACGAGGGCCTCACCCACGAACCGGAGCAGATCAAGGCCTACCGGGACACCTGGAAGCTCGGCATCCACTCCTACCTGACCTACCTGCGGGACCGCCTGCTCCTGGCCCGCGAGCTCCTCCACGAGTCCGGCTCCATCTTCGTTCAGATCAACGACGAGAACCTGCACCTGGTGCGGTGTCTGCTGGACGAGGTGTTCGGACGGGAGAACTTTGGCGGTGGTGGCGTTTAGGAAGACGGGTAGCTTGGTCTCGAGAACGATTGATTCTATATCTGATTACCTCCTCTGGTATGCTAAGAACAAGGAACAACTAAAATTCAATCCTGTGTTCTTGTCTGAGGATACGTCGGGAACAGCCGCGCAGTATCGCTATGTAGAGTTGCCCGATGGCCAACGCACTCGCTATGAATTAGGCAGGAGCGTGCCACACGGCTCCAAATCTTTTCAGCCTACTGCTTTACACTCGGCTGAGGCTACCCAAGCCGGTGCGTTTGAATTTGAACTTGACGGGCTAACCTTCGCACCTCCTCTAAATAGACATTGGTCAACCAGTAACGAGGGTATAGCACGGCTGAAAGCCGCAGACCGGATATGGGTTGCTGGCAAGACTCCCAGGTATGTCAGGTACTTGGATGACTACCCTGTGTCGTCATTGACCAATGTCTGGGACGACACAATGGGTGCTGAGGATATGGTCTACGCCGTCCAGACCAACACGAAGGTTGTCGAGCGTTGCATCCTGATGACCACCGACCCGGGCGACCTGGTCTTCGACTCCACCTGCGGCTCCGACACCACCGCCTACTGTGCCGAGAAGTGGGGCCGGCGCTGGATCACCTGCGACACCTCCCGCGTGGCCTTGGCCATCGCCCGCCAGCGGCTCATGACCGCGAAGTTCGACTACTACGAACTGCGCGAGCCCGAGCGCGGTCCTGCCGGCGGCCTCATCTACGAGACCGTGCCGCACATCACCCTGGAGTCCATTGCCAAAAACACCGAGATTGACGCCATCGCCGCCGAATATCAACCGCAGATTGACCAGGCGCTGGCAGATTTGAATGATGCCCTCGTTGGGGTAATTCAACACACGGAACACGTAGGGGCGACCCGGCGGGTCGCCCCCCCGGGGCCGGCCACGCCCCAGATGAATTCACGAGATTGCGCGAATGGGAGGTGCCGCGAGAGGTGCCCCATCCGGTTTGGCCGGGGGAAGGCCAGGAGGCATACCAGAAGCTCCTTGCCCTGAAGCGCTCCGGGAAGCTGGGTGCCGAGAAGGAGGCAGAACCGCTCCTGGAGACGGTCTATCGCTTGACCGGGCACCGTTGGGAGAGCCTGGGCGAGGTGCCCGACCCGATGCCGCCGGAGGACTGGCCCGAAGAGGCCCAAAACGCCCTGTGCCGCTTCTGGGAGCTCAAGCGCCGGAAGCGCCGGGAGATTGACGAGAGCATCCAGCGCAACGCCCCGCAGGAGGTGCTCTACGACCGTCCGAAGGTCGTGCGGGGTGTAGTGCGGGTTTCTGGCCCGTTCACGGTGGAGGCCATCCCCGTGCCGGCGGTGGAGGACCCCACCCAGGCGCCCATCCCGCAGTTTGAGACCGAAGAGGCCCAGGTCCGTGTCTCCGACCGGGGCGGAGATTATCTGACCACCATGATCAACCTGCTCAAGCAGCAGGGCGGGGTGCTCTTCCCCGGCGGCAAGCGGCTGGAGCTCCAGAACCTCCGCCCGCTGAATCTGGGTTACCTCCACGCGGAAGCTGAATCCAGGCAGAACGGCAAGGCCCACCGCGTGGCCGTCAGTTTCGGACCCCAGCACGGGCCGGTCATCGCTCACCAAGTGCAGGAGGCGATCCCTGCGGCCAAGATGAACGGTTACCAGATGCTCATCTTCGCTGGCTTCGCCTTCGACCCGGAGGCGCAGGCGCTCATCCAGAAGGCGCCGGTGGCGGGACTTCAGGTGCATTTTGCCAACATCGCGCCGGACGTCCTGGTGGGCGCTCTCCTCAAGACCACCCGCGCCAGCCAGATCTTCACCGTCTTCGGCCAGCCGGATGTGCGGGTGGAGAAGCGGAAGGACGGCACCTATGTGGTGGAGCTGCGAGGCGTAGACGTTTACGACCCGCTGACGGGTGAGGCACAGTCTACCCGCGGCGAGGATGTCGCCGCCTGGTTCCTGGACACCGACTACGACGGCAAGACCTTCAAGATCGCCCAGGCCTTCTTTCCCGGCGATCCAGACGCCTGGGACAAACTCCAGCGGGCGCTGAAGGCGCAGATTGACCCAGAAGCGTTTGAGAAGATGCGTGGCACCATCTCCTTCCCCTTCCAGGCCGGCGAGCACGGGCGGATCGCGGTGAAGGTGATTGATTTTCGGGGGAACGAGGTGATGAGGGTGGTAGCGTTGGATGGAGGGTACGATGGCCTTTGACCCAGAACGCCACCACCGTCGCACCATTCGGCTCAAGGGCTACGATTATAGCCAGCCCGGGGCGTATTTTGTGACGATTTGCATACAAGATCGTGCGTACCTCTTTGGCGAGATCGTCGATGGGGAGATGCGATTAAACGACGCGGGCCGGATGGTGCATGGGGTGTGGCACGATATGCCCCATCATTATCGGGGTGTGGACATAGACGCATTCGTCGTCATGCCCAACCACATCCACGGCATTATCATCCTCGTAGGGGCAGGCCCCTCTGCCTGCCCCGGGACACGGGGCAACCACGGGGGGTTGTCCCTACGTTGTCATTGCCGGATGGGGTGCACCGGTTCAAAACGATGACGACCAAACGGTACATTGATGGCGTCAGACATTTCGGGTGGACACCATTTCGTGGGCGTCTTTGGCTACGCAACTATTACGAGCACATGATCCGCAGCGAGGAATCGCTGCACCGCATCCGGGAATATATCCTGACCAACCCACTGCGCTGGGCGCTGGATCGGGAAAACCTCAACCGCTCCGGTGCAGACGCCTTCGATGCATAGCTGGATAGTTTCACCAAAGGAGACGGTCTCCATGCTCGTGGATAGCCCCATCCTCAACTCGCCCTTTGAAGAGCCCAGTCGTTACTGGGCATACGAGGAAGGACAACCTGTGCTCAAGGAAGGGCGGCGCGCGGCGGGCTATTACCTCAAGGCGCGCACCCGTGGGCCGCAGACGGCGCTACTTGAGGAAGAGTTCGTCCCGCTGGACCTAGTCAACACGATCCGCGAGCGGATCAAGGCGTGGCGCGAGCGGGGATACCTGGGCGTGACTCCCATCACGCGGCAACTCGTCAACCATTGGAACAACCCCGAGCGGGAGCGCAAGCTCTTCTTCTGCAGGCGGGAGGCCGCCGAGACCCTCATCTGGCTGATGGAAGCCTCCCCGGCAGAAAAGCAGGGGATCGCCATCCCCAGGGACAACGGCCTGGCCCGCTACGCCTGCAAAATGGCCACTGGCTCCGGCAAGACGGTGGTCATGGGTATGGTCATCGCCTGGCAGGTGCTGAACAAGCTCGCCAACCCGCAAGACCGGCGCTTCTCCGACGCGGTGCTCCTGGTCTGCCCCAACCTGACCATCCGGGAGCGCCTGCAGGTGCTGCTCCCCTGGAGGCCCGGCAACTACTACGACAAGTTTGACCTGGTGCCGCGGGGGTTGCTGGAGCGGCTGCAGCAGGGCAAGTTCGAGATCACCAACTGGCATCTCTTCCAGCCCCAGGACGACAGCCGCTCCCGCAGCGTGGTCCAGCGGGGGGTTGAAAGCCATGCCGCCTTCTGCCGCCGGGTGCTCAAAGAACTGGGCAGCAAGCAGAACATCCTGGTGGTCAACGACGAGGCCCACCGCGCCTACCGCCCGGCGCCGCTGCCGGAAGAGGTGAAGGCGCAGCTTTCTGCAGACGAGATCGCGGAGCGGGAAGAGGCCACGGTATGGGGCAGCGGCTATGAGGAAGGCGCCCCGTTTCCTTGGGTCGTGTCGGATTTCGGCCTGGTCGATGCCATCGAGTCGGGCATCGTCAAGATTCCACGCGTACCCGTTGACGACAATACCGGGGCGCTTATCCCCAAATACTTCTGCCTGTGGGAGGCGATCAACCAGGCGCTGCCCGCCTCCGAGCGCCAAACCGCCCGCCGTCGCGCCAAGCCCGAGTCGGTGCTTCGGGAGGCGGAGGGGGCGCTGGCCACTTTAGCGTCGGAGTGGAAGAGGACCTTCGACGCATTCCAGCGCGCCGGATCGCCTGTGCCTCCTGTGCCCATCGCCGTTTGCGACAACACCGACCTATCCAAGCTCATTCACGAGCACATCGCTCGGAGCAACACTCTGCCGGAACTCGCCAACGGCCCAAAAGGAGAGGTCACGTTCCGCATCGACACCAAACTTCTCGCCGAAGCCGAGACGGCCATCGAGGGTGAGACGAAGGCGGAGGCGGCAGAGCGGCTGCGCAAGGTCATGGACACGATCGGCAAGATAGAATGGGAGGGCGAAGGCGATCCTCCCGGCAAACACATCAGGTGTGTGGTCTCGGTCGGCATGCTGAACGAGGGGTGGGATGCCCAGAACGTCACCCAGATTCTGGGCCTGCGGGCTTTCACCTCGCAACTGTTGTGCGAGCAGGTGGTGGGACGGGGCTTGAGGCGGCTCAATTGCGACGACTTCTCGGAGCCCGAATACGTGGATGTCTACGGTGTCCCCTTCGAGGTCATCCCGGTCAAAAAGAAGCCCCTGAGCCATACCGAGGTGCCGAAGGTCGCCACGCTCGTGAGGGCGCTGCCGGAACGGAAGGACCTCGAAATCACCTTCCCGCGCGTGGAAGGGTACATCGTTGATGTACGAAGCCGTATCCGGCTCAACCTGGACGGCGTTCCCTATCTGGAAATCGACCCAGGGAGCGAGCCGACAGAAGTGACAGTCAAGCCGGCGGTGGGCTATCGGATCGGGCGGCCCGACCGGCTGGGGCCGGGGCCGGAGGTGGAGCAGGACCGGAATCCGTTCCACCGCGAGAGGAGGCTCCAGGCGACAGTGTACGAGATTGCGGCGGAGCTTGTGCAGCGGCTCAAAAAGAAGCGCGAGGATTGGGGAGCGAGGCATACCCTCTTTCACCAGGTGCTCAACGCCGTGTGGCAGTATCTGGAAGAGCGCGTCATCCTCAAGCAGGACGTTCCGCTCGAGGAAGTCGCGCTACTCAAGTACAAGCAGCGGATCCTCGAGCGCCTGACCGGCGCCATCGAACCGGATACCGAAACAGGGGAGCCACCCATCCTCCCGGTGATTGAGAGATTCCGCCCGGTTGGTTCGACGAAGTCCTCTTCCGCACCGTGCGCCCCTGCGTCGGCACCACCAAAAGCCACGTCAGCCACGTGGTGCTGGATGCTCCCCAGTGGGAGCACTCGGTGGCGTATCAGTTTGAGCAGATGCCGCAGGTGGTCGCTTACGTTCGCAACGACCACCTGGACTTCACCATCCCCTACGAGTGGCATGGCGTGCAGCACGAGTACCGTCCGGATTACCTCATCCGCTGGCGTTGTCAGGACGGGCCAGAGGTGAAGGTGATCCTGGAGGTAAAGGGCTTCGAAACGGAGCTGGACCGGCAGAAGGAGGCTGCGGCCAGGCGGTGGGTGCGCGCGGTGAACCACCACGGGGAGTTCGGTCTATGGGCATTCCTGCTGTGCCGGGAGCCGGCCAGATTGGGGCAAGTGCTATTGACCGAGGTCAGGACGTGAAGTGCGACCACCGCCCGTCTCATGTGGCTGCACATCGGTCGGCCACAGGATTAAGAGCCGTTAACCAAACCAGGAGGTGAAAAATGAAACCCAACTGGCTGCCTGTTGTCCTCGGCGTGCTTTTGTTTGCAGGAACCGGGAGCTGCCTGGCCCAGGTGGCGCCCGACACGGTGGTCTATAAGGTCACCGAGTTTCAGGGGAAGGAACGTCTCACACTGACCCTCGATTTCTCCACCCTCGCCAAGCCAAGCTCTGTTGAATCCTTCGCCCCACTTTTCCATCTGCCGCCGCTGAGCCAGGGGCGCACCGGCACCTGCTGGGCATTTGCCGCGACCTCGTTCTTTGAGTCAGAGCTCAGGAGGCTGGGACGCGCGGAGACAAAGCTCTCCGAAATGTACACCGTTTACCACGAGTACATCGAAAAAGCCCGCCGTTTCGTGCGCGAGAAAGGAGACTCGAACTTTGCCCAGGGCTCCGAGCTCAATGCGGTGATCGAGCGGATGAAGCAGTACGGAGCGGTCCCTGCCTCTGCCTACCCCGGGCGCAAAGCAGACCAGGAACAACACGACCACAGCAAGTTAGAGCGGGAGATGGCCGACTACCTGCAGTTTGTGAAAAGCCATGAGCTGTGGGACGAAGAGCAGGTGCTCACCCACATCAAGATGACCTTGAACAAGTACTTGGGCGAGCCGCCGACGACCATCACCGTGGGCAAGAAGCGCATGACGCCGCGTGAGTTTCTTGCCAACGTGCTGCGGCTCCCCCTGGACGAGTATGTCTCAGTGATGTCCACCAAGCCGGAGCCCTTCTACACCAAGGCCGAATATAAGGCGCCCGACAACTGGTGGCATTCCAAGGACTACTACAATGCGCCGTTGGATGAGTTCTACGCGGCGCTGAAGAAGGCGCTCGAGCGCGGCTACACCGCTGCCTTAGCGGCCGACACCTCCGAGCCGGGCAAAAGCGGCGAAAACGACGTGGCCATCGTCCCCACCTTCGACATCCCACCCTCCTACATCAACCAAGACTCACGTGAGTTTCGCATCTACAACCGGACCACCACCGATGACCACGCCATCCATGCGGTGGGCTACCAGCGCATAGGCGATCACGACTGGTTTCTGATCAAGGACTCTGGCTCCGCCGCCTTCCGTGGCGAGCACAAGGGCTACTTCTTCTTCCGCGACGATTATGTGCGCCTGAAGGTCCTGGTCTTCATGGTGCACAAGGATGCCATTCCGGAGTTGCTGGCGAAATTCCGGTGAGATAGCGTTTGTGCGCAGGCAGGCGATAGCTCCGGCCTGCCTGACGACGCCACGCGCGGGGGTGTCGGGAAGTGACCGGCGCCCCCGCGTGCTCCGTCTGCCCATGGAGAGAACGACTGCTACTGAAAGGTGAAGCCTATGTGGTGCGGAATTGATGTAGGCTCCTCGCATGTAAAGATCGCAGTGTTGGATGACCGCGGCGACATCAAGGTAGCTCTGTCCAGGCCGGCCAAGGGCCGCCCTTTGCCAACTTTGGCAAAGATGCTGCTTCAGGTGGAACGGCGCATCAAGACGCAGGACGCCGCCTTGGTGGTAACCGGCGTGGGGAAGGAACTCCTCTCCACGCTCCTTGAGCTGCCGGTGGAAAACGAGCTCCTGGCTGCTGCGCGTGGCGCCGGCCAACTTTGCCCGGAGGCCGCCTCGCTGATCGAAGTGGGCGGACAGTTTACCAAGTGGATCCAGTTGGAACCGTCTCAAGGGGCTGAGCACGTGGGCATTGGCGATTACGCCATGAACGAGCTTTGTGCTGCCGGCTCGGGGGCCTTCTTGGAGGAGCAGGCGGCGCGCCTGCAGATCAGCGTAGAGGAACTGGGCGAGCTGGCGGCCCAGGCTCCTCGCGGCGCGACCATCGCCGGCCGGTGCAGCGTCTTCGCCAAGTCGGACATGATCCACCTGCAGCAGAAAGGGACGCCGCTGGCAGAGATCGCCTATGGCCTCTGTCTGGCGCTTGCCCGCAACTTTGTCACCACGGTGCTGGCAGGACGGCAACTTGCGCTGCCGGTGGCACTCATCGGCGGGGCAATGGCCAACAAAGGACTGGTAAGGGCATTTCGCGAAGTGTTGCGCCTCGAAGCGGAGAAGGCAGGGGTGCCTCCCTATCACGAGTTCTTCCCTGCCATTGGCGCGGCCCTCGCGGCCCAGGAGCAGCATGCGCCCGTGCTGCGCCTGCGCACCTTGCGCCGCAACCTGATGGCGGCGACGGAGAGCGCAGAGGCGCGCGACCATCGGCTGCCACCCTTGTCGCCGCCCGCGACGAGGGCCATCCCAGAGCCCAAAGGCGAAAAGCTGCTTTCGGCACCCACGCCGGCGTTTCTGGGCGTGGATGTGGGCTCGGTGAGCACCAATCTCGTCCTGCTGGACGAGCGCGGTCAGGTGCTGGCTGGGGTGTACCTGCCCACGCGCGGCCGCCCCATTGAGGCCTTGCAGGAGGGCTTTGCCCAACTGCGCCAGCAGTGTGGGCGGCGCGTGCAGGTCTTGGCGGCCGGCACCACAGGAAGCGGCCGGCACTTAGCGGGCCGCTTTGTCGGCGCCGACGTGGTGAAGAACGAAATCACCGCGCAGATGGTGAGCACCCTCTTCTACTTCCCAGAAGCCGATACCATCTTCGAGATCGGCGGCCAGGATTCCAAGTACATCAGCATCCAGGAGGGGCGGATCGCCGATTTCACCATGAACAAGAGCTGCGCTGCCGGCACCGGCTCGTTTCTGGAGGAACAAGCGCAGCGGCTGGGCATCAGCATCATCGACGAGTTCGCGGAACTGGCCTTTGCCAGCAGCCGCCCAGTCGACTTGGGCAGCCGGTGTACGGTATTCATGGACGGCGAGGTGGCGCACAGCCAGGCGCGGGGAGTGCCCTTGCCGGATATGGCCGCCGGGCTCGCCTATTCCATCGCCAGGAACTACCTGGAGAAGGTCGTCGGCAACCGCCGCATCGGCAATGCCATTGTCTTCCAGGGGGGCGTCGCCTCCAACCAAGCAGTGATAGCCGCCTTTTCGTCCATTCTCGGCAAGGAGGTGAAAGTCCATCCCTACAACCGGATTTCCGGTGCAATTGGCGCCGCGCTCCTGGCGCAACGCCACTACCAGAAGGAAGGGCGCCCCATGCGCTTTCGCGGCATGGAGCTCGTTCAGGAGTACACCGTATCGAGCTTTGAGTGCGCTCACTGCGCGAACCGCTGCCAGGTCAACCGCATCCACTTCGGGACGGAGGTGGTGCATTTTGGCGACACCTGCGAGCGCTACACCAGCCGCGAGACCTCGAAGACAAGCCGTACGCCACAGCCGGACCTTTTTGCGGAATACGTGACTCTGCTCGAATCCCACCTGCCGCCGGAGGGCGGTGAAGTTCGCGGCCGCGTCGGGCTGCCGCGAGCTTCGCTCTTTCACGAGCTCCTGCCCTTCTGGGCAAGCCTGTTCAGCGAGCTTCGCTTCCAGCCGGTGCTGTCGGGGCGGAGCTCTCCCACCCTGTTGGCGCGCGCCATGGCCGCGCTCCCCTCGGAAAGCTGCCTACCCGTGAAGGTGACCTTTGGGCACGTTCTGGAGCTGCTGGACAACGACGTCGACCTGGTGGTACTCCCCTCCGTGCTGGAGTTGCCACCCACCGAGTCGGCAGAAACTGACCACAGCCACGCCTGTCTGTACACGCAGGCGCTCCCCTACATGGTCGAAGCGTCGGTGCGCGCGCGAGAGCTGACCCCGCAGATGCGCTTCACCGAGGAATTCGAGGGCCTGGCCGAAGGGCTGCAGGCGCTGCGCGAGCAACTGGGCGTAGAGGAGGACGAATTGGTGGCAGCCTACCGCCACGCCAAGCGAACCTACGCCGAATTCAAGGCGCGCCTGGAAAGACGGGGCAAGGAGATCCTCAAGGGCAGGTTCGAGCGAGCAGTCGTGGTACTCGGCCGCCCCTACAACACGTTTGACCCCTTTCTCAATCTCAATTTGGCGGCGCACCTGAACCGCCTTGGCATCCTCGCCATCCCCATGAGCTATTTGCCGCTGAGAAGCATACGCCTGGGCGAGCAGTGGCGCGACCTGCCCTGGAAGTTCCCGCGCGACATGGTGCGCGCCGCCCTGTTCACGCTACAGGACGAGCGTCTCTTCCCGATCATCGTGTCCAACTTTGGCTGCGGACCGGACGGCTTCACCCAGAAGCACTTGGAGCGCGTGCTCCGCGGCAAGCCCCACTTGTTCCTCGAGTTCGACGAACACCGAGGTGAAGCTGGCCTGATCACGCGTCTTGAGGCCTTCTTGGAGGAAATCGAGGCGGCACCACGTTCGCTGCGGGCACCAGGGGTCCTCAGGGCGGGTGAGAAGGAAGAGCGAGCTGCCAAGGTGCGCCACTTTTTCATCCCCTACTTCGCAGACCACGCCCATGCGTTTGCCGGGGTGCTGCGGGCTGCCGGTCACCAGGTGGATCTTCTCCCGCCTCCTGATGAGGAGAGCCGCCGCCTCGGCACACAATTGAGCTCCGGCAAAGAATGCCATCCCTTCTCCCTGCTGGTCGGTGATATGGCAAAGCTCATCCAGAGCAGGAAGCTGCCGGAGGACAGCGTCTTCTTCTTCCCAGGGACTTCTATGCCGTGCTTGCTGGCCCAGTACGGCTCGGCACACGGCCTTGCCCTGAAGGAGTTGGCCGTGGACCGCATTGAGGTCATGACGCCCGACACCGCCGGCTTCTTCACCCTTCTCAAGCCTGCGGGGATGCTCAATCTGTGGCGCGGGCTGGTGATCATCGATCTGTTGCTGAAAGCCACGTGTGAGGTGCGTCCCTACGAAAAGGTGCCGGGGAGTGCCGACCACGCCTACCAGCAGAGCCTCAAGGAGATCGAGCTCGCTTTGGCTGGAGAAGTGAATCTCGGCTTTGCCTTGGAGCACTGCATTGCGCGCTTGGAAAGCGTGGAGCTCCGGCCGCACAAGCCGCGGCCGATTGTAGGCGTGGCAGGCGACATTTACACGCGGGTTAACCCCTTTGCCAATGACGAGCTCTTCTACCGCCTCGAGGCCATGGGGTGTGAGGTGTGGCCATCGCCGTTCCTGGTGGATACGACCGAATTCGGCGCTCGGCATGCCCTGGAGCGTGGCCTGAGCAGGCGCAAAGCTGCCGAAGTGCTCAAGTCCACGGCGCTGGTCTTGGCAGAGGAGCACGAGGCCAAGCTCATTCGCGAGCGCTTCCACGAGCGGCTGGGCCTGGCGCCCGATGCAGGCTATGACGAGATTCAGGCCATGGTGCGGCCCTACCTGGGCGCAGATACCACCAGCATCCTCTTGCTCAACGTGGCGAAAGTAGTGGAGTTCGCCCGGCGTGGGGTAAACGGGGTCATCAACGCCTACTGCTTCAATTGCATGGTGGGCAACGCCACTGCCGCACTGATTAAGCGGATCGGCAGGGAACGTGGCAACCTGCCCATCACCAGCTTAGTGTACGGCGACGCAAGCGCCGCGGCGCTCACCACGCGCTTAGAGGCCTTTGTGCACCAGGTGAAGCGCCATTACTGCCGCACCCGCATGCGCGCGGCCAAGGCGCCCGTCTAAACGAGGGGTAGGCCGGCGTCGCCAGAGGTCAACGCCTCCTCCTGGCGCGTTCGTGTTCCCCCCTGCGTCGCAGCAGTTCGCGATTGTAGGCCTCGATGAGGCCCTCGTGCGAAAGCAGACCCACGATGCGGGTGGGGTCCCGCTCATCAACAACGGGAATTTGTCCATAGCCGCTGGCCACGAATTTCTGCAGGGCGCTGTGCAGATTCTCGTTGAGCGTGACTATCACCGGCGGGACCATCAGGTCGCGGGCGATGAGGGCACGGTCCAAATCCTCGGCGAAGAGCACCGAGTGCACATTGCGCAGCGAAATGATCCCCACAATCCTCTTGTGGCGATCGACCACGGGGAAGTAGGACTCCTCGTGCTGGGCCACCAGGCGGCGAAATTCCGGCATGCGCATGTCCTCGCGCACCACGACCACCTTTTCGGCGGGCCGCCAGGCATCCCGAACACTCAGCTCCTCTAACACATTGAGCGTAAAGTCCCCCAGGTGCGCCGGCGAATCGGCCATGCGCATCGGCTGTTTCTCGTAGATGCTCGTCTGCCCGGTGAGCAGATAGGCCAGCGAGGCGGCGCCCATCATGGGGACTAAGAGCTGGTAGCCGCCGGTCATTTCGCAAACCATCAGCATGGAGCTAATCGGCGTCTTGGCGACGCCGGCAAAGAAGGCTCCCATTCCCACCAGAACGAAGACGTTGGGGTCAGCGATCAAGTGTGGAAAGAGCTGTTTGGCCGCCTGCCCGAAGGCTCCGCCCAACATGCCACCGATGACCATGGAGGGCGCGAACACTCCGCCGCTCCCGCCGGAGCTGACCGTGAAGGCGGTCGCCAGTATTTTGGCGCAGGCCAGCACCGCCAACGTCTTGAAGGCCAGGCTCCCGTCCATTGCCATCTGCAGGAAGCCGTAGCCGCCGGAGAGCACTTCGGGCAGAAACCAGGCCAAGGCCCCCAACATGAGCCCGCCGATTGCCGGCTTCAAGTAGCGGGGCACCGGCAGCCGCCCGTAGAACCGGTCTCGCATGCCGTAGAACACCCGCACGAAGACGATGCCCAAGCCGGCGCAGACCACTCCTAAGCCCAGGTGAAACAGGAGCTCCGCCGGCCGTTCGAAAGGCGCCACGTGCGCGGCAAACAAGTGGCCAAACCCGAACCGGTAGGTGAACACCGAATAAGCAAGGATGGAGGAAATGAGCGAAGGGATGAGGGCCCCAGCTTCGAAGTCGCGCTTGTAGAGGACTTCCACACTGAAGAGCGCTCCGCCCAAAGGAGAGCGGAAGATGGCACCCACGCCAGCGGCCATGCCCGAGGTGAGCAGAGTCCGTCGCTCCGCATCGGTGAGACGGAGCAAGGAAGCCAGCACCGAGCCGAAACCGGCGGCAATCTGCGCGATGGGGCCCTCACGACCGGCACTTCCCCCTGAGCCGATGGTGATGATGGAGGCGATAGCTTTCACCAGAGGCACTTGGGAGCGAATGCGCCCGCGATGGCGATGAAATGCCTCAATCACCGCATCGGTACCATGGCCCTCCGCCTCAGGAGCAAGAAAGAACACGATCCCCCCTGCCAGCAGTCCACCCAGGGCAGGCATGAGCACCAGAAGCCAGCGCACAGGCAATGTCGCGCCAGGTAGCCCCGGCGTCGCCTCGCCCGCGGGAGCCGGAGGGCGATAGTGGCAGAGTGTGCCGAGGAAAAGACCGCTGGACAGCTGGAGGAGCTCAAAAAAGGCGATGGCTGCCAGTCCCCCCACCACACCCATGAGCACGCTCAGCAGCACCCACTTGCCGGTGTGCCAAAGGGGGCGGAGGTGCGCCACCGGGGGTTGTTGCGCCCCTTGCTGGGCAGAATCCATCTACTCCTCCTCCGCCGCGCTGTCTGCCTGATCGATCGCCCGGAGCACCTCGGGGGCGGAGGTGGCGCGCAGCAGGCGTTCGCGCAATGCCTGCTGCCGCATGAGAGCGGCAAACCGCGCCAGTAGCTTCAAGTAGCGAGCTATGTCCTTGGGTGGTGTGCCCATGAGCACCACCAGGCGCACTCTCTTCCCGTCCTCCGCGCCGAAATCCACGCTATTCTTCAGGCGCCCCACCGCGACGACGATCTGGCTGACAGCTTCGCTGCGCGCGTGGGGGAAGGCGACCCCCTCGCCCACAGCGGTGGTACCCAACTTCTCGCGCGCCAATACTTCGCGCAGGAACCGCTCCGGGTCGCGCACCGCGGCGCTCTTTGCCGCCAGACGCACCAAGTGGCGGATGGCTTCGTTCCGGCTCCTCGCCTTCACATCCAAGGCGATAAGGCTACTGTCCATGAACTCCGTCAACCTCACGATCTCCTCCTGTCCCTTGGTGGCAGTAGCGCTCGACGCTCAAAAGGGCCGAATGTTCAGCCCCAAGGAGAAGAAAAAGCCGCCGATGCTGGAGCCTTCGAATCCGGTGCGGCCGCCCACCCCGGCGGAGGTGATCTCCAGCTCGGAAGCTACGCCAAGCCAGGGTCTCCATGAATAGTCTATGCTCACGCTGAGGAAAAAGCCCCTGCCCGTCTGATGGGTCGCCTCGCCTTGCGGTGGCGCCAGCACCGCTCGATGAGGATTCTCCTCGACCCAAAAGAAGGCATAGCCCAGTCCCACCGCTGACCCCCAGCGGCGCTCGCCAAAACTCCATCGTCTGATGCCCAGCAGCAGCCACTTCTCGCGCCAATATGCGTCGGACGAAAGGACATCCTGAGGCCAAGAAGCCTCCTTGCCGGCCTTTTCGAAACGGCGGCCACCGCAAAAGGCATACAGGTTGCCGTAGACCCGCAGCGCGGCATCAGCGCCATAGCATGGCCCCCAGCGGCTGGCATACACCTCCTCGAAGCGGTCCAGCGAAACGCGGAACTCGCCGCCTTTCAGGCCTACCACAAAATGCGGCTCCTCCGTCGGCACCTGACAGGCCCCTTCGTTTGTCATGGGCACAAAGAGTGCGAAGGACATCAGAAAGACAATGCCAGAAGGGGAAAACAGTCCGCTTACTCGCATATCTCCGCCGCCTATGACACGCACCCGGCTTCGACTGCTGCTGCGGGACGTGCTGGTGGAATGTTCAGCGCTCCTTTGCCCGCGGCCCTGCGGCCCGTCCGGATGAAGAAGTTTCATGGGCTCCACTTGCAGCTTCGGGCACAATCTGGGCGCGCAGGCGACTCCGGTACCAGCGCAGATAGACGAACAGACCAACCATCACGCCCAGCGTATCGGCGATGGCATCCTCCACCGTGGCAAAACGCCCAGGCACAAATTTCTGGTGAAACTCGTCAAGGACAGCATAGGCGACCCCCAAGATTCCCGCCGTGACCAGGCTTCGCCGAATCGGGCGGTGCCCGGAGGAATGCGCGAAAGCGCCAGCCAGCAGCAGGCCGAAGACAAAGTACTCCACGAAATGGGCTACCTTGTCAATGGGCCGAAACCCCGTTGGGATGGTCGGGATCTTTGGCAGGGACGAGAGCACGAAGATGAGCAGCGCCCAGCCGATGGCGCCCATCTGTGCCGATGTCAGGCCTCTCACGTGCGGGCGTCCTCCGTGCGTCGGAGGGCAGCAGGCACCTGCCGCATGATGTCGCCTGCCAGCATCCCCCTCTCCCCGAGTTCGTCCCTTGCCAAATCGCCCGCCAACCCGTGCAGGTAGACGCCAGCCACCGCCGCCTGTTCGGGCGAAAGTCCCTGGGCCAAGAGCCCGGTAATCAGCCCGGTGAGGACATCACCTGAGCCCCCCGTGGCCATCCCTGCATTGCCCGTGGAGTTGATGAAGACTTTGCCCTCAGGCGTGGCGACCACCGTGGGCGCTCCCTTCAGCACCAGCACCTCCCCCCAACGCCCTGCCCACTCGCGCGCCGTGTCCACGGGGTTGGCAACGATGGCATCCCGCGCCTGGCCGGTCAGGCGCGCCAACTCTCCAGGATGAGGAGTGAGAACGACTCGTCCTGTCTTGCGGAGCAGCAACTCCGGCTTCTTGGCCAGCGCGTTAAGGCCGTCGGCGTCCACCACCAGCGGCCGAGGACAAGACGCTACCATCGCCCACACTGCTTCCACGGTCTCCCCCTCTGTGCCCAAGCCTGGGCCGATTGCCACTGCGTCCACCTGCCGCAAGAGCGCCTCTATCTGCTCTACCGCCGCTCTACCTAAGTGCCCCGGCGTCACCTCCGCCATTGGCTTGCTGATGACTTCGGTCGCCTTTTCCTCGATGATGGCGTTCAGGCTCTCCGGTATCGCCAGGTAGGCGAGCCCAGCTCCGGCGCGGAGCACGGTCTCGGCGCTGAGCACGGCCGCACCCGTCATCCCTGTGGACCCCGCAACCACGAGCGCCACGCCGCACTGGTTCTTGTAGGCATTGGGAGCACGCCTCGGCAACATCTGGCGCACATCTTCTGCCTCAACCTGCCAGGTGTTGACCAGTTCATCCGTGAAAAGGTCCTTCGGCATGCCGATGTCGATGACTTTTACCGTGCCGGCGTGCTCCCGCCCGGGGGCAAAGAGCAGACCGCGCTTCAGAGCGCCCATAGTTCCCGTGGCAGTGGCACGACTGGCAACACCAAGCGTGCTCCCGCTGTCTGCATCCAGGCCAGATGGAACATCAATTGCCAGGATAGGAGCATGAGAACCACTCAGGACTTCGATAACCTCGGCCAACAGCCCCAGTACCCGGCCTTGCAGGCCGGTGCCTAGGAGCGCGTCGACCACAAGGTCTGTGCTCCGCAGGTCAGGGATGTGCTCCGAGGTGGCAATCTCCTGCAGGTCCAGGCCCATCTTTTCCACGATACAAAGGTTCGTGGCGGCATCTCCCCTCACTTCGCTACGCTTGCCGACAAGGAACAGGCGCACCCGTGCTCCCCGGTTGGCAAGGTGCCTGGCAACCACGTAACCGTCGCCGCCATTGTTGCCCTTGCCGCAGAAGATTGCCACCTGCTTTTCCGCAACATTCCCGAGGAGTTCCCCAGCCAGCTCGGCCACTCCTCGCCCGGCGTTCTCCATGAGCACCACGCCAGGGATGCCGTACTCCTGGATGGCCCGTCGGTCACACTCGGCCATCTGGCGTGCCGTCAGCACGGGGCGCATGCTTCGCCCTCCGGTTCACCTGGTACTGCCATTGGTTTGCACCTCTTGCGCTGCCCCATGACACCGTCGCTCATTCCTGCTCAAAGTAATCGGCATCGACGCGCTTGGTCTCGTAGGAAGCCATCCTTGTCACCCCTACGTCGTGATCGATCATCAGCTCGGCCAGCTGATTGCCATCCACAAGCACGGTGCGCATGTCGATACGGTCGGAGGAACCCACGCCATCCTTCACGAGACGGGCTCGCTGCAGGGCCAGGCTGCCGCGCGCAGACCTCGTCCGGAAGGCCTCAGACTGATACCTCGCTCCGGCGCTCACTCCCCTCCCCGAATGTTCAGTAGGCCCAATGTCTCAAGAATACCCTTCAGGTCCTGCAAGTGGGAAAGTGCGCGCTGCAAGTCATTGACCTCGAAGTGCGCAACGGAGTTCCGAAAACCCTGGTCGAGGGAAGCTATCTCGCGCCTGAAGCTTTCCAACTCTGCCCGCGACGAGACAAGGACGACTTTCTGAACCGTGGGATCTCGTCTGATCCGCTGCAAGTTCAGGATGGCGGAATCGCGGCTTCCTCTTCTGTGCACCTCAAAGGCGTACGAGATGCTGCCCAGATTTGCGCTCCGGCTCCGCCAGATTGCGTCGATGCGGCAACCTGGCATCAGCGTGAATTCTTTCTGCACTTCAAAGCCAAGTCCATCACCCAGCTCCACCACCTGGTCGACTACTTCATCATGCTCAAAATCCTCAGACTCCTGATCCGACGAGCCGACAATTCCCTCGGGCGTTTGTTGCAATGAAGCGTAGTATGGCAGAAAGTCGAGCTTGAAGAGGTCGTCAAACTCGGGTGCCACGCGGGCTATCTGAGCCCTCACGTCTTGCATGAGCGCGCAGAAAGACTGGTACTGGACGCCGCTGATCTGCGACGAACGGGGCAGAAGTCTCTCTTCGACGCCCAAAAGCACCAGGCCTCTCTTGCTCCTCGTATTCCAGATGGCGTACTTCGCATGGTCGTGGTGTGCGAGGATCTCTGAGATGCAGGCGGCGCCCATCATCCGTACATGCTTTTTCATGTCGTCGAAACGCGCGGCAATTGGTTCGCTGCCGTAGAGTAGTCGCTTAAACGCCGAGCGGATCGAGGGCAATCCGGAGCGCAGCATTTCCTGGAGGAGCCAGTCTTTGTTAGTCCAGCCAGCAAAGGCCCAAAGTGAGCGGATCATTTCGCGAAGTATTCCTTCGTCAAGCTTGTCAATTTGCCCCTCCGCAAAATACCGAGCAAAAAACCCATCCTTCGCCTCCCGCTCACGCTGCCAGCGCGGCCCCTCCTCAGCTCAGCCCATCCGCCGGGCCGACCCATACGTCACTTGCCTCGTCCCAGTGCCAGCCTGGCTCTTCGACCTTCAGCGGGTTCATGCGCAGGAGGCCGCTCTTGAGCTGCGCGGTGGTCTCTTCCCAACTGCGGATGCCGCTCAAAGCATCCAACTCGTGCAGATTCTGGTAGCCGAGGCAATTGGCGTACTTGAGCGTGCTCACCGGGTCAAAGCCGCGCACAAACGCGGCGAGAAAGCCCGCTATGGCCGAGTCCCCCGAGCCTGTGGCACTGGCAATGCGCGGCACATAGAAGGAGGGGCACCAGAGTTCGCGCTCCGACCACTCGTCCGGTTGCCCGGGGAGCTTGGCGTCCGTGTACCCTAAGGCGCCAACCCTCCCCGTGCGCAAGTACGTCCCCTTGACTGCCGCCTTGAGCATCACAACCTTAGCCCCCATGGCTAAGAACTGCGCGGCCAAGTCCGAATAGGTGCGGGCGGAGAGGCTCTCCACCACATCGCCTCCGGCGGCGCGTCCTTTCTCGGCGAGAAATTCCTCCGGCGCCATCATGTAGTATGCTTCGCTCACGCTTGGTAAAAGGAGGTCGACATAGGGCAGCAGGTGCTCCAAGATCTCGCGCCACGGCGCCCGGCCGGATTCACTTGCCGGGTCGGGCAAGGACATATCCAGGGAGGTGATGGTTCCTGCGTCGTGCACGCGGCGAAAGATTTCCACCAGTTCGGCGCCGCCGTCAGCAAACAGCCGCCGCATGAGCGGTGGATAGCCAAGGTGGAACACCTTTGCCTGGTCCACCACCGTATAGTCCACATCGTCGGCGCCGAAGGTATCGTTCGTACCGGGATTGTGCAGAAAGATGCGGTCGATCCCAGGGGGCGCGATGGCCACGGTGTAGGACGAGGCCTCTCCTGCCGCCACAGCGATGCCGGCGTCGCTCCCTTCACGGCGCAGACGCTCGCGAATAAGCCGCCCAAACTCGTCATCGCCCACCTTGGCCATGAACGCCACGTTGAGGCCCAGCTTCTTCATCGCCAAACCCGTGTTGGAGACCGGTCCACCGGTGCTTATGGCCGCCGGCCCAACGTTCACCAACTTGCCCGGGCGGAGCAAGGCGCCAATGTCCTGAACCTTGGTGTCCGGAAAAGCCGGGATGATGTCCAGGCAGATGTGCCCGGCCGCGATCACGTCGTAGATGCGTTGTGTTTCCTGTGTGCTCCTCATGGTTGCTCACTCGCAGTTTGTCCTCGACAGAGCCGTGCGTCGTCCTTCGCTTCCACCATCCAGAGTTCTCTGCCCGAGTACGAGCCACGGAAATCCGGGTCATTCGCCGGAGGCTCGTCGCAAAACCATCCCCGAAGTCGGCGGCACCTTCACCAGCCCACGCACGGGTGGACCGAAAGGTTCCAGGCCAGCTGTACGGTGGTCCACCACGGTCCACCATGTCCCTTCCGGCAACGCCATGGCAGCTTCCTGCTGCGGGTCCCCGTTAAGCACTACTACAAAGTCGTGGCTGTCGCCCAGCCAGCGGCCGTCGACCAGGTAGCCGAAGGAAAAGAGCAGCGGTCCGTTGAAGAAATGGATCTCGTCCTTGCTGGCGCGCCGAAAAGAGGGATGGGCCTTGCGCAGGGCGATGAGGCCACGGTAGTAGTCCACCAGCTCGCGATTGATGTCCGCGTGCCGATAGTTTAAATAATTGGTCTCGTCGTCTTTGTTGTAGCTGTTGTGGTCGATGGTGCCGCAGCGTACGTCAGGGAGGTCGCAGCGGGCAATGACCTTGCTGCGCGCAAACTCCTGCCCTTCGGCCATCATCACCATGCCCTGTGAAGTGAACAAAAACAGCGCCCCCAGCTTGTTCAGCCGCATCTGCCTTTCGGTGAGCCGGGCGTGAGCATCGAGGTCTACCACTACATCGTCTTCGCGGACGTCGCCGTTACCTATGCGCACAAAGTCGCCGAAGGTGTGGTCATCGTGGGACTCCAAGTAGTTGACTGCATGGGCGGGGTCAAGGTAAAGCCCCCCTTCCGAACGCAAAGTGCCGAGCACGTAGTTCTGAATGGTGTGCAAGTTGTTGCCGCCTTGCCACTTGCCAAAGATGAAGCCCAGCCCATCGTAGGGATTCTGCCCTTTGACGCCGTTCCGTATCTGGTCGTTCCAGGAGGCCCAGCCGCGGTCGGAGAAGCCGGCCAGCTCGTACTTGCCCATGCCCCATGCTTCGGCGATGAGAATGACGTCCGGGTTGATGCCCCGCGCCTCGGCGATTATCTGCTCGCAGGTCTCCCAGTCGATAAGCGCCGCCAGATCGAAACGAAAACCATCAATGTGGTACTCGGTCATCCAGTACTTGACGCTCTCGATGATGAGCCGGCGCGCCATGGGGCGCTCGGTCTTGAAATCGTTGCCGCACCAGCTCACTGAGGTAAAGTTTTGGTCGTCGTCCAAGCGAAAATAGTACTTCTTGTCGATGAGCTTGAAGCAGTTCCACTCGTACTGGGCCACGTGGTTGTAGACCACATCCAGCAGGACCGCGATGCCGGCTTTGTGGAATGCCTTGACCAGCTCCTTGAGTTCCCGTACCTGCCGGCCATCGATGCCACAGTACCGTCCAGGCTCCATGGTGCCGCCGGTGGCGTAGTACGACTCAGGGGCGAAAAAGTAGGAGGTCATGTACCCCCAGTGGTTGCGGGCATAAGGGTTCCAGGTGTTCGCCGGCAATATGGTGGGGTCCTTGTACGGCGGCTCCATGTTGGCAAACTCGTGCACTGGCAGCAGCTCCACCGCGTTCACCCCAAGGCTCTTGATGTAGTCGATACCCCCTGGTGCCCCCGGGTATGCTAAGCCGAGGTAAGTGCCGCGCAGCGCTTCGGGCACGCCGGAGCTCTGGTGGGCAGTCATGTCGCACACATGTAGCTCGTAAATGATGAGGTCACGGGGCGAGACCTTCACCCAGGTGTCGCCCTCCCAGTCGAAATCGTCCTCAGGAAGGATGAGTGCCTTGCCCGGGTGGCGAAAGTGATTGAGCGTGACCACCGCGCGTGCATAGGGATCGACAATGTGCCGATGGGGATCAAACATCTCGGTGGGACTCTGCGGCCCGGCTACGCGATAGGCGTAGTACTTGCCGACGCACGGCTCTTGCACAGTGCACTCCCACACACCTTGGCTATCGCGATGCATGCGGTACTCCACGCCGCGCTCTTGGTCATGGCGTTCAAATAGCTCCAAAGTGACCTGGCGAGCGCGGGGCGCAAAAAGGCGAAAGGTTGCCTTCCCCGCTTGCACCTGACAACCGAGTGGTTTGTCAGAGTAGAACTGGTCCAGCACGCCGTCGGGCTGGAGTTCCCTCTCACCGGCGCCGCGCACGCGGAGGGTGTAGGACTCGGTCAGCTTGAGCGGAGCTGTCGTCAGGAAGACTTTGCGCCCCTCCTGCCGAACCCCCTTGATCTTGGTAGGCGGTGAAATCTCGATGTCAGCCGCGCGCAGATTGGGCGCATCGAACCCCAACATGAATTCCACTGTGTCCAGGCGCTGGATCTTTGCCCATACGACACCCTGCCCTGCCTGTTCCATGCTGTCCTCTCCTGCTGCCACCACCGACGTAGTCAACGACCAGGCCACCAGCGCTGCACTGCAACGGAACCAGACAGCTCTGGCTCCGGGGCTTATCACCCTCCACCTTCTGCCTGGCATGCCGGGCCCCTCCTAAGCCGCGAGTTCATCCAGCAACTCGGCGGCAACCTCGGCGTCGTTGAAGGGCACCGTGCGGTCCTTCAGCGTCTGGGTGGACTCGTGCCCCTTGCCCAGCAGCATGACGATGTCCCCGGGCCGTGCCTGCCGCAGCGCATAGGCGATAGCCTCGCGCCGATCAAGGATTACC
Organism: candidate division KSB1 bacterium; assembly: GCA_024655945.1. Classification (NCBI taxonomy): domain Bacteria; kingdom Pseudomonadati; species Candidatus Zhuqueibacterota bacterium. The sequence continues at coordinate 366,256 of JANLFK010000001.1, forward strand.
TTGTGTGGCACCGCGTCCATCCCGGCGACGATCTCCTCGGCAATCTGCGCCGGGTCCTCATTGCGCGGGTTGTCTGCAGTGACGACCACCAAGTCGCTCATCTGGCCGGCAATTCTGCCCATGATGGGGCGCTTTTCCTTGTCGCGGTCACCGCCACAGCCGAACACCGTAATCACCCTGTTCGGCTGCAGAGAGCGGGCTAAGGTCAAGACGTTGGTCATGCCGTCAGGCGTGTGCGCATAGTCCACTACCACGGTAAAATCCTGGCCCCGTTCGATGAGTTCGAACCTCCCGGCCACGCGAATTGGCCGCTCCAGTCCCTGCTTGATCGTCTCAAGATCGAACCCCTGGCTGAAGGCCGCGCCGGCAGCAGCAAGGGCGTTGTAGACGTTGAACATGCCCAGCAGGCGCATGTGCACGGGAATCGTACCGGCCGGCGTGCAGAGCTGGTACTCGGTCCCTCGCACCGAAAGGCGAATGTCCCGCGCCATCAGGTCGGCTGGCTTCCCTACGCCGTAAGTCAAGACGTTCGCCCGCGTGGCCTGGATGAAATAGTCGGCAGACGGATCGTCCCTGTTCACCACGGCATGCTTGTCCGCTGCCAGCCATTCGAACAGGCGCATTTTGGTGCGCCGGTAGTTCTCGATGGTGCCGTGATAGTCAAGATGGTCCTGCGTAAGGTTGGTGAACACTGCCACATCGAACTGGCAGCCGTCCACGCGATGGAAGTCGATGCCGTGGGAGGAGACCTCGAGCACGCAATAGCTCACCTTTTCGTCCACCATACGCCGGAAGATGGCATGCAGGTCCGGCGGCTCAGGCGTGGTGTCCTTGGATTGGTGAATGACCCCGTTGATCTTGTAGTACAAGGTGCCGATCAGGCCGACCCCCGTCTTCTGCAGGAGGATGCTCTCCACGATGTGGGTGGTAGTGGTCTTGCCGTTGGTTCCGGTCACGCCGATGAGCTTCAGTGGCTGCGAAGGGTAGCCGTAGAACTTGTTTGCCAGCAAGGCGAGCGCGGCGCGGGAGTCGGTCACTTGCACCTTCACTGCGGGCGTCGGCACATGCTGGTCCCTTTGCACGACCACCACGGCGGCGCCTCTGGCCACAGCCTCGCCCATCTTGTCGTGCCCGTCAGGGATTTCTACTTTGTCCTGTTGCGTGTAGACATTGATCGCCACAAAAACAGCGCCCGGCACCACCCGGAGCGGATCGTAGACAACAGCGGGAACTTCCAGGTCGGGAAGAGCAGGCAGCCCCTTAGCCTCGGGAAGGACAGAGAGCAACTCACTGAGACGCATCAGTAGCAGATTCCTCCAATTGCCACACCATCTTCTGGGAAGAAGAACCGGCTGACCACCCTGCCCCTTGCCGGCCCGCGTGGGCAGAAATATAGCAAATCCAGGACAAATTGTAAAGCTCTTTGTTACCTGGTTGCTGCAACGGCTTCGGGCAGCGCACGCTGCTCGCCTCCTATCCCAGGGGGGAAAGTCAGGCTCCTTTGTGCCGCTGCCCATTCCTCTCTGGGAGATGCCCCTTCGTGAGGCAACTCTTACGGACACAAGCTGATTGCGACCTTGCGCCCTGGGCACCTTTCCCTGAGGGACCGCACCTCGCAGTACGAACTTCAGGAGCCGATCGTAATCATCAGCAAAGACCAAGCTGAGCTTCTCGCCTGCCCAGATTCCCATTGACATTTTGCGGATTTGTTGTATCTTTAAGCATTCAAACGTGTGGACTGAGCAACGGCGAGGTAACGGAGATGAACATTGTCGTCCTGGTGAAGCAAGTACCGGATACAGAAGCGGCGGTGCGGCCGGATAGCAGTGCGCCGGCACGCATCGTCGAGTCGGGGATCAAGTTCATCGTCAATCCTTACGACGAGTTCGCGGTTGAGGAGGCCATCCGCATCAAGGAGGCCAAAGGGGGCCATGTGCTGGTGGTGACTGTTGGGCCGCCACGAGCCGAGGAGGCCCTGCGCACCTGCATCGCCATGGGCGCGGACGATGCCATGCGCATCGACGACAGCCAGCTTCCTGAGCTGGATGCCCTTGGCCGCGCGCGACTGCTGTCCAAGGCGATATCGAAGTCGCCATTTGACCTCATTCTCTGCGGCAAACAGGCCATCGATGACGACCTTGCGGCAGTGGGCACCTTCGTGGCGGAGTTCCTTGAACTGCCCCACGTGGCGGTGGTCACCAAGTTGGAACTCGCCAATGGCAAAGCAATCTGCCGCAAGGAAATCGACGGCGGCGCGCAGACGGTCGAGCTTCAGCTACCGGCGGTCATTACTGCGCAAAAGGGTCTCAATGAGCCCCGCTATCCGGCGCTGCGTGGCTTGATGCTCGCCAAGAAGAAGGAAATCGCAGTCGTCACCCCTTCGTCTCTAGGAATATCGGCAGAAGAGCTGCGCCCCTCCTACAGGGTGCAGCAGCTGGAGTCGCCCCCGACCCGCGGCAAGGGCAAGATCCTGCAAGGCGAACCAGAGACGACTGCGGTTGAGCTGGTCCGTTTGCTGAGAGAAGAGGCCAAAGTATTCTGACGTCATGGCAAGCGATCGGAGGACGATAGATGGCACAGGATGATGTTCTGGTCTGGGTTGAGCTGAAAGACGGCGTGGTTCGGCGGTCCTCGCTGGAGGCAATCGGCGCGGCAACTCAGGTCGCTGCGCAACTCAACAGCAGCGTGGCGGCAGTTGTGGTCGGCAACGCTGACCAGCAGACCCTGAAGCAACTGGGTGATGCGGGCGCGTTGCGGGTGTACAGAGTGGAAGGCGCCGATTACGTCCAGTTTGAACCCTGCCGCTATGCCGACGCGCTCCAGGCGGTGGTCAAGCAGAGCTCGCCTGGGCTCATCCTCATGGCGGCCACGGCCCTTGGCAAGGACCTCTCGGCGCGTCTGGCGGCGAGACTGCGCTCAGCCTTAGCCACCGACTGCATCGCGCTTGAGGTCAATGATGGACAGATTAGCGTCGTGAGGCCGGTGTACGCCGGCAAGTTGCGCGCCAAGGTGATATTGTCCGGCCCTTCGCCCATCGTCACCGTGCGCCCCAACACTTTCCCAGTACCAGCTGCACAGACGAACCGCCAGCCAGAGGTAACAGGCGTGACGCCCGAAGTGAGTGCGGTGTTGCGCAAGGTCGCCCTTCGCGAGACCGTCTATTCCACGGGCGAGATGCCCGATGTCTCTGAGGCAGACATCGTCGTTTCCGGGGGCCGCGGCATGAAAGGCCCGGAGAACTTTGCCATGCTCGTGGAGCTGGCGAAGTTGTTGGGTGGCGCGGTGGGCGCGTCGCGTTCCGCAGTGGACGCCGGCTGGATGGACCACCAGCACCAGGTTGGACAGACCGGGAAGACCATCTCTCCCAATCTCTATATCGCCTGCGGCATCTCCGGCGCCACGCAGCATTTGGCTGGCATGTCTTCTTCGAAATGCATCGTGGCCATCAACAAAGACCCCGAGGCCAACATCTTCAAGGTTGCCGACTATGGCGTGGTAGGCGACCTGTTCAAAGTCGTCCCTCTGATGACCGCAGAGATCAAGAGGCTAAAGTAGGCCACTGCGGTGTCCCCTCGGCTATCACATGGTTACCTGCAGGTCTACACCGGCGAAGGCAAGGGGAAGACCACTGCCGCCATGGGGTTGGTCTTCCGTGCGGCAGGACACGGCCTGCGTAGCCACGTCATCCAGTTCATGAAAGGCGACATTCGCTACGGAGAGATAGCCGCCGCGCGCCGCCTTGGCGGGCTGGTGACGATCACCCAGATGGGCAGATCGAGCTTCGTAGACAAGAATAACCCAGACCCGGAGGATGTGCACTTAGCGGGCCAGGCCCTCCGCCTGGCCCAACAGTCGCTGAGCTCAGGGGAGTTCGATCTCGTGGTCCTCGACGAGGTGAACGTCGCGCTCGATTTCGGGCTCATCGCCGTGGAGGACGTGCTGGCCCTCATCGCGACAAAGCCGCCGCACGTGGAGTTGATCCTCACTGGCCGCAACGCCCCGCAGGCGATCCTCGATGCTGCCGATTTGGTCACAGAGATGCGCTGCCTCAAGCACTACTATGACCGCGGGGTTGCCTCTCGCCGGGGAATCGAACTCTGAGGAATCTGCTTTGCGACGGGGCAGACCCAAGTTTCCGTCCCGCGCTGAACACCCCTGAGAGTCGCCTGTGAGGACCATCCCGATGCATAACTGCCGGTAGCTCCCTCGTCCTGCCTACCAGTTCCTCATCTGCGCTGCGCACCCCGTCTTGGGAAGACCTCATAGCAAAGTCGGGGTCGTCATCGGCGGTGGTATCGCCGGCTTGAGCGCGGGCATCTGCGTGCAGCCCTGCGGCTACGGCTGCACCATCTTTGAGATGAACAAGACCCCGGGGGCCTGTGCACTGCCTGGAACAGGGCCAGTTACACCATCGACAGCGGCGAGCGTCTCGGCTTGTCGGGTCGAGCCCGGCGAGTCCCCTTCACCAGCTGTACGACAAGGTCGTCCACCTCTGCCAGATGCATTACCTCCACTCTTGCGAACTTCCACGGGGAGGACGCGGAGGGCAAGCAGCTCGTGTTTTTCACCGATGTCGACGGGCTGGAGGAAGAACTCTTACAAAGTCCCCGAGGACGGAGGCGTGGTCAAAGCATTTGGCAAGGCAGCCAGAGACCCCACGCGCTGCGAGCTGCCGGTGCCTGTGACACCCGAGCTCATATCTTAGCGCCATGGGCTGACGGATTGCAAAGACGCTCCCCAGTCTTGATGGCCTCGCCATGGCTGGGCTTGGGTGGAGCCAGGTGGCCTGCCGCCGGCCTTGCTCTGGTGAAGGAATGTGGCGCAGTTGATCTGCCAGCGCCACGCGGCCCTCTCCCGGCACACGACCCGTATCGTAACCGCGCCTGCAACAAGCTGTCCACAAGCAGGAAGCGCCGCGCCTCGCACCTTGACGGTGAAGCGCACGGCGCTTCTTTCTCCGTAGGTGGCCGCTGGGCGCAGGCGGGGAACTACTTCTTGGACTGGATTACCTCGCCATTGAGCGCAGGGGCCTCGGGTATGAAACCCTGCTTCATGAGCATCTGCACCTCTTCCCGCGCGCGTCGTATGGTGGCAGAAGCCTTCTCAAAGGCCTGTTCTCGGCTCAGTTTGATGCGCGCCACACCCTGCTCGATGGCCTTCTGTCCCACGGCCACGGCCTCGCGCGGGTAGACCTCCCACTCGTCCATGGTGGGGATGATGTACTCCTCGTGCAGCCCTTTGTCCTCCGCGCACTTGGCCAACTCGTAGGAAGCGGCAATGCACATCTCGTCGGTGATGGTGCTGGCGGCAACGTCAAGCGTGCCGCGGAAGATGCCTGGGAAGCCCAAGGAATTGTTGATCTGGTTGGGAAAATCCGAGCGCCCGGTGGCCACGATGCGCGCGCCGGCCTCCTTTGCCTCCCACGGCCAGATCTCGGGGATGGGATTGGCGCACACGAACACGATGGCGTCCCGGCTCATCTTCGCGATCGACTCTTTCTTGATCACCCCTGGCCCGGAGCGCGACAGGGCGATGAGCACGTCGGCCGCTTCTATCCCCTCCTCGAAGGGTACGTCCACCCCTTCGGCATTGGTCTGCTCGCACAGATGCCACTTCTGCGGCTCCTCGTGGATGAACTCGGTGCGGGACTTGTTCAGAGGGCCTTTGCTGTCGTAGACGATCATCCGGCCGGGATTGACGCCCACGTGCATGAGCAGGCGAGCCACCGCCACATTCGATGCGCCGGCGCCATAGAGCACGATCTTGAGCTGATTGATCTTCTTGCCCACCAGCTTGACGGCATTGATGAAGCCGGCCACGGTAACGGCCGCAGTCCCCTGCTGGTCATCATGCCAGACTGGGATGTGGCACTCCTGGCGCAGACGGTCCAGGATATAGAAACACTTCGGCTTGGCAATGTCCTCGAGGTTGATGCCGCCAAAGGTGGGCTGCAAAATCTTCACCGTGCGGATGAACTCCTCGGCATCCTTAGTGTCCAGGCACAAGGGGAAGGCATCGACCCCGCCGAGGTACTTGAAAAGGATGGCCTTCCCTTCCATGACCGGCATGCCCGCCTCTGGGCCGATGTCGCCGAGACCAAGCACGCGCGTGCCATCGGTGATGACGGCCACCAGGTTGGCTTTGTTCGTGTATTCGAGAACCTTCTCCGGGTCCGATTGAATGGCCTTGCACGGTTCAGCCACGCCGGGCGTGTACCAGATGGCGAAATCATCAAAGCTGCGGATGCAGCACTTGGGGACGATCTCGATCTTGCCCCGGTAGAAGGGGTGAAGTCGCATTGCCTCTTTGGCCGGACGGTATGCCTTCGCCAACAACTCATCGGTGTTCAGCTTCTTCGCAGTTGCCATCGTTCTGCCTTTCTGTTGTGACACCTACCAAGCCAAGAACCCTCTTCCCCCAGCTCGTGGGCCAAATAGAAAAAGCAGGCGCGCTGAAGCCTGCCTACACTCTCACCCGGTCGTGGCTTCTCCCATTTTCGCACGCCTCTGGACCGCGCTCGGCTGCAGCATCCTCGCGGCAAGCCGGCCCCCCTTGGGGCGCCCTGGGTGTCAGCTTCCCCTTGCGGCACCCGATCCGTCGCGCCTATGATGGCCGTCTATTATACCAAAAAAATCTCTAAAAGTCAAGGTGAAAACCACTTTTCTTATGCGCGCCTTGGGCGGCTCTACGGGCCAGGGACGCAAGCAGGCAATACCTTTCGCATCGCGGCTATCGGTAGAGCAGGGACTTCTGGCGAACTTTCATAAAGTCGTCCAGCGCCGGCTGCCATTGGCGCATGATCTCCTGGGCGCTGTGCCCCTCTAGGAGGGCCTTGCGAACCTTGTCGGTGCCCATGGCACGGTCAAAGCTATCCGGGCGGTAGCGGCTCCGATCGAAGAGGTCGACCTGCGGGTAGAGCTTGCGCAGGGCCGCCAAAATGTGCATTTGCGTCTCCATCGGCCGGAATGCTCGGGGGTCGGTTATGTGAATCTGTACGCCATGAAGCTGCTTGTCCTTGAACCGAAAGTAGTAGGGACGGAAATACTGCGGGCGGAAGACCACGCCAGGCAAAGCCTGGGCATTGAGATGGTCTGCCAGGGCCTGGCCATCGGTAAACTCGTCGGCAACAAGCTCAAAGGGGAGCGTGTAGCCCACTCCCTCGCAGATCCCCAGCTCGCCAAGGCAGCCAGTGGCCGGGTAGAAAAGGGCGGTCTCGGCGTGGGGGATGTGAGGAGAGGTCGGCACCCAGGGCAACCCGGTATCCGCAAAGAGCATATCCCGTCGCCATCCCTCCATAGGCACCACCGTCAGCTCGCAGTTGATGCCAAACTCACGATTGAAAAGCATGGCCAGCTCGCCCACCGTCATGCCGTAGGTGTACGGGATCGGGTAGCGGCCGATGCCCGATTCGAACCCATGCTCCAGAACCGGGCCTTCGACCAGCAGCCCACCCACGGGGTTCGGGCGGTCGAGCACCACAAAAGGGATTTTTTGGGCAGCAGCCGCCTCCATGGACGAGGCCATGGTGTAGATGTAGGTGTACGTGCGCGAGCCTATGTCCTGGATGTCATAGACCAACACGTCCACGTCCTTGAGCATCTCGGCAGTAGGTTTGCTGCGGCGGCCGTAGAGACTGTACACTGGCAACCCAGTGCGAGCATCGACAAAGTCGCTCACCTGCTCTCCGGCGAAGACGTCGCCGCGCACGCCATGCTCCGGGCCAAACAGGGCAACCAGCTTCACGCCGGGCAGCGCATTAAGCACGTCGATGGTCGATTTCAGAGTGGAAGTGACCCCCGTGGGATTGGTAATCAGCCCGACGCGTTTGCCGCGAAGCAGGTCCTGGCGCTTGGCAACCAACACCTCCACACCTGGCTTGACGCGGGCCGGAGCAGAGCACACCAGAGAAGAGCCCATCAAGGCCCCTGCTGCTGCCAACACGGACACCTTCCAACCTCTTGTTCCTCTACGCACGGAAAACCTCCTCGTTTGCCTCCGGATGGAGCGCTACTTCAGCTCCTTTGCGTACCGCCAGAACACACGGTACACGTGGGCGTTGCAGTAGTGCATGTAGAACGGAATCGGTCCCACCCAAGGGATGGTGGAGAACTTGTGCCCTTGTTTCTGCATATCGCGCAGGCACCGCTTGAGCAGAATGCCTCCTACGCCTTTGCCGCGGAAGACTGCCCTGGTGCCCATGGGGCCAAACCACCCTGTGCCCACGTTGTTCGCGTCATAGGCGGAAAAAGCTTCGATGCGGCCGTTAAGGAGCGCCACGTGCAGACGGATCGGCCGTCGCGAGAGCGTCTTGTGCACCTCCGGCACCCACGCGGCCCACTCGCTGCGCAGCAACTCCTCCACTTGCGGCCAGTCTTCTGGTCGCGCCCGCCTGATTTCGATGCCCTGCTTGGCGAGCTCGCGCTCCTCTGCGACGGTGTCGAAGTTCTGTTTCTGCAAGTCGGCCTTCAGGTGCGAGGTATCACCCACCTTCTTGAAGCCGCGACGCTCCAAGAAGCAAATGGCCTCGGTGTAGGCCAATGGGTCGATGCCCGGCTGCAGGTAGTTTACGGGACAGTCCATCACCTGCAGCCTGCTCACTCCGCAGCCCCGCAAACCTTCTTCCACCGACTCCAACAATTGTGAGGCTATGCCGCGCCGGCGCCATTGGCGGGCAACAGCGAAGAGTTTGATCCAGCCCCTGGCGGTGTCACCCATGCTGCGCCGCGTGACGCCCATCATAAAGCCTACTATCTGGCCTCCCTGTTCGGCGAGCAGGGCAAGTTCCGGCTCAAAATCGGGATCCTCCCACACCTTCTCCTCGAGGAGGCCCTTGTTCAGGCGATCGGCGCGCACCGCCCGGTTCCAGAATTCGAGAAGCACCGGAAGGTCCCGTTTGGACAGCTGACGAATAGTCAACATCGCTCCTCCTCAGTTTCAGCGTTCACAGGCATTCCCATGGGGGAGGCATGCCGGCAGCGGGCGTCGTCTCTCTGCCACCCGCACGACAGCGTTTTTCGCAGGAAAAACGCTCACGAACCTCTTGCCTTTTCCCTGAAGATTGTATACATTTGGCTGGGCAAGTAAGTGAAAGAAACAGCTCACCACTAACCTGGAGGTGCAAAGGGCTTATGTCGTCCATCTCCGATTTTCGCCGCGGCATGGCAATCCGGTTCGCGGGGGACATTTACATCATAACCGAGTACCAACATGTGACTCCCGGCAACTTGCGCGCCTTTGTGCGCACGCGCCTGAAACATGTCAAGACCGGCAGGGTGATTGAGAACACTTTCCGCTTCACCGACAAGTTGGAGGAAGTGCGGCTCGACCGTAAGGACATGCAGTTCCTCTATCGGGACGGCGATCACTTCGTGTTCATGGACCCAGAGACCTACGACCAAGTCACCATCGACGCCGATTTCTTGGGCGATCAGCTCGCCTTCCTGAAAGAAGGCAACACAGCGACCATCCTCTACCACGAAAATCGGCCCATCTCTGCCGAGTTGCCCATCACGGTCGACTTGGAGGTGACGCAGGCCGACCCGGTTGCGCGCGGCGACACGGCGGGTAACCTGACGAACACCGTGACGCTGGAGACGGGAGCGCGCATCCAGGCGCCGCCCTTTGTGAAGGCGGGCGACGTCATCCGTATCGACACGCGCACCGGCAAGTATCTGTCGCGCGTGTGAGCAGCATTGCCCTCTTCCACCCTGTCGCGCGACCTCACTTCATCTGGTCAAGGAGTTGCCTGGCCAACTTCCAGACTTTCAGCGCCAAAGCGGCCGTGGTGTCGGTGAGCATCTGCTCAGCCTTGGCAGGCGACTCCTTATGGACCGCCAGGCAATTGGCCTCAAAGGTTTGCTGCACCCTGAAGATGTCCTTGTCCACCGAGTCCCAGACCTGGCGGACCTGCCGCAGACGTGGTGCAAAGTCGATGTCCACTTTGTCGGCAAGCGTCGAGAAGGCAACAAACGCGGTGTTCTCTGCCGTCAACCCCTGCCAGTGCGGCTTGGCAAGATGCTCACGAAGCGCCGTCGCATAGTCGTCTGTCGCATAACCTGGGGGGATGCTCTGCACGCCTGCGTACCACGGCACGAACGCTTGCACATCCGGGCGACGAGGCGCCAGGTAGAGCACTGCCCCCAGCGGGATGGGCAGCCAGGAGCGCAAGTGGGCCACAAAGCCAAACTGCGTGGATGGTGCACAGATGGTATGGTCGCCCAGCCGATGAGGGCTGCCTTTCTTGTAGCCCTGACTCTTGTCCAGTTCGGTGCCCTCAAAGTGGTCACGTAGGACGAGCATCAGCTCCTGGATGGTGACCTTTTTCTTCGGTCGACAGGCGAAAGGAAACTGCGCATCGAGCGAATACGGACGGTCGGCGAGCAGATTGACGCCTCGCCACATGCGGTGGACGTTGCTTGGATGCTGGAGCTGGCTCGGCTTGGAGTAGGCTCTGGCAAAATGGAAGGCGCCGTCGCGCTCCGGCTGGTACCAGCCCCGCTCGCGCGCATAGTCGATCAGGTCGGAACAGCCAAGGAAGTTGAGGGTGTCGGCGAGGTCCACCTGGCCAATGGTGTAATAGTTGGGGATGACGGCCACCATGTCGTCGGGCACCCGCTGGGCTACCCAATGCTTGCCGCGCACCACAGCCAGCAGCCATCCCTCCTGAGGGTCGGCGATGACGTAGGTACGGCCGCTGGAGGCATAACCGAACTGCTCAACCAGGGCCCCTGCCAACTTGACTGCCTCCCGTGCAGTGCGCGCCCGTTGCGCCACCACATGGCGGAGCCAGTAGCCGATACCGCCGCCCAGCACCTCGCCCTGCTCTTCCCGCGAAAGGCAGGCATCAGAGGCGACCACCACACCCCATTCGTTCAAGAAGCAGTCGGCAAAGTCCATCCCGCGCATCTCCAGCCAGAGGTAGCCCCACGTCTGCCGGGCCTGCGCCAGCTTTGCACCAGGGGAAAGAGTCACCGTTTCTTCGGGCGCATGCTGCAGGCGGGGGACCTTGTAGATGTTGACCAGCTGACGGCCACCATCGTCTTCGTTGTGGGCCACCAGCACGGAGCCGTCAGCAGAGGCGTTCTTGCCGACGACAATGGAAAAACAGCTATGCTCGGCGTTCCGGGCAAGGACAAAGGACACCCAGAGGAATACAAGGGTAAGGACGAGCAAGGGACGTAGCTTCATGCCAGACCTCCGTCAGACGTGTGCTTCTGGCTGGATTGCACTAAAGCGAGCTGCGCGTATTATGTCAGTGGGCCACGCGCCCTTGCTGCGCGGGTTCGCGCGGCTGGCCGGCTGCTTCTCGGTTCTTTCGGCAATGGCGAAGACTGCTCCCCCACGCATGCATGCTCCGGCACGCTCTCATCAGACAAAGGGCTCACGGCGTGTTGCTGGACCCCGGTGCTCGCAGGCCGACTCGCTGCCTCAAATATATGAAGATGCCGCTCAAAATCAAGGAAAAAGTACCGGCAGCGCCAGAAACCGGGGAGCGAAACAGGAAACCGGGGGCTTCATCTAATGCATTGGACTTTACCAGGAGGTGACGAAGATGAAATGGTCGTTGAACATCGGCTCTTTTCGTGGCATTCCCGTGCGGATTCACACCACGTTTCTTCTCATCTTAGCATGGGTGGCGTTCAGCTACTTGCGCCAGGGTCACAGTTTGAGTGTTGCCGCCGCCGGCGTGGGGTTTGTGGTGGCCATTTTCCTCTGCGTGGTGCTGCACGAGTTCGGTCATGCGCTGGTGGCGCAGAAGTATGGCATTCGCACGCGTGATATCACCCTGCTGCCCATCGGGGGCGTGGCGCGCATCGAGCGCATGCCCGATGACCCGCGGCAGGAGCTGTGGCTGGCCGCGGCCGGGCCGTCGGTGAACATAGCAATCGCCGCCGTGCTGTTCATCATCCTCAACGCCACCACGGCCTTGGTCCCCATGAGCAAGCTGACGGTGACCACCGGCCCCTTTGTGCAACGGCTGCTGCTGGTCAACCTCTTCCTGGCCGGCTTCAATCTGTTGCCGGCGTTCCCCATGGACGGAGGACGGGTGGTTCGCGCGCTCCTGGCCATGCGCATGGACTATGCCCGTGCCACCCATGTGGCCGCCTCCTTGGGGCAGGGGATGGCGCTGCTGTTCGGCTTTTTGGGAGCCTTCTTCAACCCGTTCCTGATTTTCATTGCCTTGTTCGTCTGGATAGGGGCTGCACAGGAATCCAGCGTCACCAGTCTGCGCACCCTGTTCAACGATGTGCCTGTGAGCAGCGCCATGCTCACCGACTTCCGCACCCTGCACCCGGACGACACCCTGCAACGCGCCGTAGACCTCATTCTGGCCGGCTACCAGCAGGACTTCCCGGTGGTGGTTGACGGCTCGGTGGTCGGGATTCTCTCGCGCACCGACCTGATGAGCGCCCTTGCCGAGCACGGACAAGACTATCCAGTGGCGCAAGCAATGAGCAAGGAATTCGAGGTGGTGGAGAGTTCGGACATGCTGCAGAACGCCATGGCCAAACTGCAGGGGTGCAAGTGCCACATTATGCCTGTGCTCAAAGCTGGCACGCTGCGCGGGCTCCTCGCACCGGAGAACATCGCGGAGTTCATGATGATTCATGCGGCGCTGGAGAAAGCAGTGAGCCGTGCCCGATAAGCAGGCTTGGTGAGCTTGACCAGGCCCGGCTTGCTTATGCCGGGCCGTTTTCGCTCTCAACCCATAGGCGAGGGCTGGTGCAGCATGGGAGCGTAGCGGCGGAGGGCCCGCCCGCCGGAGCCCAGTCTCTGCCCGCCAGAGGTGCGGCTCTCGGGAGCTTACGGGAACGAAGTGCGAAGGCCCAAGCCCTTTTTCCGAACAGCGCTGGCCCTGGCGACGTGCAGCTGGCTGCGATTCTCTTAGTGGCCTGTCCACCCCCGCGAAGAGATGCTGAGGCGGGCGACGCCGCTGCGACAATGTGGCACCTGATCAGGCCGCGGAATATTTCCCTTGACAATTTCGTAACATAGATGTAAATTTGCCAGCGTTTTTGGGCAGTTGCAGGAGTGCAGCGAGAACAGAGCCTGAGGACGAGCATCCAACAGGGAGAGCATCGTGGGCAAAAAGCGTGAGTCGCCGCAAACCCGAGACATCCTGCTTGACAAGAACGAGAACAAGTACGGCCCCTCACCCAAGTGCATGAAGGTGCTGCGCAGTCTGCACAAGAGCTGCCTTTCGGACTATACCAGGGACGATAATCGCGGCCTGCGGCACCTGCTGGCAGAGCGATTCGACGTCGCCGTCGAGCAGGTACTGCTGGGCTACGGCGCCGAGGACATCTTGAAGCAAATCTTCGAGCTGGCGCTCGGGCCTAGCCAGACCGTGCTGTTGCCCAGCCACGGCTGGTACTATTACGACCAGCTTTGCGACGTCCGGAAGTTGGAGAAGCACACCTACCTCATGTACCGACATGGGCGGCAATTCCTCTACGACTACGAGTCGCTGTTGGAGCAGTTCGTGACCCTGCGCCCCCGTCTGACCGTGGTCTGTTCACCCAACAACCCAACCGGGTCAACGTTCGCCCCCGGCCACTTCGAGTCCGTGCTGCTGAGTTCCCATCCCGAGCAGGTTCTGCTCTACGATCAGGCGTACGCAGGGTTTGCCTCTGGCGAGCAGCCGCCCATCAGCAGGTGGCTGCAGATCTACGGCAACCTGATAGTGCTCGGCACCTTCTCCAAGTACTACGCGCTGGCCGGGGCGCGCATCGGCTTTGCCTTGGTCAGCAAAGGGCTTCCCGAGAAATTGGGCCTCACGGAGCGCTTGCTTGGCTTCAGCCAGGTGCTCGAGCAGTTAGCGATCGCCGCCCTCGACTCCGACAAGTACTACCGCTCAGTGGCCAAAAAAACGCGTCGCGACCGCACGAAACTGATCGAGAAGATCAACTCGCTTCCTGGATTCGTCGCCTTCGACTCCGAAGCAAACTTCTTCCTGGCTGAGTACCCACCTCATGCCAGAGAGCTCCTCACCGAGGAGCTGGCCAAGAGGCACCTCAAGATCAAGTTCATCACCGATGCACCTGCGTTTCGCAACATGGTGCGCATTTCGATTGGCAAACAGGAGCATACGGCTCTCCTGGTGGGCGCCCTGGACGCGGTGGCCAGGCGGATGGCGTTGCGTCGCCATGTGCTGCGCACCATCAACGCCATGGTGCTACGCCGGGCCATCGTTGCGGTGAGCAAGGCACCGCGTGTGCCCGTTTCCCTGCTCAACCGCTACGTGATCCGTGGGGTACCCGTCACCCTGGTAACTGCTGCGGTGCGCAAAGTGCTCGGCCAGGAATGCTCTCCAGGCCAAAGGCTTCCGTCTTAGAGGTTTCGCCACCCGCAGGAGGTCCGCCGAGCGAGTGCGATGAGGATTCGTGAGCTTTTCTTCCGCTCCCTCAAGCCAGTGGAGACCGAAGAGCCGCTTGACCTGTTCGTGAACCGCCCGCTGGCTTTCGTGCTTGCGCTCCTTCTGCGTCCTCTCCCGATTAGCCCCAACATGGTGACGCTGGTGGCCATGCTCGCGGGTGTGGCCTCCGGGCACCATTTTGCCCAAGGGACCCGCAGCAGCGCTCTCTTGGGCGCCCTCTTCCTGATGGTTGCCAACGTACTGGATTGCACGGACGGGCAGGTGGCGCGCCTGCGCGCTACGAGCTCCCGGCTGGGCAAGACCTTGGACGGGCTGGCCGACATGGTCGTTTACGTGGCGATCTTCGCGGGGGTAACGACCGCGATGGTGCGACAATCCGGCGCCGTGACGTGGTGGTGGACGTACGCCGCCCTGGCCGGGCTGAGTGTGATAGTCCACATCACTTTCTTTGACTATTTCAAGAACGAGCTCATCTTCTACGCCATTCCTTCCTACCACGAGAAACTCGAGCCAATCGCCAAGTTGCGCGCGCAGCGGGCTGCGTTGGGCTGTGGCTGGACGGCAAGAATCCACCGAGTTCTCCTCACCCTCTACATCGGCTTGTACCAGTTCGAGCGCGCGCTCACCAATTTGGCGCAGCCGAAGGGCTACGGTGGCTACCTGGAGTGGTATCAGGCAGAAAGCGGCGTGACGAGTGCGGTCAAGGAGCGATTCCGGGCCGACTATCGCCGGCACCAACAACTGCTCGTGCGCTGTTGGACGCTCATCGGCTCCACAGGCCACCTCACCGTGTTCCTGCTGGCCGGTCTGTGCAACCGCCTGGATCTCGTCTTCTGGGTCATCTGCGGGCCGTTCAACCTGTGGACGGTGCTGATCGCCCTGCTGCAACGCCTCACTTTGGCGCGCCAGCTCCGCCTGGCCATGGAGCCGGACCAGACACACCCTTCAGCCTGATCGAACATTGCCCTCTCGGGACAACAATGCGTCCGAATGGCTGGCGGCCACCCCTGCCCCCATGGCGGCAGGGAGGTATTGGTAGAAGAGGCGCCAGAGCACGACCGCCACACCCAAAAGGTGCGTAGGAACCGCCGCCGAGTAGACAAGCACGAAGAGGGCCTCCCCGAGCCCCGAGCCGCCCGGCGTGGGGAGGAACGACAGCAGGAAGATGAGCAAAGCACTGAGCGCTAACCCTTGCAGAAGGCTCGTTGGCAGAGAGAGCGCGCGCAGCACGGCCCAAAGGAGGAGCACTTGGGTGACGTAAACAAAAGCACTGCAAAGAAGGACCCAGCCCAATAGCACGGCGTGCGCACTGAAGAACCGCCGGAAACTGTTGCGAGCATGAAGCACATGCCGGTTGACCCTCTGCTGGAAACGCCTTTGCCGCCGCAGCACGCCGATCCTGCTCAACACCTTGCCAGAGACCCCACCAAGCCCCGCCGAGACGCGTGGATTGAGAAGCGCGGCCACCGCCAGCGCCGACAGCCCCAGGAAGACTATGGCTGTGGCCAGCATGACGCGACGGATTGCTGGCTCCTCTGTGACGAGGTGCCCGAATGACAGGAGCGAGAGGAGGGCGCCCGAGAGAACAAAGAAGCCAGTTGCGAGGAGCCTGGTGAGTACCACGGATGCTCCCCTGCCTGAAGGAAGGCGCTGCTGCCGGAGGAGGTAGACGATGGCCACATGGCCCCCGGTGCTGAACGGTGTGACCACGTTGCCAAAGACGCCAAGAACCCCCAACTTGCAACCCTGCCAGAAGCCAATTTTCCCATCCGCCGCTCGGACCAGGAACATAATCCTCGCGCCATCCAAGGCAATCCCGGCCAGGCCGAGCATGAGCAGCAAGCCGATGTACGACGGCCTGATCTGTGTCAGTGCCACAATCGTCTTACGGCTGCCGGTGAACACGAAGATGAGGACAATCGCGGCTATGCTCAACGCCAGCGAAAGGAATAACCTGCGCAGGTAACGGGGGAGACCCATGCCTCACTCCACGCTGCACAGGCCTGCGGCGACCTCCCGGGCGTGGCGATAATCTTCGAGCGTGTCGATCTCCACGCACGCCAGTGGCGAGATGTCCAGCCCATAGAGGCGCATGCTCGCCTCGATGACTGCCTGGAAAGAGGCCTCGTAGAACTCCTGCGCGCCTCTTCCCCCATCCATCCGCCGTCCAAGTTCGGCAAACAGAGCGCGGGCAAACTGTGCACTGAACTTCTCGATGCCAATAGACTCTCCTGATGCGCTCTCCACTCTCACCTTCTTGCTGATGGTCTGGACGAGCCCTTGGGGGTCGAGAACCACCTTCATATCCTCTTCTGACCAGTGGCCGGCGGTGCGAACGGCCAGGGCGTCATGGTGCCTGAGGCCCAGTAGCATGGCGAGAATGCGTCGGTCAAAGAGAATATCTGCGTCCAGAAGGAGAAATGGCCCGCGCACAGCCTCGCGGGCCAGCCACAGCGAATAGGCGTTGTTGGTGGTGGCAAACCTTTCGTTGTGCACCCAGCGCACCTGCAGGCCTGGGTAGTGCTTTGCCATGTGGGCGCGGATCTGTTGGGCACAGAAGCCTGTCACCAGCACTAACTCGTCCGCGCCTGCCCAGAGCAAGTTCCTGACGGTGGCGTCGAGTACAGTAGTCCCATCGGCCACCTCGAGGAGGCATTTGGGTTTGTTGTCCGTCAAAGGCCTGAGGCGTCGTGCCTCGCCTGCGGCCAAAATCACTGCCTGCATGCACCTCACTCCGTTACTGAAGACTGCCGGACCCCACGACGATCCATGCCACTCCACGTGCAATTGACCAAACTGCGGAGCCCCTTCGCTCCACCTGAAAAAGCAGGCGGCCAACTCCACAAAAGACGCCCGCACGCGGCGCCGCTGCTCTTTCTACCGCGTAATGAACGCTCTGTTTCTGTCGCGCAGGAATTCAGTCTTGGCACAAGGGGCTATGTCGGCGCATGGCTTGGGGGACTCCCGCCCAAGCGGGCACCCGCCCTACCCCTCTGACCAACACCGCAACCACAGCCGCCACAGCGTCTGCACCCACACGCCAGGGACGCTCGGGCGCCGCGCGCCCTCCCCCCTGCTTAGCCGTCCGCGGGCACCACTGCGACCCGAGGGGACCGGGCGCTCGCTTGGCAAGGCGCCGCCTGCCGCGATTGGCACCTAACTCTCACGTGCGCAAGAAAAGGGGCCCCGTGCCCCGGCCAGGTAGAAGGGAACGCCTACTTCTTCCCCACCGGCATGATGTACAGCGGCTCCTCGTCCGATTTCAGGCCCATGACTTTCCTTACGGCTTCGTCGTCGAATGCGCCCACTGCACAGGTGCCTAAGCCCAGTGCCTCCGCCTGCAGATAGACGTTCTGCGCCGAGTGGCCGAGGTCCATGCACACATAGCGGGCCCGGCCGCGCTCGCCGTACTTGCCGGTGGTGCGCGCAAAGACTGCCGAGTAGACCAGCACCGCCGGCGCCTTGGCGATGAACGACTGCTCCCAGGCGGCGTGTGCCAGCTCGTTGCGAGAATCACCAGAGGAGACCTTTCTCAGGGCATGTCCCTCGGACTCATAGCGGTAGATGCCCGGGGCCAGGCGCGCCACCTCTCCCACGACGACATAGATCTCGAGCGGATACAAGGCACCTGCCGAAGGAGCGGTGCGTAGCCCCCCACGCAGGAATGCCGGTAGGGGCATTTCTTTGGTGATTCCGTACGCAGCCCAGAGCAATTGACCGAGCTCATTGATGGTGAGCGGCTCCGGCCGGTAGCTCCGCACGGAGCGCCGCTGGCGGAGCGCCTTTTCCACAGAACAATCGCTGTCAAAGCGCGGCGCCGGCAACGAAATGACCGCCTGCCCTTCACCCATGCGAGCTGCCTCCTGCTTTGCCGTCTTTCCCCCTCCGAAAGCCAAGGGGACAACGGAAACGATCCCAGCCACCAGGAAAATCGACCAGAGTCTCATGCAGCACCTCCTTCCGGAGGCCGTGGGCAGCCAAGCCGCCTGGCCCCCTGAGGATTTCTCCCACAGGTCCCGAGAAGCAACCCTACTCCTTGCACCACTGGTCCAACCACTCTATGACCGTTTCATGCCAGAGGATGGAGTTGTGGGGCTTGAGCACCCAGTGGTTCTCATCGGGAAAGTAGAGCAGCTTGCTGGGGATGCCACGGCGTTGCAGGGCATTGAAGGTGCCCAGCCCCTGGGTCTCCGTCACGCGAAAGTCCAGGGCACCGTGGATGACCAGCATCGGCGTCTTCCAATTCTTAACAAAATTCACCGGGTTGTGCACCTCGTAGCCTTTCGGGTTGTCCCAGGGTGTGCCCACATGGTCCCACTCCGGGAACCAGAGCTCTTCGGTATCGAAGTAGGCCATGCGCTCGTCCAGATTGCCGTCGTGGCAAACCAGGCACCGGAACCGGTCCGGCCAGTTGCCGGCAATCCAGTTGATCATATAGCCGCCGAAGGAGGCGCCAAGCGCCGCCACACGGTCGCCATCCATCC
Organism: candidate division KSB1 bacterium; assembly: GCA_024655945.1. Taxonomy (NCBI): domain Bacteria; kingdom Pseudomonadati; species Candidatus Zhuqueibacterota bacterium. The sequence continues at coordinate 385,117 of JANLFK010000001.1, forward strand.
AGGGGTAGCGTTTGAGGGCTGCGGCCAAGCCTTTTTGCAGGTCAACCAGCGGCTTGCCACCCCAGTCGCCGCGAATGGCGTCGCAGAAGACCTGCCCGTAGCCGGTGGATCCATGGAAGTCGACCATCACTGCCGCATAGCCCGCGCCGGCGTAGGCCTGCGGGTTCCAGCGGTAGTGGAAGTGGTTGCCAAAAGACCCCTGCGGCCCCCCATGAATGAGGAAGGCCACCGGGTAGCGCTTGTTGGGGTCAAAATCCACCGGCTTCACTACGTAGCAGTACACCTTCTCGTCGTTCCACCCCTTGAAAGTGAACTGCTCATAGTCGCCCATGCGCGTCGCTGCCACCTTCTTGGCATTGAGCGCCGTGATAGGCTGCGGGTTGCTGCCGTCCGTATTGACCACGTAGAGTTCAACGGGCGACCGCAGGTGGTCCAGCCCGTAGACGATCTGCTCATCTGCCACACCCGGCGAGCTGACCGTGCCCTGCTCGACAATGGTACGCACTTTGCCGGAGGAGACATCCACCGCAAAGAGCGAGCTCTGACCCAGATTGGCGGCAGTGGCATAGAGGTACTTACCGTCCTTCGACCAGCAGAGCGAGTTCGGCGAACGGTCCCAGCTCTCGGTCAACGCTTTCGCGCTTCCCTCCGGCCAGGGGCGCAGCATGATGCGAAAGCGATCGGCCTCGTAGCCGGGCCGCGACATAGCCAAGTAGGCAAGCGTCTTGCCGTCGGGCGAAAAGACCGGCGTGGTATCCCAGGCGCGGTTGTCCGCAGTCAGGTTGCGTGGCGGTTCAGAGCCATCGATCGGCACGTAGAACAGGTCAAAGTTCGTCGACCATGCCTCTTCGCGTCCCACGTTCTTGGCGGTGAAGACCAGACCGCCATTGTCCGGAGCGAAGGCGATCTCCTCCGGCCCGCCGAAAGGACGAGACGGCGTATCCGCGTCCATGCCGGGCATCAGCTCGCGCACCTCGCCATCTTTGATGGACATGACGAACAAGTGGGAACGACGCCCGTCCTTCCAGGTGTCCCAGTGGCGAACGAGCAGACGCTCATAGACGCGGCCAGAGGCCTTTCGCGCCGCGATGGAATCCAGCCTGCTCTTCGTGCACTCGACGCTCTGGCAGTCCGGAAAGACCTCCATGGTGAACGCCAGATACTTGCCATAAGGCGATACCACCAAATTGGCGACGTCCAAGGGGAGGTGCGTCCTTTGCGTTGCCTCGCCACCGGAGACGGGGATCACCCAAACCTGCGCCGAACCAGAGCGCGTGGAGATGAACCAGATGTACTTGCCGCAGGAGGACCATCGCGGGTTGTAGTCCGAGGCCGGGTGTGTGGTGAGGCGACGCAGGCCGCTGCCATCGACTCCAACCATCCAGATGTCGGTGCGACCACGGTTGGCTTCCAGGTCGGTGGTGCGCACGGTGAAGGCCACCCACTTGCCGTCGGGCGACACTTGGGGCTCGGAAATGCGCTCCATAGCCAGCATGTCGTGGACTGAAAACGGGTGGGTTTCCTCCTGAGCAACCCCGAAAGTGCACAGCATCGCCAGCAAAGCTGCCACCAACACCAAGTACATACGCTTCTGCATAAGGAATCCTCCTTTCTTTGCCTGCGACCTTGCCTGCCTCACGATTTGGGCAGCCCTTGCTTGATCACTCGTTCCACGGCGTCGCAAAAACGGTCGATTTCCTCCAAGGTGGTGTAGATGCTCGGGCTCACCCGAATCCCTTCGAACTCCTGATGTTTGATGCCCGCCACGAGGATGCGGTGCCTGTCCCACAGGTGTTGCGCCAGTTGACCAGAATCGATCCCCTCCACCTGAAATGTGCCGAGCCCACTGGCGACGCCCGGCTTGGGGCTCGTGTGCAGCCGCACACGCTCGTGTTCGGCCAGCCGCTTCGCCCAGCGGTCGCGCAGGTAGATGAGCCGCGCTTCCTTGCGCTTCGGCCCAATGCCCTGGTGCAAAGTCAACGCCTCCGCAATCGCCAGGTAGGGCGCTGCAGGGTGGGTGCCGATCTCTTCGAACTTGCGGATATTGTCGTCCATATCCGCAGGAGCCGCCATCAACGGCCACAGGCTGCGAATCTTGGCGCGGCGCACGTACAAAAAGCCGGTGCCGTGGGGCGCACAGAGCCACTTGTGCAGACTGGTCGCGTAGTAATCGCAATCCAGATCGGCGTGCGTAAAGTCCAGGTGCGCAAAGGCGTGCGCACCATCCACAATTACCGGCACCCCCTTGGCTCGCGCCATGTGCACGATCTTCTTGACCGGGAGAATCTGGCCGGTGAGGTTGATGACGTGGTAAATGAGAATCGCCTTCACCCGAGGGGTGAGGTGTTCTGCGAACAAGGAAACGATCTGGTCCGGATCCTCCGCAGGCACAGGGAGAGAAATCTGCCGCAACACGATCCCTTCGCACCGCTCGCGCTGCCTCCAGGTAGTGAGCATGCGCGGGTAGTCCTGGGTGGTGGTCAACACTTCGTCCCCCCGTTTGAGGTCCAACCCGAACTGGCAGATCTGCAGCCCTTCCGAGGCGTTGCGCGTGAGGGCCATCTCCTCCGGGTCGCAGCCAAAAGCCGCCGCAAGCTGCCGTCGTACAGGTTCGCGCTGTGGCTCCAAGACTTGCCACATCGTGTAGCAGGGAGCCTGGTTGCCAAAGTCCCAGTGTCTTTTCAGCGCCTCCATTACCGTGGCCGGAGAAGGCGAGACCGCCCCATTGTTGAGGTTGATCAGTGTGCGGTCCACCGCAAGGGCTTGTTGCACCTCGAACCAGAGAAGTTCGTCTGCCGCTGCCTGTTGCGGGGAGCCGGCATAACCGGCAAGGGCGGCTAACGCGCGTCGCACACCGAGAGGGTCCAGGGCGACCACGGCCGCTGCGGCTGCAGGAGCCGCCATTACGCCAAAGAACTCGCGGCGACAGTACATGTGCATTCCCTCCAAATGGAACGAGCGGCTACCGAACCGGCTCTGCCCATCTCTCGTGCGCCAACAGCTTGGCCACCCCCCAGAAGCACAGGGCAGTCGCCGCCAGTAGAGCCAGACCCAACACAGTCGCTCCCAGCACCAGCTTGCCAATGCCAATGAGTGCCGCGTACACTGCCACAATGCCGAGGAGGGCGCCAAGCACATTGCGGCGATTGAACAGGCTCTCGGCGACGCTCTCCTGCGCCCCCGCTCCCTGGGCCATGGCGGTGACCTTCTTCCAGCCAGGGCCCCCCGGCTGCACCCGGCGGCAAAACTCCACCAGATTGCTCATGTCCACCGGCCTGGTCACCAAGGTGGTCGTCAGCCAGACGACAAGCGAAACAGGCGCAGTGTAGAGCAGCGTCCACGGGAACTGCCTGGCTGGCAGCGTGAACTTGCTCACCAGCCACAAGGCGGCGAATCCCGAGAGCAGCGCAGCGACGACCCCTCCCCAATTCTCCTGGGCTTCGCCTGGCTTGGCCAGAACGAACCATGCCAACACGGCCATGGTCACCCCGACTGCCGTCTGCAGCACCAGGCGCACGGTGGTCATGCTGGGCACAAACAGCACCAGCGCCACTACCACCAGGATGGCGACGATGGCCGACATCTCCGACCAGGCGTTCACCCGCCACCAATACCACCTGCAAATGTACACAATGCCGATGCCCGCGACGATTGCCGAAAACAACAGCCACCCCTTGAAGATATCGTTCATGAGAAAGGTCACCCCACCGCCGAGAATGGCCATTAGCGCAGTGGCCAGCACGCCCATCACCACGTAGTGCCGCTCGCCGGCGTGCGGCCGCACAAAGGGTCTGTAAAAGTCGTTGACCAGGTAGGAAGCACCCCAGTTGATCTGCGTGGCGATGGTGGACATGAAGGCCGCCAAGAACGAGGCAAGCATCAGGCCCAAAAGGCCCGGCCGCAGCAGGTCGAGCATCACGGCGATGTAGCCCACCTCCGGATCTGGCGCGTTCGTATGGGGATTGATGATGCCCGGGAAACGCACCGCCGCCACGATGCCCACCACGATCCACGGCCAAGGACGCAGGCAAAAGTGGGCGATGCTGAACCAAAGGTAGCCCAGAAAGGCGTGCCGCTCGTTTTTTGCGGAAATCATGCGCTGGGCAAAATAGGCCCCTCCATCGGTATTCCCCACCGTCCACCAGAGGAGCAAGACGTAGAGAAGGAAGATGGAAAAGTCCTGGCCACTCGCAGTTGAGGGCACAATGCTGAGCATCGAGGCAGCTTTCTGCGACCCGTACAGGCGGGGGAGTTCGCTGAGGAGGGTGCCCATTCCGCCAACGTGGGCCACGGCGTAGATTGCCAGAAAAATGGTCATCCCCATGGCCAAGAGGAATTGGAAAAAGTCGGTCACCAATACTCCCCACAGGCCGGAGACTGCCGAGTAGAGCATGGTGATCAAGATGCACGCCGGCACGGCGATGTTCTTCGGGATGTTGAAGGTGAGACCCATGATCTTGGTCATGGACAAGTTCACCCACCCCATGATCAGGCAGTTGTACGGCAAGGCAAAGTAGAGGGCGCGAAAACCGCGCAGGATGCGCGCCGGCCGACCAGAGTAGCGCAGGGTCACCAGCTCGGTGTCGGTGATGATTCGCGCCCGCCGCCACAGCCGCGAGAAAAAGAACACCCCGATGACGAACATGGGCACCTGCGACCACCAGAACCAGTTCCCCCAAATACCCTGTTTCACCACGAGCCCGCTAATGGCCAGCGGCGTGTCGGCGGCGAAAGTCGTGGCCACCATCGAGGTACCCAGCAGCCACCAAGGTACGCCTTGGCCCGAGGCGAAGTAGTCGGCCATGGTGCGCGTGCCACGACGGGAAAAGCAGACGCCTATCAGCACCGACAGCACAAGAAAAGCGACGATGATGCCCCAGTCCAGCAGGGTGAGCTGCCGGGCAAAAGAAAAACGCGCGGTCATCTCTAGCGCATTGGCGGTTTGTTCTGTCATGGAGGTTCCTGTGTCAGTTTCGACGCCTCAGCTTCGCAATGGAACGCAAGCTTGCCCGCCCGGCCCGAGCTGCAGCCGGTCCTCCTACAATTACAAGGGTGCGCCCTGGGCGAGGCAACACTCACTTCAGCGTGTGGCGCTCATGCCAAGCAGTTGCGCAAAATACCTGTCCACCCCGTGGCCGCAAGCTCAAGCCCGCGCTACTTCTCCCAATCCTCGCGCAGAATACCCATCACCCAAAAATCTACGTACCCACCGCGGCGGTACATGGCCTGGCGCACTACGCCCTCTTTCAGGAAACCAGCCTTCTCATAGATGTGGATGGCAGGAGCGTTCTCCGCACACACGTGCAGCTGAATGCGGTGCAGGTTCAAGGTGGCAAAGGCATAGTCCACCATGAGTCGCGTCGCCTCGCCCCCATAGCCCTTCGACCAGGCACCTGGGTCGAGCAGCGCCAAGTAGAAGACAGCTGCGCGGCTCACATAGTCAATGCGAAAAAACGCCGTCACCCCCACCGCCTGGGGCGGCTCATTGCTGCAGACGGTGAACAGAACCGCCTCGCGGCTCTCCAGCTGCTGGCTGAGGCGCGCGCGCAACGCCTCGCGCGTCATGGGGAAGGCCAAGAAGAGCGCATCCCGCACCGTTGGGTCATTTTCCCCTCGATAGAACAGCTCCAAGTCGGCCTCGAGGTCGACCGGCCTGAGATGGACACGCTCGCCCCTCAAGAACACCGCGCCTTCCATAGGCAATTCACCTCCCAACCAAGGGTGAGGCACTCCTCACAGCAGACCTCGACGCATCGCCTCGCGCTTGACAGGGCCCCAGAAGCCGATTGGCCGCGACATCACATAGTACTTCACCAGGTGGTCCATCTCTTCGGGTTTGGTCAGCAAGGTGACCGGCACGTAGATAAGGGCGTTGAGGACGATCAGTGACCAGAACTGCAAATAGTCAGGCAGCTCCGGGATGACCCCGAAACGAGGCAGTACCCAGACCACCAGCCAGCTCAAGCCCAAATTGGCCACCCAAGCAGTCAAATACCCCCAGGAGTTAAACCGCCACCAGATGACCTGCAGGATGTTGGGCAACCATACGCCCGCAGCCATGATCCACAGGGCGAAGATTAGCCATGCGGTAATCTCCTCGCCGATAATCAGCCCGAAGACGAAGGAGCCTCCCAAGACGACGAGAGTGGCAACGCGTCCCACCCACACCAGACGCCGCTCGCTCGCTTGCGGGTTGACGTAGTGGTGGTAAAAGTCGCGCGTGGCATACAGGGCACCCAGGTTCAGGTGCGTTGAGATAGTCGACAAGTGGATAGCCAGAATTCCCGCGAAGAAAAACCCCACCATTCCCACTGGCAAGTACTTGAAGCCGATTATGTACCAGCTCATCTCATAGTCTTTCTGCGCGGCGATGTGGGGGAAGAGCACGAAGAAGCCCAGCACGGCCACGGCCCACATGGTATTGCGGACGATTGTGGCCAGCGTGCCTGCCCAGATGGAGTACGAGGCATCGCGCACGGTTCTGGCCGACTGGATGCGTTGCGCCTCCGTGTACCAGTCGATGCTGGTACCCATGCCGAAACCTCCGAGAAGGGCCACCACCAACATGGTGATGAACCACGCCACCGGGAATTGGCCCCGGAACATGCCGGTGAAGCTCAGCGGGTTCAGCCGCCACCGTTGACCTTGATAATGGCTCTGCTCCACCGTCTGCCAGGTGCGCCCTTCATCCAATGACGCTTCCACTCTCACAAGGCGACGCGCGCGCTGCGGAGTCCAGACAATGTTAATGGCCTGGCCAGCGTACACGGTGTCGTACGCTGCAGGATAGAGCACCACCCCAGGCGCAGCCTCTTCGTAGAGCGCCGCCTTGACCCGTTGATTGGTCCTGCCTCGGGGGTTCGCTTCCCCTCTGGGCACAACCACAAAATTGCCCTGGCTGGAAGCGAGCACCTCGTCCGTTGCCGCGTCCTTGATGCGCACGCAGCCCCCTGCCACCGGCTGGCGCACCTCGGGTACTGTCCAGGTGCAACTGCTATTCATGCCGCTCAGCCTATTGACGATACTGCGCGGCCCGCCGGCTGCCGCAACACCCCAGGCGCACACCATGGTGATCATGACAAACGCAATCACTCCCTGCTGAAAATCTGCCATGACCACCCCCCAATAGCCTGCGGCGAGCACATAGATGACGCACACCGACGAAAAGGTACCAAGCCCAACCCAGAGTGGCCAGCCGAAGAAGACGTTGCACAGCTTGCCCATGGCAATGCCCACCCAGCCAAGGATGAACATGTTCATGAAGACCTGCCAGCCGGCCACCCACCCGCGCAACATCTCGCTGCCCAGGCCGCCGAAGCGCAGACTCTGCCACTCCGCCTGGCTATAGGCCAACGAACGGCGAAAGATCCGCGCGGAAACAAAAGCGCTGACCGCCGCCCACGCACAGAAGAACGTGTACCAGAGCCCTGCCAGGCCGTACTTGTAGATCACACCGCCAATCCAGATTGGCGTGTCAGTGGCAGTGTGGGTCGCATAGACCGAAGAGGCAGGCAGCCACCATGGCAAGCCGCGGCCAGCCAGAAAGAAATCTGACTGCGAACGCTTGCCCAGTCGGTAGAAGAAGACGCCACAAACCACCATCAGGAGGGTAATGAGCAGCAACCAGAACCAATCCAAAGGGGCGAAGAGACTCATCATAGCTGTGCCTCCTTATGCAGCGGAAGGGACCGCTCTGCGGACTAGATGCCCTTCATGAAGCGCTTGATCAGCAGGTAGGTCAGCAAGAACGAGACGAGGAAGACCCCCGCAGGCAGCAAAGCGCCAAGAATCGGACTCCCCAGACGCGTCGGTTCGAGCAACTCAGCCATTGTTCGCTTCTCCTTGCTGGCGACCACGGTATTTGCGGTAGTACAAATACGCAAAGACCATCCCCACCAGGGATGCCCCGTAGGCGATGGTCATGCCGAGCACCACTGCCAACCCTTTGCTCATGCTGGCTCCTCCCAGCGCTGAATGCGCTCAAGTTCCTTGAGATGTCCTTTCTGCTTCCTCTCGTACTCGGTGGAAATCACGCGCAGCTTGGGGTCAATCACCCAATACATCAGCGCGGTGAAGGCAATGCCGGCCGCCAGGATGACATAACCCCATGGCAGCAGGAGAAAGGATACCGCCAGCCCTACCAGTATGCACGTATAGGAAAGCGCAGAGAACAGCATGGCAATCCAGTCCTCTCTGCTCCATTCGTCTGCCTGGCGCGGCGTCCACGTACGGCGAATGAGTGGCATCGCGATTCCTCCCACTATGGCTTCAGCAGCAACTTTGCTCCGACAGCCAGCACGAAGTCGTTCCAATCGCACGGCCGGCAACACATCTACTTCTCCGGCGGCTGACCGGCAACCCTCTCTTTCAGAATCTCGGCCACCCCGGCAATACTGCTGAGCACCCCGGAGGCCTCATACGGCAGGAAGATTTTGGTCGCCTGGCCGTCGGCTATCTTCTGCAATGCTTCCAAGTAGCGGATAGCAATGAGGTCGTTGGTGGGCTGGCCCCGGTGGATGGCAACGAACACCGTCTCGATCGCTTCGGCTTCGCCCTGGGCCACGGTGACCTTCTGGTAACGGTGAGCATCGGCCACCTTCTTGATGGCCTCTGCTTCGCCCTCTGCCCGGAGGATGGCCGACCGCTTCTGGCCTTCCGCCTCCAAGATCATGGCGCGTCGCTCCCGCTCCGCCTTCATCTGACGGTGCATTGCCTCGGTGACGTCGGCAGGCGGCTCGATGCGCTGCAACTCGACTCTTGTCACGCGGGTCCCCCACTTGTCCGTGGCGTCATCGAGAATCTGCCGCAGCTTGGTGTTGATTACCTCACGCGAAGTGAGCGATTCGTCCAGAGCCAAGTCGCCGACCAGGTTACGGAGATTGGTCTGGGCGAGTTTGGTGGCAGCGATGTAAAAGTTCGACACGTTGTAGGTGACCTTCACCGGGTCGGTCACTTCGTAGTAGACAACGGCGTCCACCTGCACAACCACGTTGTCTTTGGTGATCACTGCCTGGGGCGGCACATCCACCACCTGCTCGCGCATGTCCACCTTGATCATCTTCTCCAGAAACGGGATGATCACGGTGAGCCCACTGTCTGCGGTGCGCTGGTACCTGCCCAGCCGCTCGATGAGCCCTTTCTCCCAGGGACGGACGATCTTCACGCCGGTGGCCATGACTACGAACACCACCAGCGCCGCGAGAACGAAGAGTACAGTCATGTCACCTCCCTTCCTGCTGTTTCCGGACCACCAGATGCGCGCCCTCCACCCGTAGCACCTCCACCCTTGTGCCGACGCCGAGTACTTGGTCGTCGGCGCTGCTGGCGCGCCATTCTTCCCTGGCCACGCGCACCATGCCGGTGTTGGCCACGTTGTCCACCTCTTGCAGGACGACGCCCGTCTGCCCAACGAGCCGATCCGCCCCGATGCCTGGGCTCTGCGCCCTCGTCATGCGGCGGGCAAGCCTGCGGGAAAGGGGAACCAGCGCTGCGGAGATCACCACGAAGGCGCCCCACTGCCATGCCGGACCAAGGCCGACATAGGCCAGCACCGCGGCCACCACTGCTCCCGCCGCGAACAGGATGATAAAGAAGCCTGAGGTGAATATCTCGGCCACCACAAAGAGCGCAGCCGAAAACAGCCAGACGAGCCACGCGCCGTGATTCATCGCTCTTCTCCCTCGTGCGCTCTGGCCAACGACAGCTCCGGCCACGGATGGGTGCCGTGCTCGTCGATCAGCGCCTGGATGAGAGGGGGCGGCGAAACCGGCTCAGCAAAGATGCGAAAGGCATCGCGCACCATGCGCGCGGCCTCGTCGAGCATCGGGCCTTTGTTGCAATAAAGAGACGCGAGCACATCACCCACGTGAACCCTTTCGCCCACTTTCTTGTGCGACACCACTCCGGCGCTGTAGTCGATGGCATCCTCCACCACCTGGCGCCCGCCGCCCAGCAGACAGACAGCCGTCCCCACAGCCCGCGCATCGATGGCGCTGACAAAGCCCTCGCGCAGGCTATGCACTTCCCCCTCGCAGCGCGGCGGGGGGTATGAGTCGGGATTATCGACCACGGCCAGGTCGCCCCCTTGGGCCTCCACCATGTGGACAAACCGCTCATATGCCGCACCGCTGGCGAGGACCTGGCGCAGCGTGGCATCTGCCTCGTGCCGCGAGCTGCACCGCCCTGCCAACAGCAACATGACCGCCCCCAGCGCGAAGGTCACCTCCATCACATCCTCGGCCCCTTGTCCTCGCAAGCAGAGGATGGCCTCCTTTGTTTCCAGCCAAGTGCCGACCATGTGGCCTAAGGGCTGTTCCATGCTTGTGAGCAGGGCCACCGTCGGCAAGCCGTGCTCTTGCGCCGTAGACACCAGGCTGCGGGCCAGGGCCTCCGCTTGCTCCTGTTCCTGAAAAAAAGCGCCCCCGCCCGTCTTCACATCGAGCACCAGGCCGTCTATCCCCTCCGCCAACTTCTTGCTGAGAATGCTGGCCGTAACCAGAGGGATGGAGTCCACGGTGGCTGTGGCGTCGCGCAGGGCGTACATTCTGCGGTCGGCCGGCACCAGGCGGGCAGTCTGCCCCGCGATGAACAGCCCCACCTCCTGCAGCTGCTCCGCCAAAGCTTCTGGTTCGAGGTCAGTGCGAAAACCAGGGATGGCCTCCAGCTTGTCTAACGTGCCGCCTGTGTGTCCCAGCCCGCGCCCCGAAATCATGGGCACCTTAACGCCGGCGGCTGCCACCAGTGGGGCTAACACTAGCGACACCTTGTCGCCCACGCCGCCGGTGCTGTGCTTGTCCACCTTGGGACCTGGGACATCGGCAAAGTTCAAGACTTCTCCGGAATGCAGCATGATTTCGGTGAGGCAGGCGGTCTCTTGGGTGTCCATGCCGCGCAAGCAGATCGCCATGAGCAAGGCGGCCATCTGGTAGTCAGGGATGCGTCCTTTGACGTAGCCGCGCACAAAGTAGTCGATCTCGTCGCGGGTCAGCTTATGGCCGTCCCGTTTGCGGCCGATGATGTCGCGGGCGGTCATACGCTCAGGAGGTCGCTTGCTGGCCGGACACGATGCTGACGCTGGCGCTGGCGCCAATGCGGTCTGCTCCTGCCGCCACCATGGCCTGTGCAGCCTCGAAGTCACGGATGCCCCCGGCGGCTTTTACCCCCATGCTGGTGCCCACCACGCGACGCATGAGGGCCACATCGGCAGCCGTGGCTCCGCCAGTGCTGAAGCCCGTGGAGGTCTTTACAAAATGTGCCCCTGCCCTCTGTGCCAGCAGGCAGGCATGGATTTTTTCCGCGTCGGTGAGCAGGCACGCCTCGATGATGACTTTGACGTGGGCGGGAGCTGCCGCCCGCACCACCCCGCGAATGTCCTCTTCCACGTAGCGGTGCTCCCCGGACTTGAGCATGCCGATGTTCATGACCATGTCGATCTCGTCGGCGCCGTCTTGCACCGCGCGCGCCGCTTCTATGGCCTTGACCCGCATGAGATTGGCACCCAAAGGAAAGCCCACTACCGAGCAGACCAGTACTCCTGACCCCCGCACGGCGGCGGCGCACAACTTTGCCCAACACGGGTTGACGCAGATACTGGCAAAGCCGTACTGCACTGCCTCTTCGCACAGACGGACTATCTGCTGCCTGCTGGCATCAGGCTTCAGCAAGGTGTGGTCGATGAGTCTTGCCAGTTCGGCGGCCGGCCTGGCCATCCCCAAACTTGCCCCTATGCGCGCTGCGCCGCTGCGCACGATGGCATCCACTGCCGCAGGGTTGCGCACGCTGCACTGCTGACAGTTGGTGCAGGTGCCCGTGGTGACTTCACTGCAGGGAGACAAAGGTTCTGCCACGCGCTCCACCAAGCGCTGCACGTTGTCTGATGTGGTTTCCATACCCTTCCCTATGCCAAAAGCCGGGCAATTTCCACCTTCATCTCCTCGACGAGGGCCTGGGCTTGCGCGGCGCTCGGTGCCTCGGCGATGATGCGAATGATGGGCTCGGTGTTTGACGGACGCACGTGGACCCATGACCGCTCGTAGAGGACCTTCACCCCGTCGAGCAGGTCCAACTGTCCCCCGCGATGTTCCTGCGCAAGCTTTTGCACGACTGCTCCTGGGTCTATCCCCGTACCCAATTCGACCCTGTGTTTGACCATCTCGTACTGCGGCAAGGTTGCGTTGAGTTCGGAGACGGTGCCGCCGAATTCTACCAGGTGCTGGAGGGTCAGCGCAACACCTAGGGGGGCGTCGCGGCCCAGGTGGAGCTCTGGCAGCATGACCCCACCGTTGCCCTCGCCGGCGATCACCGCCCCCACCGCGCGCGCTTTCAGCGCCACGTTGACCTCGCCGACCTTGGCCCGCACCACCTCAGCCAAATAGGCCGCTGCCACATCGTCGATGGCACGGGTGGTTGAGGCGTTCACCACCACCTTGCCCGGGCGCTTGCCGAGGATGAGCTTGACGGCCAGCACCAGCGTATAGTCCTCGCCCAAAGGCTGACCCTTCTCTGAGACGATGGCGAGTCGGTCCACATCCGGGTCGACGGCGAAGCCGATATCGGCACCAAGGGAGCGCACCGCGGCGCACAATTCGGTGAGGTTTTCTGGCCGTGGCTCGGGATTGCGCGGAAACAGCCCGGTCGGTTCTCGGTAGAGGAAATGCGCCGCGCAGCCCAGCCGCTCGCACAGCATGGGCATAATCACGCCGCCCGCCCCGTGGCAACAGTCCACCACCACGCGAAACCTTCTGCGGCGGATGGCTGTCACGTCGATCACGGAGACCTTTTCTATGGCCTCGATGTGGTCTGCGGCGGCGCGCTCATAGGCCTGCACCTTTCCCACGCGGTCCCAGGTGGCCAACGGGATAGGCCCCTCTCGCACGAGCCTGTTCACTTCCTCCCCTTGCTGGGGACCGAGGAAGAGACCGTCGCTGGCGACCAGCTTCAGGGCATTCCATTGAATGGGGTTATGGCTGGCGGTGACGACGATGCCGCCACGCGCATGGAGCTTTTCCACGGCCAATTGCGTAGTCGGCGTAGGCACGATGCCGAGATCGATGACATGGCGCCCCACCGAGAGCAGGCCGGCACACACGGCATGTTTCACCATGTCACCGGTCACCCGGGAGTCCCTGCCCACCACCACTGCGCCATCGCCCACCAGGGTACCGAACGCCTGCGCATAACGCAGCACTATCTCTGGAGTAAGACTTCCGCCCACGGTGCCCCGGATACCGGACACAGAGATCATCAACCTTTCGCTGCTCACGGACATGGCTCCCTTTGTTGCTGTCCACGGTTTCGAGCACCTCAAGATAAACAATTTGTCCTGAAAACGCAACGAATTTTTGCCGGAAGGCCGCCCGGCTGACCCAGCGAGGGCAGAACATTTTGCTTGACTATGCGGCCTTCGCCGCCTATATTGCCATTGCATCAGCAAGAGGCTTCTCAGTCCTTCTGCCGAACGGAGGGAAAAGCGATGAGCAGGAAACTCCGAAACACTGAGGCCGCACTCCTTGTTCTCGCCTGCGTGTGCTGCTGCGCCAGGGACAAGAGTCCCCTGCAAACACAATCTCCGCCTGCGCCTGCGCAGTCACCATTGGATCCTTTCGTCCAGAATGCCCTTCTGGCCCGGGGAGTGAATCTAGGCAATGCCCTCGAGGCTCCCAACGAGGGCGAATGGGGCGTGGTGCTCGAGGAGAGGTATTTTCAGCTGATCAAGGAAGCAGGGTTCACAGCGGTGAGGATCCCTGTGCGCTGGTCCGCGCACGCCTCTAACAAGGAACCGTTTGCCATCGACCCAACCTTTATGGAGCGCGTGGATTGGGCGGTTGGCCAGGCTCTGCAGCGCGGCCTGGCAGTGGTGCTGAACATCCACCATTACGAAGAGATGATGGAGAACCCGGCCGGCCACAGGGAGCGGTTCCTCTCCCTCTGGCGGCAGATTGCCCAGCATTACCGAGACTGCCCTGCCGAGCTCTTCTTCGAATTGCTCAACGAACCCTGTGGCAGTCTCACCGCCGAGTTGTGGGACGCTATCTTGCCCGAGGCCATCGCGGCGGTGCGGGCAAGCGATCCCTATCGCATTCTGATCATCGGCCCTGGGCAGTGGAACGCAGTGGGCGCACTGGAGTCGCTCCAGCTGCCTGAGGAAGAAAGAGGCATCATCGTCACGTTCCACTACTACAATCCCTTTCAGTTCACCCACCAGGGCGCAGAGTGGGTACAGGGGAGCCAGGCGTGGTTGGGGACGACCTGGACCGGCACCCCGCAGCAGAAAAACGCCATTGAGCTGGAGTTGGTACGAGCCAAGCTATGGGCCGAGCAGCACAATCGCCCCCTTTTTGTCGGCGAGTTTGGCGCCTACAGCAAGGCAGACATGAACTCCCGTGCCCTGTGGACGAGCTTCGTGGCCAGGCAGGCGGAAAAGTACGGCATGAGCTGGTGCTATTGGGAGTTTTGCGCCGGGTTCGGCGTCTATGACCGCAATGCTAACGACTGGCACCACCCTCTGCTCCGCGCGCTCATCCCGTGAAGGCCAAGGCGCACGTTGCCGAACGAGGGTGCAGGCTACGGGAGCCCACACCACCTGCCGCGCGCCGCCGCACGGCTTCCGCACCGGTTTTGCGCGGGCGAGGGACCTTGCCGATTGAGGGGTGCCAAGCGGTTCTGACCGCCAAATTCCTCAATGGCCTCGCGCTGATGGCCTCGGCCTTCTACGGCAGGGGCGCGCTTGACGAACCTTTCCACCCGAAACGCTGGCCGCGCGCATCCTCTGAGGGCCGTCAGCAAACCAACCGGTATTACCTTCAGGAACATGCACGGCGCTCGCATCAGTGCTAAGCAAAAACCGTTTGTTTTGTCGCTAGACTTCCCTATATTTAAAGGTGCATGGAGGCTCAAGACCGCCTCGGAGGTACCCTGTCGTACTCATCACGCTGTGCACCATCAATGGAGGGATTGCTTGTTTACCTACGACCGGGGCATTCGCCTGTCGGGCTCTGAGCTCTGGCTGGACGCCGAGCACAAAGTCGACTTTTCGTACGTTTCCCATGGGCACGCCGACCACCTGAAGAGCCATAATCGCATCATTGCCACTGCGCCCACTGCCCGCTTCTTCCAGCAGCGCCAGCGCCAGGTGCAGGTGCAGGAAGTGGCCTATCGTCAGCCGTTCGAGCTAGACGGCTTCACCATCGAGCTCTACCCCTCGGGGCACATCCTCGGCTCTTCGATGATCCTTATCGAACGCAACGGGGTCAGCCTGTTGTACACCGGCGACTTTAAGCTTCGCGAGAGCGCCACCGCCGAGTCGATCCAAATTCCGCAAGCTGACATTCTCATCATGGAGTGCACTTTCGGCAAATCAGAGTATCGGTTCCTGGATCGCGACACTTTGATTGCGGGGCTGGTGCATTTTGTTGAGGAAACGCTCCTGTGGGGAGCCGTGCCGGCAGTTCTGGCCTATTCGTTGGGCAAGGGCCAGGAGGCCATGAAGCTGCTGGGTGACCATGGCTTTCGGGTGAAGGCCTGGCCGGCGATGTGGGAACTGGCCCTCATCTACCGCGAGTTTGGCATCGAGTTTAGGAACTGCGAGCCCTGGGACTATGGCTCGCTGCGCGGCGAGGTGTTGGTCATCCCGCCGCAGGCGCTGCGCTACCGCTCGGTGGGCTCGATTCCCCGCCTGCGCACGTTGCTCCTCTCCGGATGGGCAGCAGACCCGGCTGCCAA
The DNA here is from genome assembly GCA_024655945.1 of candidate division KSB1 bacterium. NCBI lineage: Bacteria > Pseudomonadati > Candidatus Zhuqueibacterota bacterium. The sequence goes on from JANLFK010000001.1 coordinate 400,837, forward strand.
GTATCGCTATGGAGCCGACGAGGCGCTGCCTTTCAGCGACCATGCCGACTTTGACGAACTCATCGAATTCGTACGCAAGGTGCGGCCAAAACAGGTCTTCACCACCCACGGATTTTCTGAATTCCCGGTGTATCTGCGCGCCGAAGGCTTTGCCGCCCAGGAGCTGGGCAGCGGAGAACAACAGCTTTCGCTGCTGTGATGCGCCAAGTTGCAGAGTGCGTCACCTGTATTCCGGCGCGTCAGGTCGCTGAGGTGCGAAGAGATGGCTGTGGTTGAGGTCACAGACTATCTTTCCGAGGAGGCTGCCGCTGCCATTCGCCAGGCGATAGCCGATGCCGGTGGCAACGAAGTCTTCCTCCTCGGCGAAGGGGAAGACGATGGCACGGTGCGCCAGGTGCGGGTCCTGGCTCGCGGCAACCAGGAAGCCGTGCCGGCAGCGACGCACCTGGCGAAGCCAGGCGATGCGGTCATCCACAACCACCCTTACGGCCCCCTCACTCCTTCGGAGGCCGACCTGGCGGTGGCCTCGCGCGTGGGCCAGTTCGGCGTGGCCTTCTACATCGTCAACAACGAGGTTGACGAAATCTATGTGGTAGTCGAGCCGAGCCCACCCGAAAAAGAGATCCCCTTAGACCGTGATGAGATTGCCTCGCTCATCGCGCCCCATGGGCCGATCGCGGCCAAGCTTTCCGGCTACGAAGACCGCCCCCAGCAGGTGGAGATGATCGAGGCGGTGTGTCAGGCCTTCAACGAACACCGGTTGGCGGTCATCGAGGCGGGAACCGGCACGGGCAAGACGTTGGCGTATCTGCTACCGGCCATCTACTGGAGCGTGCGCAACAAGCAGCGCTGCGTGGTCTCCACACACACCATCAATCTGCAAGAGCAGATTATCAACAAAGACATCCCTTTCTTGCAGCGGGCGTTGGACATAAAGTTTAGGGCCGTGCTGGTGAAGGGTCGGGGTAACTACGCCTGCCTGCGCAAGGTAGCTGAACTTGAGCGCGAACCCGAGCTGTTGCTCAACGAAGAAAATGCCGACGAAGTGCGAGCGCTTATCGCCTGGACGAAGGTCACCAAGGACGGCAGCAGGGCTGACTTGCCCATCATGCCGCGCAACGAAGTGTGGGAGGCCATCGCTTCCGAGAGCGACACATGCCTGCGCGCCAAGTGTCAGCACTTTAGCTCGTGCTTTGTGAACCGCGCCCGCCGGCAGGCCGCACAGGCGCATATCCTAGTCGCCAATCACCACCTGCTCTTTGCCGATCTTGCTGTTCGCAACCAGCTCGGCAACTTGGGCGAAGCAGCAGTTCTGCCCCCTTACCGACACATCATCTTTGACGAAGCCCACAATATCGAGGAGGTGGCAAGTAGCTACTTCGGCAGCCGCATCACGCGCGCTGGGCTGGCGCGCATGCTGCGCCGCTTTCATCGTCCAGGAAAAGACGAGCACAGAGGGCTGCTCCACCTGGCTCGTGCCAAGGTGCACAAACACAGTGATGTGCTGCCCATGGAGCTTTTGCGGGAAGCCACCAGCCTCATCGAACGCACTCTCGTGCCGCTGGCGGACCAGTTGCTCGAGGACAACAGTGCGGTCATGGAGTCGCTCTGGCAGGGCGTGCGCGCGCAGGCCGAGGAACAAGAAGGCGAAGTCAAACTGCGCTTGACCCCGCTCGCGCAGCGACTGCTCCTGGGCGGCGAAGGAGAAGAAAAGGTGCGTGCCCTCTGCGCTGGCCTTCGCCAGTTCGCCAGCAGGGCAAAAGATTTCTTGGGGATCCTGGACCGCGCCAGCAGATATGTGGAGGAGGACTTTTGCTCGCTTGCCATCGAACTACGGGCGGCAAGCGAGCGCTTGGAGGCGGCCGCCGACACCATCGAGGACATCCTCTTTGGTTCCGACGAGGCGCACACGCGGTGGATCGAGGTGAAGGCGGGGCAGCGCGACAACATAGTCCGGCTGCTCAGCGCGCCATTGGAAATCGGCCAGATGATGCGCACCGCGGTGTTCGAGCGCTTCCAGACCGTGGTCATGACCTCTGCCACCATGACGGTCGCCGGCAGTTTCGAATTTGTCAACGAGCGCACCGGCGCCGGGCTGGTGGAAAAACGTCTGGAGCTCATGCTCCCCGCGCCGTTTGACTTCGAGCGGCATGTGCTTCTGGGTGTACCCTTGGACATTCCTGATCCGCGCGACCACGACTATGCAGCGGCACTGGCCGAGCTCGTGCTGCGGGCGCTGCTCATTTCCGAGGGGCGCGCCTTCGTCCTTTTCACCTCCTACGGCCTCCTCAACAAAATCCACCGCCAGTTGGATCCACTGCTCATGGAGCATGGCATCGTTGCCCTGAAACAAGGTGCAGAGGATCGTCACCGCCTGTTGGAGCGTTTCCGCAGGGACACGACTTCGGTCCTCTTCGGCACCGACAGCTTTTGGCAAGGGGTTGACGTCGAGGGTGAAGCGCTGGAGTCGGTGATTATCACCAAGCTGCCGTTTCAGGTTCCCACAGAACCGTTGGTGGAGGCCCGGGTGGAAGCGCTCAAGAACCGCGGCGGCAACCCGTTCACGGAGTACACGGTACCCTGGGCCACCCTCAAGTTCAAGCAAGGCTTCGGCCGCCTGATTCGCCGCAAGACCGATCGCGGCTGCGTACTCATTTTCGACAAGCGCGTCGTCCTGAAAAGCTACGGCAGCGTCTTCCTGGGCTCGCTGCCCAAGTGCCGGCTGGTCACCGGGTCCACCGAAGAGGTGTTCGCCGCGCTGCGCGAGTTTTTCGCCCGGGCCAGACGGTCGTGAGTTCCTCGCAGGAGGAAGTCATCCCAGGAGGGAAAAGCTGGGGAGAATGCCGCCGACCATGCCAAAGACGGGCTTTCGTTCAGCTTTGCGCGGCGCCGTAGTGCCCGCCTACGCGTTGAGGCACTGCTCGGCGCGGGCGTACATCGTCGCCGGGCTGGAGTCCCCGGGGGGCTGAGCTGCGGCCCTTTGGCAAGAGGCGATTTTCCGGTCTCTCGTGCCCATCATCCTCGGGTGCGGTCAGGGTGGAGCGGTGGGAAAGGCGACTGATCTGAATAGGCATGGGCGAAAGGAGGTGCTGTGGCATGCGTTCCCTGAGCTGTCTTGTCGTCGTTCTCTTGGTGGTGCAGGCTTGGGCACAGAGCGCGGTCGACACGCGCATCCCGTCCGAAAGCCGGCGGGCGCAAGGGATATTCATCCGCATCACCGTGCCGGCAAGCGCCCGTTATGGCCCCCCGGTGCGCCCGTGGTCATCCATGTTCCGGGTGGTTTTGCTTCGGGAGGCCTTTCTGTCGCGTCGCCCCCCTGGTCGCTACCGGGCTGTATAGAGATCCGCTTCAACTTCCCTGGCGGGGGCACAGGGGCAACAGCCAGCGGCGGCATCTATGATGAGCACGGCATCAACTGTTTGAAGGCCCTCCGGGACATCGTGCGTTTTGCCTTCGGCCTGAGCACAGACACTGCGGGCAGGGGTCTCGCCCAATTGGTCCCTCCCATTGTGCCCCTGAGCACAAATATCGGCTTGGTCGGCTGGTCCAACGGCGGCAATGCCACCCTGGGCGTGGCAGGCATACATGGGAGCGAGCTTGCCGGACTCGCCTGGATCGTGAACTGGGAGTCGCCGGTGGGTGACGGCATGGCCAACGCCGAGTGTGGCGGGCGTCTGGCGAGTCCATACCTCAATCCTCGGGTCAATCCGGCGTATGATCCCGACAGCGGGACATGGGACATGAGCTCTTTGGCCTACTGCGACACGCTGCAAGTGGCGCTCGAAATGGCGGCGCTACGCGGGGGGCTGTACTTTGACATCAACCGCAATGGCGCCCTGGACAGCGGCAGCGACTTTCTCCTCAACCCTCACCTCTGGAGGACCCCCTCTGGCGCAAGGGTTTACTACTCCAACCGCGTCATTCGTGCAGCGGTAGAGAAGCATCTGCTCCCTCTGCCTCTCCCTTCTCACATTGCTTCGCCGGCGGAGAGCGAGGTCTTCTGGCAATACCGGAATGCCGAGGGTTGGCTCTCGGAAGTGGTGCGCTTGCTTCCCAACCTCATGTTCCTGGTTGCCGCCGCAGACACCGACCACGTGCAGAGCGCTCCCGAGCATCCCCATGTGCTCATTCAGTATGAAGGATTGCGCACGGCGGGCGCTCGGTTGACACGCCTCAACCCCGATCGCGCATACGTGGAATACGCCCTCGGACACGCCTTCCCTTCAGCGGCGGACAACGACGCCTTCGCGCCATTGGACCACCTGACGATCAGATCAGCGCTCGAACCTGACCCTGACTCTCTTCCGACAAACATCACTGTGGCTGCGGCCATCTATGAACTCGCCGATCGAACCTTTACCGGCAACACCACCCCGCAGCTGGCTGCAACCCTCACGGGCGTAGAAGAGGCTGTTTTCTCCTGCCCACCGGCCCGCTCCTTTGGCAAAACTACCCCAATCCGTTCAATGCCGCCACAACTTTTGGCTTCTGTCTTGCGCATGATGCACACGTGCAACTGGAGGTTTTCGACCTTCTCGGCCGTCGCTTGGCCAAAGTGGCGGAGGCAGACCTACCTGCCGGGGAGCACGCTGTTGGTTTCTCCGCCGAAAACTTGCCCAGCGGCCTGTATGTCTATCGTCTGCGCGCCGGCTCCTTTGCGGTGAGTAAGACGATGCAAGTGGTGAGATAACCGGAGGGACCTCCCGTGAGACTTCTGCCACTGCTGATGCTCTTCATCTGCGTGGCTGCAGAGAGCCAAGGCCAGGTCAGCTTGTGGGAACGGCAGTACGGTCAACCCGACAGAGCCGAGTTCGCCACTGGCCGTGTGGTCGAAACTCTGTCGGGCGAGTACGTCCTGTGCGGGTTCACCATGGGCGCGACCCCATGGGAAATCGACGGGCTGATCATCAAGCTCTCTGCAAGCGGCGACACTCTGTGGACACGACAAGTGGGCAGCACCGGGCTGGGAGGAGCAGCGGACTTCCTATGGGGAATTGCCTTGGGCAGCAACGAGGAACTCCTCCTGACCGGAACCCGCTACCAGGCCCCCCTTGGGCGACAGGTCTGGTTCCTCAAGTATGACCAGGACGGCAACTGCCTCCTTGACAAAAGGTTCGGCAAGAACCAAGAGGACAATGGCAACGAGATTCTCCAGAACTCGGATGGAAGCTACGTCATTCTGGGCAATACCGCGTCCTTCGGCACGCAGCACGGCGGCAAGGACGTGTGGCTTCTGAAGCTGGATGCCCAAGGCGACACCGTCTGGACCCGAACCTATGATTTCGGTTTTGATGACGCCGGAGCAGGGATCATCCCCTTCCACTCTGGCGGCTACCTCATCGCCGCTCACAGCTGCGTGGCTCACTGCGGAGGATTGCTCCAGGAGAACTTCTGCAGCTACTTTCTTGTTGACAGCGCGGGCAATGTGCTCAAACGCCGTGTCTTTGACCGAGGCAGGAAGAACACTTTCAGTCAGGTGGCCACAACAACAGACGGTGGCGCCATTCTCTGTGGTGCCACCTGCATGACCGACACTTTTCCCAACCCTGACGTCTGGCTGGTGAAACTGGACCAGGAAGCGGAGGTCAGCTGGAGCAAGACCATCGGCTACGTCCACCGCTACGACGGAGGGCTGAGCATCCTCCAGAGCAGAGATGGCGGATACTACCTGGCCGCCTACTCCCAAGGTGTGCAGACACCGGAGATGAATTATGACAACTGGTGGCTACTTCGCCTCACCGGCACAGGCGACACCCTGTGGACGAAGTGGTGGGGGTGGCCGCTCAATGATGACCCCTATTCCATCATCCCGACATCGGATGGGGGAATCGTGATTGCCGGCTGGAAGGACGCAAATTCCAACCCCTTCTATTCCCTTTCCCTTGGGAATGCGGACATCTCCGTCGTCAAGGTAGACACTCTGGGCAGAAGCACCGCAGTGGGGCCCGCTGTGTCGGAGGGACGGAGCGAGTACCTGGTGGGGCACATTTACCCGAATCCCTTCAACGATGCCACCACCATGCATATTTCTCTGAGCAATGCGAGCCACGTCAGGTTGGAGGTGTTTGATGCCCGCGGCCGGCTGGTAGCCACCCTCCTCAATGGCCTCTACGAGCCCGGCGAGCACGTGGTGCACTGGGCAGCAGCCCGTCTCCCCAGCGGCCTGTATTTCTGCCGTCTGAGTTCGGACAACAACGTGCGCTGGACAAAGGCGCTCCTGCTAAGGTAATCATCCAGGTTTGCGCGCATCAACAAACACCGATTACACGCAGAAGACCCAGCGGGGTAGGAGCCTGGGGCGCCGGGTCTGCTTTCGTTGCAGCGAAAGAGGACCCAGCGCGCCTGCTGCTGCCAGGGCTAATGGGTCGAAGCGGCTCGGAGGCGGAAGTACGCCCTTCTTAGCTGTGGCCGACTCATGTCACTGAGGACTCGACACACGGCGAAGCGGCCGCCCTCTGGCAGCTCGTCCCCGCCACATCGCAGGGGAAGCCCCCGCTTTCTCACACGACCACTGCAGGAGAAGCGCCAGCCTTCGTGGGGCGTTCTCGTGACCCAGGCACACTCCGCTCTGTGTGGCCCCTCTCCATCGTCTGTTTGAATCCTCATGAAAATTGCCTCTGCGGCACGCGAGATTTTCCGCACGCCGCCACTGCACGAAGGGCCTCACGACCAAATCCCGCCATTCCGGAAACGCGATCGAGAGGCTGGTCAAAGGACCACAGCTTTTTCCACCTGCGCGCATCACACGCCGGCATAATGAGGTTGATTTCCTGCATGTTATTTGATAAATTAGGCGCGTCCTTTTGCCGTTGGAGCCTTTATGATCAGTGACAAGATTCGCAACTTTTGCATCATCGCCCACATCGACCATGGCAAGTCGACCCTGGCCGACCGCCTTCTTGAGCTCACCGGCACACTGAGCAAAGAGGAGATGGTGGAGCAGGTGTTGGACAACATGGACCTGGAGCGCGAGCGCGGCATCACCATCAAATCGCACGCGGTGACCATGAACTACACGGCGCGCGACGGGCAGCGGTACACCCTCAACCTCATCGACACCCCTGGCCACGTGGATTTTTCCTACGAGGTTTCGCGCAGTCTGGCTGCCTGCGAAGGGGCTATTCTGGTGGTGGATGCTGCCCAAGGGGTCGAGGCGCAGACCATCAGCAACCTCTATCTGGCCTTGGAAAACGACCTCGAAATCGTGCCAGTCATCAACAAGATCGATCTCTCCAACGCGCAAGTGGAGCTTGTCAAACGCCAGATTGTGGAAATCCTCGGCATCGCGGAACAGGAGATCCTCCTGGCGAGTGCCAAACACGGCCTCGGCATAGAGGAGGTGCTGGAGGCGGTTGTGGCGCGCATCCCGCCGCCACGAGGAGACGTCTCGGCTCCTCTTCAGGCGCTCATTTTCGATTCTATGTTCAACAGCTATCGCGGGGCCGTTGCCTACGTCAGGGTGGTGAACGGCGAAATCGGCGTCGGCTCACGCATCCGGCTCTTTTCCTCAGGCAAGGAGTTTGAGGTTGAAGAGGTAGGCATCCTGCAGTTGCGCCAGATCAAACGGCCGAAGCTTTGCGCCGGGGAGGTAGGCTACGTGATTGCCGGCATCAAGGAGGTGCGGGACACCAAGGTGGGCGACACCATTACCGACGCAGCACGGCCGGCAGCGGCACCGCTTCCCGGGTTCAAGGAGGTCAAGCCGATGGTCTTCAGTGGCCTGTACCCGGCGGTGGCCGAGAGCTACGATGAGCTGCGCAAGGCCTTGGAGCGCCTCAGCCTCAATGACAGCTCCCTTCACTTCGAGCCGGAGACGTCGGTGGCGCTCGGCTTCGGCTTCAGGTGTGGCTTCTTGGGCCTGCTGCACATGGAGATTGTCCAGGAACGGTTGGAGAGGGAATACAACCTCAACCTCATCACCACCGTCCCCAACGTCAAGTTCCGAGTCACCCGCAAGAACGGCGGGGTCATGTGGGTCGAAAACCCCGCGCAAATGCCCCCTGCCGGCGACATCGCCCTCATCGAGGAGCCGTACATTGCCGCGCACATCCTCACGCCGGCCGAGTACATCGGCAGCATCATGCAATTGGTGCAGGAGCGGCGCGGCGTTTTCGTCACCACTGAGTATCTTGACCCGACGCGCGCCCATTTGCACTACGAGTTCCCGCTGGCCGAGGTGATTTTCGACTTCTACGACCGGCTGAAATCGGTGTCGCGGGGCTATGCGTCGTTCGACTATGAGTTCCTCGCCTACAAGCCGGGCGATCTGGTCAAATTGGACGTGCTGCTCAACGGCGAGGTAGTGGACGCCCTTTCGGTGGTGGTACACCGGGACAAGGCTTACGAGTGGGGCCGACGCGTGTGCGAGAAGCTGCGCGAGCTCATTCCGCGGCAGCTGTTTCAGATCGTCATCCAGGCGGCCATCGGCAGCAGGGTCATCGCCCGCGCCAGCATCAGTCCGCTGCGCAAAAAGGTGACGGCCAAGTGCTATGGCGGGGACATCACCCGGAAGCGGAAGCTTCTGGAGAAACAAAAGGAAGGCAAGAAACGTATGCGGCAGTTGGGCCGCGTGGAGATTCCCCAAGAGGCCTTCCTCGCCGTGCTGAAAGTGTAAATGACGAGAGCCTATGATTGTCGCCGAAGACTTGAGCAAGCGCTACGGTTCCACACTGGCCGTTGATGGATTATCGCTGACGGTCGAAGGGGAGCTCTTTGTCTTTCTCGGGCCCAATGGCGCCGGCAAGACCACCACGATTAAGCTCATGACTGGCCTGTTGCGGCCGGATCGTGGGCACGTGCGCATCAACGGGTTCGACGTGGCCACGCAGCCGCTGCAAGCAAAGGGCTGCCTTGGCCTAGTGCCGGAACGGCCGTACGTCTATCCCAAGCTCACCGGACGTGAGTTCCTCTTCTTCATGGCCGACCTCTACCGTGTCGACCGCGCGACGGCCGTGCGTCGCTTCGAGCACCTGGTGGAGCTTTTCGATTTGGCAGGCCACATCGACCGCCTCATCGAAACCTACTCGCATGGCATGAAGCAGAAAATCGCGCTGAGCGGCGCTCTCATTCATGACTCGAAAGTCTTGTTCCTCGACGAGCCAACCGTGGGCCTTGACCCGAAGAGCGCACGGAATCTGAAGAGTCTGCTCAAGGGCCTGGTGCAGCGTGGGGTCACGGTGTTTATGTCCACCCACATCCTCGAGATTGCCGAGTCGATGTGCGACCGCGTGGGGATCATCGACAAAGGGAAGCTGATTGCCCTTGGCACAATGGCAGAGCTGCGCGGGAAGTCGTCGCGCCGCCAGTCGTTGGAAGACATCTTCCTTGAGCTCACCGGCGGGGACGAGTACCGGGAGGTGCTCAAGTATCTGGAGGAGAGTTAGAGGCCCATGCTGCTTTTCCTGCTCCGCAACAGGCTCCGCATGTACATCAACCTGCTGCGCAGGGTCGAGGGCACCAGGCGCCTGCGCACAGTCTTGCTCGTGGCACTGTGGCTCTTTTTCGTGGGCTACGTGTTCCAGGGCACGCAGGCGATGTTCCAGGCCATAGCACAGGTTGCGGGCCCGCAGGCTACAGGAAAAGTGCTGGCGGTGCTCCTTTTTGCCCTGCTGGTGGCACTCCTGCTGAGCGGTACCACCATCTGCATCCACATTCTTTTCGTCTCGCAGGATCTGCCCCTGCTCCTTTCCGCGCCCATCCGGCGGCGCACCCTGTTCTTGTACAAGCTGGTAGAGGCAACCGTCAGCAACTCGTCGATGTTCTTGATGCTTGGCTTCCCTCTCCTCTTGAGCTTTGGCGCGGCGCAGAACGCTGCCTGGTGGTACTATCCGCTCATGCTGGCGGTAGCCACTGTGTTTGTGGCCGTACCCACGAGCCTCTCGGCGATGGTGGCGCTGCTTGCCGTGCATCTGCTTCCGGTGCGACGTGCGCAAGAGGTGATGAGCGTGGCGTTGGCCTTGGTCTTCCTGGCCGTGTGGACGGGGATGCAGCTGCTCCGTAGCTCGCTGGATGCCAGTGGACCTGGAGGGGTCACAGGGCTGCTCGCCTTGACCCGTTCCAATCTATTCGCCGTGACACCTGCAGGGTGGGCGGCAACCATTATCGCCGGTCTGTTGGCGGGCCACTGGACGAGCGCGAGCCTGGCCGCTGTGCTGTTGGCCGGCAGCACCGCAGCCATGATCGTAGTGAGTGTCGCGCTGGTGGATAGCATCTACGCACGCGGCGTAGGAAAGGAAGAAGCGGCCCCACTCAGCAGAGGCAGCGAAGTGCCAAGTCGTAGGCTGGCAAGGGCCGGCCACGCTGGCTCTCTTTTCCGCGCCGCCTTTCTGCGGGACGCGCGGCTGCTGCGCCGTGAGCCCACCCAGCTGATGCAGCTCGTCATGCTCGCCGCGATGATGGTCGTGATGACGTTCATTCTCAAACGGGATACCGAAGGAGAACAACTCTCCCGGCTCGAGTTGCTCATGCCCCTGATCTTCGTCGTTCTGTTCAGCGCGATGAGCACGGTGGGAATCGCCGCGCGGCTCATCCCTCTGGAAGGGAAGGCCTTCTACCTGACCAAGATCGCGCCCCAGCGGCCTACGCGCCTCTTGGCGGCCAAACTCTCTCTCGCGTGGCTCCTGGGAACCACGGTCGCGTTGTTTGGCACAGTCGTGGTCACCATCCTGTTCGCCCACCCCCTGAGCAGAGGGCTGGGCGCATTCGGGCTTGCCTCGCTGGTCTGCCTGGGCACGGGCGGCCTCGGACTTTTGTTGGGGGCCTACTTCGCTGATTTCGACTGGGAAAGCCCCAAGCGCATGATCACCGTGGGCGGCGGCTTGCTCTCGGCCGTTGTGCCGCTGGTCTACCTTGCCCTCCTCGGCGGACTCGGGGCGCTGGTCTATTTATTGGCCCACACCCTTCTCGGAGCCGAACAAGTAGTGGCATTGCTGTGTGGCGCCCTCGTCCTCTTGAGCCTGAGCATCGGGGCAGCAGCAGCCTCGCTCCTGGCGGCAGGGCGTCGTGTGGACACTATGGCCTGGCTTCACTGAGCTGCATCGGCTATGGCAACAAGGAAAGGAACGGAAATGCCAATGGAAAGTACCGGACGGAAAAAGGGCCTGATGAGGGAATACGCGGAGGCAGTGGCGGTTGCTGTCGTGGCAGCACTCATCTTGCGCATCCTCGTCATCCAGGCGTTTCGCATACCCACCGGATCAATGAAGGACACGTTGTTGATCGGCGACTTTCTCATGGTGAACAAGTTCATCTACGGCGTGCGCACGCCGAGCAGCCTGCCTTTGGTGAAAGCGAAGATTCCCCATACCCGCTTGCCGGCGATAAAGCAACCCAAACGCGGTGAGGTCATCGTCTTCAAGTACCCGTTGGACGAGCGGCTTGACTACATCAAGCGCTGCGTTGGCCTGGCCGGCGACACGATCGAAGTGCGCAACGGCGACCTTTACATCAACGGCAAGCCCGAGGGCAAGAAGGAATTGATTGGGCGGCGCTACGACCCGGAGGACGGCCATTACGTGCTGGAGTACCGCATCACCACCGAGCGAGGCCAGAAGTACAACATCCGCCACTACGAGATGCGCAGCAGGAGCTTTGACAACTTCGGCCCGATTGTGGTGCCGCGCGGCCACCTGTTCATGATGGGAGACAACCGCGACAACAGCGCTGACAGCCGCTTCTGGGGGCCCTTGCCTTTCGACAACGTGCTCGGCGAGGCAATGATTATCTACTTTTCTTGGGATTCCCGCGTGCCCCTGTACAACTTCACCAAGAAGATCAGGTGGTTCCGCCTTGGCAGGATCATCCGCTGAGCCGCTGCCGCCGGCTGGCCTCTACGTCCATGTGCCCTTCTGCCGGCGCAAGTGCCCATACTGCGACTTCTATTCCGTCCCTTTCCGTACCGAAGAGGCCGAACACTTTCTTGCTGCACTCCAGCGCGAGATGCGTCTTTGGGCGAAGCAGGGCCCGCTTGCCGGCACCCCCTTCACTACCCTTTACATCGGCGGCGGAACACCTTCTCTGCTCACGCCGGCGCAACTGTCCACGATCTTCTCAGCCGTGGACTCACTCTTCCGCCTCCACTCCGGTGCGGAAGTGACCCTGGAGGCCAACCCCGCGACTCTGTCGGCCAGTCAGCTTTGCGCGCTCCGCACGGTGGGCGTCAACCGCCTGAGCCTGGGCGTGCAGTCATTGCACGAGGGTGAGCTGCACACCCTTGGCAGGCTGCACACCGCCGCCGAAGCGGAGCGAACCTTCCGCCAGGCGCGCGAAGCCGGGTTCGACAACCTGAGCGTAGACCTCATTTTCGGTATCCCGGGTCAAACAACGGCAAGTTGGGAAGCGACCCTGCGCAAGGTCATCGACTGGTCTCCCGAGCACCTCTCCACCTACGCGCTGACGCTGGAACCGTGCACGCCGATGGCACAGGCGGTGGCAAGGGGAGCGCTCAGGCCGGTGGGTACCGAAGAAGAGAAGAGGATGTACCTCCTTGCCCATGACCTCCTGACGGCGAATGGTTACGAGCACTATGAAATTTCCAACTACGCCAAACCAGGCTCTCGATGTCGGCACAACATGCAGTACTGGCAGCGCCACCCTTACCTTGGCCTCGGGCCCTCGGCCCACTCTTTCCACGGCAACCAGCGCTGGTGGAACGTAGCGGACGTGAGCGCGTACTGCCAGGCCTTGGCGCATGATTCCCTGCCCGTGCAAGAAAGAGAGGTCCTCACTGGTGAGCAGGGGCGCTTGGAGACCATCATGCTTGCCCTGCGCACCGCAGAAGGGCTTGAACTGCGCAGCCTGCCTCCTGAATCAGCGCGTAGGGCCCTGGAGGGCGCTGCTCGCCTGTCTCCGGACGGCAAGCACCCGCTTGCCCTGTTAGACGCGGAGCGAATTCGCCTGACGCACTATGGCTTTCTCGTGCACGAGGAAGTGTGCAGGCTCTTGGCATAGACGGAATTCGGCAGCGTTCCTCTCCTGGCTTTCGAGGCAAGAGAGGCGCCGAGGCAGAAGTTGGCGAAAATGTGACTTCGCTCACCAACGCTCTTGCCGAAAGCCCGTATCATGAGGCAGCAGGAAATGGGCGCAGACTCCATGAGGCTCCAGGTCACACGGTATTGCCGGATGTCAGATCCGGATGCATGCTGCAGCAGTCGCTTTCCACCAACTAGGAGGAGAGTCCCATGGCAAGAGTCGCTGTTCTCACCCTCGCCGCTGTAATGCTTATCCCCATTGCCGCCATGGCGGGCGGACCCTTCTCGCTCGGGCCCCGTGTGGGGTACTACAAGGCCCAGGACGCCGACGAGGGGAAGCTCTTTGCTGGCGCCGCCGCACGCCTGCGCCTCAGCTCCGCCCTCGCCGTTGAGGGCTCGGTGGACCTTCGCAAGGAAGAGTACATGCGGGGACGGGTCACCGTCACCAGCTGGCCGGTGATGGTCACCGGTTTAGTCTACCCGTTGCCCTTCCTCTATGGCCTGATTGGCGCTGGTTGGTACAACACCAAGGTTGAATACGCACCCCTCGGCGGGCTCTTGGCCCGAGAACCGGAATACGAGTAACAATTTGGCTGGCACTTTGGCGCGGGATTGGAAATACCTCTCGGCGGCAACCTGCGCCTGGCAGGGGACGTGCGCTACGTTTTCCTCGACTATGACTTCTCTGCCGTGCCCGGAAGCGAAGAGGTAAAAGCGGACTTTTACGCCGCCACCTTAGGACTGCTCATCCGGCTGTAGGGAACGCAGCCAAGGGGTGTCCGGCGAGGGCAGTTTATGGAAACAAGAGGCGCCTCGCACACCGCCGTTTCCTCCCCTCAGCACTCGCCGGTGTCGCTCATAGCAAAAAGGGCTGGCCAATAGCGGCCAGCCCTTTTCCATGCCCTGCAAGAAGACAACCTCAATGCAGCTTCTTCTCCACCTCCTGCAACTCTTGCTTCGCTTCTTCCTTGTAGGTCGGGTCGTCGGCGTCGGCCACTGGTAAGGCGATAACTTGCTCGTAGTGCTTCTTGGCTGCCTGCCAATTGCCCACCATCTTGTAGGTGCGCGCCAGTTCCAGGTGGTGATTGATGTGCTCCGGCTTGATGGCAATGGCCTTCTGGAAGTAGGCGATGGCCTCCTCATTGGAGGCCGAAGGCAGACCGCCGTAGAGCACTTTCGCAAAGGCCTTCAGCACACCACTCAGGTTCGCCACTTCGCGGTGCCAGCGCCCCAGCAGGTGCAGCGCCCCGTCATGCTCCGGATTGAGCGACAAGGTCTTCTCCCCTTCTGCCTTCACCTCTTTGGACAGCTCGACCTTAGTCTTCCCACCAACGTCCAGCGCCACGCGCCCTACCGCAACGGCCAGTTGGAAATGAGCCTCCGCCTCATTTGGGCAGAGAGCCACCGCCCTGCGCGCCGCCTTTTCGCCCAGGGAATAGAACTGGCGGCGCTGCGCCTTGTCCGCCTGCTCTCCCACGTCCACATAGGCGCGTGCCAACTTCCACCAGGCCTCGCACTTGTTGCTGTCGGCAATAGTGGCCCTCTTGTAGGCTTCCAGCGCGCCCTTATTGTCAAAATTCTCGTAGCTCTGGTCGCCCCGTGCCAACCAATCTGCGGCGGTGCCCTCCATGATGGCCTCCTGCGCGAGGACCATGCCCGCCAAGCCCATTAGAAGCGCAACCACACCGACGATTCGGTAGCTCATGACGTTCCTCCTCGAGTTTCTGATACACTCCAACCGGAAAACGCTGCCTATTGTACGAATTTTCCCTGAAAAAGTCAAATGATATTTGAACGCGGTTCAGCAATGAGGTGCCGGCGGCCAACAGCTCAGGAACCGAAAGGGATGCGCCAAGGCCCTCAGGCCCCAGTTGCCTGAGGTGCCACCAAAGGTGGCGAGGCGCCCATTTCTGGTCGCCTCTCTTGCAGCAGGCTGGTGGGCCCACTCGCACGCCGAGGGCCAGTCGGCTCCGTAATGAGCAGGCGTGCGCACTGGAGCCATGCCGGAAAGAGCCAGCTTACTACCTTCTGGGCAGAGAAGGTCCTTGCCTACATGCAATTCCGGTCGAGAGCCCGGGAGCTCACCATGCTCTCATCGAAGGGGAGAAGAATCGAGGTCTCCGGCGAAGTGAAGATGACTGGGACCCGATGCGAGGGGAGATGGCAAGGCCGCTTCAGCCCGAACAAGCCTTTCGCCTACCGGGCAATCACCAGCTTGCCAATGGCTTCTGCAGAGGTGGGACCATCGCTTCCCTGGGCGCGGGCCACGATGCGGTACAGGTAGAGGCCGTTGGCTAACTCGTCACTGTCCTCATCCCGACCGTCCCACAGAATGGCGTTGAAGTTGCTCATCGCCTGCGCTCTGATCTTCCTCACCAGCCGACCCGCCAGCGTGTAAACGCTGATGGTCACCTCGGCCTCTCTGCTCACGACGAAGGTAAAGTCGGTTCGTTCCCGAAACGGGTTGGGGAAGTTGACCACATCGCTGATCTTCAGCTCTCGCAGGGCCACCACCTCGAACGTCGCCGTGGCGACGCCGGAGTTGTTGGAATTGTCCCAAGCCTTAATCGTCACCGTGTGCGCCCCCTCGGCGAGGTCAAAGAGCTGGTATTCGAGGCTACCTTTGGTCCAGCTCCCTTCGTCATAGTTAAAGAACTCGGTGAGGTCTTTGCGCTCTTCTTCTCGCCCATCCAGCACCATGGTGATCTTGTGCCCGATGTCACCGGCGACGTTCACGCCGCTCAGAGAGTCGGCGATCTCCACCCTGATGACTGGGTTCGGGCCCACGTACTCGCCGCTGGCAAAATCCCTATCCTTGAAGCCGATGACGATGTGCGGGCCCTGGGAGTCCACCACCTGGGCACCTGTGCCCCCGACGCGCAAGCCGCTGCGGTAGCCTGCGCCATCACCTTCCTTTCCCCAAAAGTAGACGCTCACGCGCGCATCGGCGCCGCCGTAGGAAATGTCCTTGGGAACGATGAACTTGATGGCAAAGCGACCTTGCTCCACTTTGGCTTGCCCGCGAAAGAGCACATTTCCCGGCAGGACATAGCTCAAGGTTCCTCCGCCTTCCACGGTGTACGTCCGTGGTCGACGCGTGTCGAAGACCTTCACCAGGGCTTGACCGGCGAAGTCATCCCACGGAGCTCCGTTGCGGTAGATCCTGCCGGTCACGGTGGTTACCGCCAAGGCGGCGATGCTGTCCGGCTGCACGGATTCGATGGCCGCCTGATACCGCGGCGCCGCGATGCGCAACGTGGGATCTCCGAGGATCACGTAGCGGTCCTCGTTCTCTGCCGAGGCAGTCGCCAGTTTGGCTAACCACAACGCCTCCCCGAGGGTGCGCACCGTTCCCTTGGTTGCATAGTTGGCGAATAGTCTCACTAAGAAGCGCTTGTTCAAGTCGGCGTTCTGTTGTGACCAGGCGTCGCGGGCAGCAGCGAGCACGGCAATGGCCCCTCTGCCCTCGGCGGCAACAAGCTCTTCCGCCATACTCTGTTCGTAGGGGTCATCGAAGCGGCCGAAGCTGCACGTGGCGGCAATCCACAAGCCGAATCGCAGCCCATTCTGGATCTTGGGAAAATCAACAGGTGAGTTGAGCACCCGTTCGTGCGTCCACAGCTGTGGGTTGCCGTGGCCCACGAAGTTGATGATCAGGCTGCCCTTGTTAATCTGGTCCAGAAGAGCCTGGTTGGCAGCAGGTTTGACCACCCCGGAAATCGCAGGGCTGCGCACCGCTGGATATTCCACCAAGTACACCTTGCTCACGTCGAACAATTTGGGTATGGCATCCTCGGCAAGTGATTCCGCCTGCTGCGTGTGCATCAGCTCGTTTCCTACTCCGCCAAGGACCAGCTCATCGTCGCCCACCATCGTCACACTATTGCGCCAGTCGCCGTAGAAGGGGTTGGTCTCATAGGAAACAACTTTGTTCACCATCTCCTGTGCTTCTGCTGGCGACCGTGCCGTCAAGCGGCCGATGGCCAGGTCTGGCTGCTCGTCGTTGCCCGAGACGTAGGTGAACCAATCTTCCGAGGTAATGGAGTAGTCCTTGACGGTGTGACTGTTCTCGTAGGGCGGGATCCAGTTGGCATCCGCCTGGCTAACTATGTTGCGGTAGTCATAGTCCCCATCCCCGAAAAGCAAGACGTGGGTGGGCGCCTGGGCCCAGTTGTGGTAGGCGTACTTCAAGAAATCCCGAATGGCCGTGGGGTCAGTCAGGCCCCATGAGAACTCGTCGTAGACGTCGCTGATGCGCACCACTTGGGTGGTCATCCGCGCCGCCGCGTTCCAGGTTTCGCGCAGGCTTTTGAGCAGCATGGCCTGCTGGTAAAAGTCATCATGGGTGATAATCACGAACTCCGCGCCATTCTGCGGGTCGCGGAGGTGGGAGACTGCGTCCTCGCGGATGGAGACCGGCGTCCGTACCGCTGAGGTGGCGAACAGAAAGTATCGCCTACCGTCGGGCATGCGCGCCGAATCGGCAAAGGTGACAGTGCCGGCGCTCACGCTGAGCGGTTCGATGCGCCGGATGTTCCAAAAGTCTGACACATCCAGCACCACCACCTCGCCCTGGCCGAAACCCCGTACCGCAAATCGCTGAACCCCCTCTCCTGGCGGCGCATAGATGAGGAGTTGGTCATTCACCGCCACCAGCGAGCGCGCGTAGTGAATCTCAAACCAGTCCAGATAGCCTTGAGCGATGGCGGTGGCCCCGGTGAGGCGCACGGCGATCGCATTGCTGCCGCTCACCAACTTTCCGTTGGTGGAGCCCTCCCACTTCCCTATGCTGACTGCCTTGTATTGTTCGGTAGAATAATTAGACAGGCTGGTGCTCCCCAGGGACAGGCCGTTGGCCGTAAAGGTGAAAGTGTGTTGGCCCGAGGAAGCAGCGACCACATTGAATACGAACCGGGCCGTGTCCTCGGCCACCGCATTGGGAAGCTCGACCTTGTAGGTACGCGTGTCGCCGTGAGTCAGCAGGGCACCGAACCAGAGTAGGCCACTGCCAAAGGGGTTATGGAGGTCCTGGTCCAGGAAAAAGTGGTCGGTGAATTTCGTCACCTCTTTGGCGCCGACAGCCGAAGGCGAAGGGACGCTCGTCACCCTTTTGCCGGCGACCGCTTGCCCCCAGGTCAGCCAATAGACATTGTCCTGGGTGTAGCGGTTGATGTAGTGGCTCCAGCTCCTGGAAGCGGCATCGAAACTCCACCCTTGCACCCCTTTGCCATAGAACAACAGATAGTCATTGCTATCGAAGCGATTGTCGCCGCCGTCGTACACGAGGATCGGGTTTTCGATCAGGCTGTCCGCACGGGGAGCACTGAGGGCCTGAGGTAGTTCTCGGCCTCCGTTGTTGAACAGGCGCAGGGTCTTAGGGTCGATGCTGGCCAGGTTGACGCCAGCCGCTGCCAGCCGCGCTCCGTCGATGCGGTAGACGCCGTCCTCCCGGACGACGATCTTGTACCAAGGGCCTTCAGCTTTTGGCTTGTGCACTCCGACCGCGCGCCGCTGACGTTCCTTGCGCCACGCCCGTGCCTGCTCATAGTTGACCAGAAGCTCTCGATAAAAGTCCTCTTCCTGCGGCTGGGCCAAACTGAAGCCTCGAGCCTCCTGCACCTCGCCCTGAAAGCGCAGGCGCACCGAAATGCGCTCGTAGCGCCTAATGCGTTTTGCAGCAGGCAGGTACTGGACGGGCGTGAAAGTCACTTTCACTACGCGCTGCTGCCGCACCATAGCGGGATTGGATATCGCCACTGGGGAAGCCGGCCACACTTCGGCCGCATAGATGGCACTGTCTGGCGCCAAGTGCTCTTGTGGCAGCCCCTCCTCGTCGCGGCGGAGATGCGGCCGCGGCAATAGCTCACCACTCGGCAGTTCTGTGTAGCGAGCCTCTGTCACGGTGGCGGTGACCTCCCCTGTGAGCGGGACGCCGACCATGAAGGCGCGGGCTGGCAGCTGCGGTGCACCCTCCTCACCCACCAACTGCGCATCGCGGAAGGAGATGACCGTGTACTCCCTCCGGTCTCTTGCCACCGTGGAAATGGACCATTCGCGCGGCGAGAAGGTGAGAGTGAGGCCGTCGGCGTGAGTGACCACCAGCAGATCATGCTCAGGGCCCTGCCGTGCCATCGGGGCCTGGCGGTCGTGCGACAAAAGAGCCAAACACACCAAGACCACCAACGCAAGAAGATGATGTCGGCTCGTTGTCTGCATGCTCACTGCCGGCTCAGTGGGCAGTCCAAATATCGTGCAAGGGCGGCGCGGCGAAGCTCACTACTTCAGGGCCGCCCTTTCCGGCGCGGGCAAAGCGCCGGTCGTAGACCCGGATGAGGAGGAAGCCTGTCCCAAGACTAAGGAATGCAACGCTGATGCCGCGCGCCTCCGCACTCATAAAGCCAGGCCACGGAACCGCCCGACCCAGCGCGTAGCCAACAAGGAAAAGCAGTAGCGGAAAGATGAAGAGGAGGAACGAGTGGCCCACGACGACCTTCGGGTTCACTTCGACTTCCACCATATCGCCCACCGCCGCGCCGATGGTATTGCGCGCCTCCATCACGCCGCCGCCCTCGCCCAGAGCCTGGCACACGCGGCATTCCCCGCACTTGTCGCCCCGTATCACCTTCACCTGGGCGAACTCGCCAGCGACGGCCACCACTTCACCACATTCGCGCATTGCCACCTCCTTCTCGGAAGCCACTGGCTCCCCGCTCCTCCAACCGCGTTACCCGGCCGCCTTTTGCACAAAGTATTCGTGGATGCGCGGGTCCTCGGTTAGCTCGGGGTGAAAGCTCGCTGCCAAGAGGTTCCCTTGCTCGGCCATGACCACATCGTCGCCATGCCAGGCCAGCGGCCGCACACCTTGGCCAAGGCCGACAATTTTCGGCGCGCGGATAAACACCCCTTCGTAATCAAACGGTCCGTTGCCGAGATCCACTTTGACGGTGTCGATGAACGAGTTGACCTGGCGGCCGTAGGCATTCCGTTTGGCCTGGAGCTCAATAAGACCGAGGGTCTCCACAGCGGTGCCGTCCACCTTGCTCGCAAGGAGAATCAGTCCCGCGCAGGTACCGAACACCGGGTGTTCGCGAGCGTAGGCCTTAAGTTCTTCCCAGAGACCGTGCTTGCGCAGCATGAGGCTGAGGGTGGTTGATTCGCCTCCGGGGATGATCAGGGCCTGGCACTTGCGCAGCTGCTCCGCCGTTTTGACCAAGACCGGCACCACGTCCAGGTGCGCCAGCATCTGCTGATGCTTCTCGAAATCGCCCTGCACAGCCAGTACGCCAATCCGCAGTTGCTTCACCAGGGGCCTCCTACCATCCGCGCACGGCCATGCGCTCTTGTTCTGGCAGGCTGGCCACATCGATGCCGCGCATCGGTTCCCCGAGGCCTTCGCTCACCCGCGCAATCAGGTCAAAGTCCAGATAATGGGTCGTAGCCGAGACGATGGCCTTCGCGCGTTTGGCGGGGTCGGAGGACTTGAAAATACCGCTTCCCACGAAGACCGACTCGGCGCCCAGTTGCATCATGAGCGAGGCGTCCGCTGGAGTGGCCACTCCTCCAGCAGCAAAGTTTGGCACGGGCAGGCGACCGTGTTCCTTGACGTAGCGCACCAGTTCCACTGGCGCCCCCAGGCGTTTGGCTTCCGCCACCAACTCCTCATCGCCCAATGTGGTGATGCGTCGGATGGCCGACTGCACCATGCGCATGTGGCGCACCGCTTCGACGATGTTGCCGCTGCCGGCCTCGCCTTTGGTCCTGATCATGGCCGCCCCCTCGGCGATGCGCCGCAGGGCCTCTCCCAAATCGCGGCAGCCGCACACAAAAGGCACTTTGAACTTCCACTTGTCGATGTGGTGCTCCTCATCGGCTGGCGTCAACACTTCGCTTTCGTCGATGAAATCTACGCCCAGGGCCTGGAGGACCTGCGCCTCGGCAAAGTGGCCGATGCGGCATTTGGCCATGACCGGAATGGACACCGCCTTTTGGATGGCCTTGATGACCGCCGGGTCCGACATGCGCGCCACGCCACCCTGGGCGCGGATGTCAGCCGGTACGCGCTCCAGGGCCATGACCGCCACCGCGCCGGCGTCCTCGGCGATCTTCGCCTGCTCGGCGTTGGTCACGTCCATGATCACCCCGCCTTTCAGCATCTCGGCGAGGCCGACCTTCAGCTTCATGTCTTCGGCTGTTTTCATCTATCAGAGCCTCTCTGCAAAACCTCTACCCTGTTTGGTGAGCGTGGTAAATATATGAAATCGGCGAGCAAAGTGCAAGGAGCAATCGTGCTGCGAAGTGGCGGCAAGCAACTCCTCCCTAAGGAGTAGGGGCCTGCGCATGACTTTCTCCAGCCTGCAAGATTTCCCCCAGGCCGCGTTTCGACCCCGGAGTGCGCCGCCTTTATGCGGCGCCACCCGGCCGCAAGGCCGCGTAGGGGTGGCGGAAGGGAACTCCCCCCGCAATGCATAAAGGCATTGCACTCCAGCCCCACCCTGGGGCATCAAGCCCGACGTCCCCGACGCTTCCTGCGCCGCGTCACGGCAGGAAAAGCTCAGTCAGCCTGTCACCCACGGCCATGACGCTAGGCTCATTGCGGTTGGTCAGCACGATCACCGCAAACCGATCGTCCGGGTAGCGGTGGATCAAGGTCGCAAAGCGGCAAGTGCTTCCAGTGTGGTGCATGCGCCGCCGGCCACGATAGCTGTCCAGGCGCCAGCCATGGCCGTACCCGGTGCTCGTGCCGTCGTTCAACAACCCAGGGGTGAATGCCCTCTCCAGCGTTGCAAGCGAAACAAGGCGGTCACTGTACAGCGCCTGGTCCCAGCGAAACAGGTCGCGCACGGAGGAATAGATGCCCCCATCACCCAGCACAGCGCTGCTGGGACTCTGGTCTCGGAACACAAAGCCGCTGTCTTCCGCGACCATGTACCCTTAGGCCCGACAGGACACAGGCGGAACGCCCTTCTCGTAGGCAATCGTCGAAGTCATTCCCGCCGGGAGGAACACATTCTCACGGAGAAAATCGGCGAAGCGCATCCCCGACACTTTCCCCACGACCATGGCCAACACGGCATAACCGGCATTGCTGTACCGGAACTGGTTCCCGGGCGGAAAGTAGGTGGAATCCTGTTCCATCATCATGCGCAGCACGTCCGCGTCACTGACCTGCGAGGTCATCGTGTCGGGCAGCAGCGACTCATACTCGATGAGCCCGGATGTGTGGTGGAGCAGGTGGTCGATGGTGACCGCATCCCCGTACGGCGGAAATGCTGGAAAAACCTGCCGCAGGGTCTGGCCGTAGCGCAATAGCCCGCCCTCGACCAAAATCATGATACCCATGGCGGTGAACTGCTTGCTCACCGAGGCCAGGCGGAAGTTGGTGCACTCTCCAACCGGCCGCTCCTGTTCCAGACTCGCCAGTCCATAGCAGCGGGTGAGGATGGGGCGCCCTTTGTGGACGACCATCACTGCAGCGCCTGGCACCTGGCCACTGTAGGCACAGAAGAGCTCGTCCACCTCGTGCAGCTTCCGGGGTGCGCAACCCTGGGCGAAGAGAGCTGCTGCCAAAGCTGCGGTCAGCCAAGGTCTGCTGCGCATCCACCCTCCTCTGCAAGCCATTGATTTGCCCCCTGCGGCTTCTACCTGAGAAGCACGCAATGGCCCACAGCCGTTTTCCCACAGGCCTGAAGTCGATAGGTGTACACGCCCGCCGGAAGAATGCCCGGCTTCCACACTACCTCGGCGTATCCGGCTGGCACGTAGCTATCTTCCCGGGTAAATACTTGCTGCCCGAGCACATTGAAGACCGTCAACCTCATCGGTCCGGGCATGGGCACTTGGCAGCGAAAAGTAGCGTAGGGATTGGATGGATTCGGGTAGACTTGCACAGCGAGGGGGCTGCTCTCGGGCAACCACCCCTCCGGGGCAGAAGCAGCCCGCAAGCCGAGAATCTCGCAGGCCTGGACCAACATCTTGTCCATGGCGTACAGGTGTTTCATGTGGTCATCAGCGGTCTCACCCAAGTAACCGCGGAGATGGAACTGGCCCGTGTCGCAGCGCGAGTACTGGACGCCGATGTCGTCCGTGAGCGAACAGGGCAGGCGTTGGGCACCGATCCCCGCAAGGAGGTAATCGGCCGTCTGAGTGGTGGACTGGTACCCGACCGTCTTGATACTGGAGTGCGTGAGGAGCATCACCTTCCGGCCTGCAGCCGTATCGCGAGCCAGCCTTAGGAAATCCGCCATTTGCGCAGCCATCAGGCTAGGATCAGAACTGCAGTGGAGACCATCGGCCAGCGTGAGAGCATCGAGCCGGGCGTAGTACGCGGGGTTCTTGAGGACTTCTCGCACGCCAGCATAGCCGGCGCTGAAGGAGGTCACGATGAGCCACCCGAGGCGAGGTGCGGCCACGATTCCCAGGGTCGCCAACTGGCGAAGCGCGACGTCCAGGATCGCGGCAAAGCGGCTCTGGTCGGAGAAGTAGTTCTGGTAGGGGCTGGAGAGCGCGCCCAGGTGAATGTTCACCAGTGCGGCATTGGCGCGTGCCTTGTAGACCTGGTTCTCCGCAGCCCACGAGGCGCCGTGAAGGTGCACCACCAACAGGACATCTCCATCGCCCGGGGGTTGGAAGTAATCGGGCACGAACAGTTGGGCAAATTGGCCTCCCGCCCTGTTCAACAGCAATGAGTCGGTCAAGTCCACTCGGGTGCCGACGCCCACGCCCTGCGCCAGAGTCGCTGGGGCGCCCACCAAGCACAGGATGCAGCAGGCCAACGCTCTCGTCATCTGCGCCTCCCGCTAAGAATGCACGGCGCCTTTGTCCCAGGAGGAAATCCCTTTTGCGACCACCACATGGGCTACTCGGAGAGTTCAACTAATACGTTTCAGGATCTCCTGGAGCCGCTCAAAGACCATCGCCGCGTACAGGTGGTTGCCATGCGCCGTGAGGTGAATTCCGTCCTCTTGGACAAAATCCGCCAGCTTGATCTCCCACTCGCTCATCATCATCGGCAGGTCAACAATCGGCGCCTTGAGCTCGGCGGCCAGAAGCCGCACCGCTTCGTTGTACGGCTGAAGGTTGGCATGGAGCGTGCGACCATTTCCCTGAGGCAGCTTGGCGCGGGAAACAGGGTGGTTCACCACGAACACGCACACTCCCTTGCTCACCCGGCATAGGCGATGAAACTCCCGCAGGTTCTTCTTGTACTCCTCCACACCCACCGCCGGCACGCGCCGCCATGTCGGGTGGTTGCAGTCGTTGATGCCGAATTCCACCACCAGCACCCCGGGCAGAAGTGGCAACACATCGTCCGCAAAGCGCGCCAAACCGTTGGCGGTAGTGTTGCCTCCTACCCCGCGGTTGAAAACCCGGTAGGTACCGACCCTCCAGTCGTCCAGGGCGATCTGCAGCACCGTCGGCCAGCGGTCGCCCTCCGAGCGGTCACCGGCCTGGGTGATGGAATCGCCGAAGCAGATGATATTCACGTGTGCTCCTCGGCGAAGCCTCTGCCGCTCACTTATCTTGGGAAAGAGCCTCCAGGTCGGCGAGCACCTCCTCGGCGTGTTTGTCCGGCTTCACGTTCTCGTACACTTTGGCGATGCGGCCGTCTGGATCGATGAGGAAGGAGGTCCGCCTTGTCCCCATGAATTCTCTCCCCATGAATTTCTTCTTGCCCCACACACCGTAGAGCTGCACGACTTCCTTCGTACGATCGGCCAGGAGCGGAAACGACAGACGATACTTGGCAGCAAACCGAGCATGGGAAGCCGCTGAATCTGCACTCACGCCCAAGACCTGAGCACGGAGCTTGTCAAAAGACGGCAGCTGGTCCCTGAACGCACAAGCCTCCTTGGTGCATCCCGGAGTGTCGTCTTTTGGATAGAAGTACAACAGTACCCATCGCCCCCGATAGTCGGACAGGCGATGTGTGAGGCCATTCTGGTCAGACAGCGTAAAATCAGGAGCAGGGTCACCCGGTTGCAATTGCATGAGTTCCTCCTCGGCAAGCACAATTCCACGGCGAGGCACGCGCCTCCTCAGTCTCCCCAGAACCAGATCCCTCCGCGGTTACTGAGGTAGTAGAATTCGTCATTCAGGATCCTGCGATGAAGGACCTCTTCCTCGGCGAGTTTTTCGAACATGGCCTTCCCCTGAGGATCCTCAGTTTGGGCGGCGAGAGAACGGTAGCGCTCGTGGGCCTGGGTTTCCGCCTCGATGACCATCTGCAGAATGCTGAGCGCATCCTACTTGTTGGGCTCGATCTTGCCCGAGATCTCCGCTTTGGGCCGATAAGGGGCAAATGTTGTCCCTTGGTAGGGGGTGAACGTGCCGGCGGAGGCAAGCGAGGTCCTTAGCCTGTCCAATGCCTCGTAGTGGCTCTGCTCAAAGTTGGCCAGTTGCGTCAGCAAGTTTCTGCCGCGCTCGTTAGCCACCTTTCCCGCAGATTCGGCGTAGAACTGCTGCGCTTTCTTCTCCGCCTCCATGGCCAAGTTGATGGCGTCGATGATTGTCGGCTGTTCCTTCATGGTCTTGCCTCCCTCTCTGCTATATTCGCCCTACGGTTCAGGACTTGCCGTCCATCTGGAATTCCGGGATGCCGAGCCAGAAACCGGTGTGGTTGATGTAGTCCAGCTCCGCCTGGATCAAATCGTAGTGCGTGTCTTCCCATTCTGCCAGGCGCAGGAACATGGCCTTTGCCTCGGCATTGGCGGTCTTGGCCGCCTGCTCGCGGAAAAAGGCTGCTGCCTTCCTTTCCAGGTCGAGGGCAGTGTGCAATGCATCTACCTCTGCCAGGCCCGATTCGCCTCTGGTCTTGAGCTGCTTTTCTCTGAGCGCCGGAGCGATGCGCTCCACCTCGGACTTTGGGATCTCCACCTGGGTGAAGGGCTGGCCTTCTAACACGGCACGCCACTGCCGTTCAATAATCTTGTGGTGCTCATGTTCATCCATCGCCAAGCGGATGAACATGTTCTTGCCGGTTGTGTCTTTAGTCTGTCTGGCAAACTTGAGAAAGGTGGTCAGTCCCTGATCCTCGATCTCAAGTGCAGTCTGCAGGGTCTTGGTCAGCTCACTCGCTTCGGATGACATAATTCCTCCTCTCGCCGCCTCGGCAACACCGCCGGAAACGGCTCGCAACTCTCTCCACTCTGCGCCGCCGGAAAGGCGGCCTCTGCTCCTGCCTCAAGTGCGGAAGCGCTTCGGCCGCCGGAGGCGTCGCCTTAGATGTCCAATGTGCGCTCAACTGGGCGCCGTTCGGGAATTTGCACGTGCGGCACCTTGCCGTCGATCCAGTCCTGAGACACGTACAGCCAACAGTAGCAGGCACCGTACTCTTCGATGTCGGGCTTCGCGTATTCGCAAGGGCAGACGATGTCGCGATCCTTTTGAGGGTCGCCTGTGGCAGGGCGACACGGACAGGTACGCAGGCGATAGCGCTCGCCGTTCTTCAACAAACCCTCAAGCAGGGGGCGCACTATTTCCCAATCTGGGTTGAGGATCAGCCCGCGCGTCGGCGCAAACCTTTTCAAGCTCTCGTAATACTGTTCCACTGTCATAGATCGAGGACCTCCTTCACCCCTTGGTAGTCTTCGCCAATCACCGCCATGTCGCCCACAACCAGCGTAGGGAACGACAGCCGTGGGTTAATGGGTTGGAGGAAACGCAACACCGGCCGCTTCTCCTCAGGCGGCAGCAAGTCATAGTCCACCACCTTCGCCTGCACCTTGTGTTCCTGCAGGAACTTCTTCATCCGCTGACAACGCGGACAGGTGCTCACAGCAAACAAAATGGGGATCCGATTGGCAACTTCTTGCTCGTACATGGGACCTCCCGGTTCTCTTCTCGGTAACCTTCCAAGCCTTACTTCAGTACCTCTTCCGTAGTGAACGCACGGTATGGACTCAACTGCTCTAAGATGTCGTCGAAGCGCCTGCTGCGCTCGGCGATGACTTCAGCCAGGATGAGGCCCAGGCCAGGGCCGAGCATGAAGCCCTGCCCGCACATCCCCACGGCCAGGAGGAGATTGTCCAACTCGTTGCTAAAGCCGACAATGGGAAAGCCGTCGGGCGTCATCGGGTACAGACCGCGCCACGTGCGCCGCACACGCAGATAGCGCAGCCTCGGGTAGAGGGCCACCATTCTGCGCACCACCAAGGGGAGGAAGGCCGAGGTGCAATCGCATTCCTTCCCCGGTATTGGAGGACAAGGGGTAATGCAGAAGACCACCTGGCCCTCTTTGTTCTGATAGAAGTAGTAGTTGGCCGACTCCTGGTCAGACCTGGTGTCCACTACCATAGGCCGAAACAGAGGTTGCACTGGCTCGGTAATTCCTGCCTCATGCGAGTCGGGGAAGACAGGAACATCGAGCCCGAGCAGAGCGGCGGTGTCTCTGGCATCGGCGCCGGAGGCATCGACCACCATGTTGCAAGGGTAGGTGGCCCGGTTTGTGCGCACTGCTATCAGGCGCCCGCCCTGGGTGCGGAAACCCACCACCTCCTCGCAGAACGAAAACTTGGCCCCTGCCTCGCGGGCCAGCTGGTAGTAGGCTGCCGCCACCTTCAATGGAGAGGCAGAGCCGTCCTCCGGGGAGTAGGTGCCGCCGCGCAGCCCCTGGCGATTGATACCAGGCACCAGCGCCTCCACCTCATCGGGCCCGATCCAGTCGATGTGCAGGCCAAACTGCTTCTGCATGGCCAGCAGGCTCCGCAGCGCCCGCTCTTTTGCCTCGTCATAGGCGGGGAAAAGGTAGCCTCCCTGCACCCAGTTCACGTCGATGCCATGCTCTTCCTTCATGTGGCGGATCAGGTCCAACGAGCGCAGACAGATCCTGATTTTCGCGGGATCAGAGTGTGTGGCGCGCATGCCGCCGATCGCCGCCTTGTTCTGCCCTCTCCCCGGTGAAGCCTCCCTGTCGATGACCCTCACTTTCAGGCCTTTGCGGGCCAGGTAGTTACTCAAGGGCAGCCCAACACTCCCTGCGCCAATGACGACCACATCTGCCGCGCTGTCCACGGCTCGCTCCTGCAGGATGATCTCCTTCCGGTTCAACGCTCCTCATTAAGGATCGCCGACATGGGTACTTCCACGGTGAGCGGTCTCACCGTCCCCTTAGTGACCCTCTCCCAATCGACGCCGGCCATGGCAAACGCTCGCGCCAATACCTGCGAGCAGTTCTTGCCCCCGCATGCGCCCATTCCCACGCGCAACACCTTCAGCTGGTTGACGTCGGTCACGTGGTGGGTCTTGATGAAATCGACCACTTCTCGCAACGTCACCATTTCGCAGTGGCAGACCACGCCGTCCTCGGGTGCATGGGTAAGAGAGGCGGTTGGCAGGGGCAAAGTGGCCTCCGGCGGTTGCACCCGTACGCCTGCCGCCAGAGGCCCATTGGCCAGCGAGACGCGCAACGTAACCAGGTGGGTCTTGTATTTCCTGTTGAATCGTATCCTCGTCACTTGGCCCATTTCCAGGAACTTTCCTTCTTGGTCCATTACGGGGAGCTGGTCTCCCGGGCCAAAGTTCGGAACAAATTCGTGCGGCATCACCACTTCTGCCCACTGCTCGTCGATCTGCCTGGCCAGGGTGATGGCCAGGCCCGGGCAAGCAGCAACGCACAGCATGCATCCTGAACACTCTCCGGAGTAGACGGGCGGGTCGAGGAGATTGCCCCTCTCTCCTCGCAAAGTGATTGCTCCCGTAGGGCAGACTGCGGCACAGGGGTCGCAAGGGATCTCCTCCACACAGTGGAGCACCGGTTGAAACTTGGGGCCCAGTATCGCAGCTTGCTTGGGATAGATCTTTCCTGGGGGGCTCTTCAGGATTTCCATCTTCTCGGCAAAGGAACCTTCGATGTGCACCTGGTCGCCGAGCATCCTGGCCATGCGCAGCCCGGCGATGCGCCCGCCGAACATCGCAGAGGAAGCCTCGGCGATCTCCTCTGCGTCTCCGGCCCTCACCACCCTGAAGCCAAAAGGCCGCGCCAGTTGATAGAATTCCTCGATAGGGCTCAACCCTACGGCAAGGAGGAGGGTATCCACTGCATAGGTGCGCGCCGTGCTGAGGATCGGCTGAAAGCGCTCATCCACTTGGGCAATGGTGAGGCGTTCTACTCTTCCTCTCCCTTCAGCCGAAAGGATAGTGTGCGAGAGGTAGATGGGAACCCCCATCCTCTTGACTTTGTCCTGGTGCACCTTGTAGCCGGCCACCTTTGGCAGGATGTCGGCAATGCCCACCACCTGCATGCCGGCTTGCAAGGCGTGGTAGGCAGCAACGAGCCCCACGTTGCCGCTGCCGATGATGAACAGCCTTTCCGCGGGGCGGACCAGGTCTCTGTTCACCAGAGTTTGGAAGGCTCCGGCGCCGTAGACGCCCGGCAGATGGTTACCCGGGAAGATCAGCCCCTTTTCGCGGGCGCCAGCGCTCACCACGAGGCCCTGGAAGCCCACAATCACGTAGTGGCGGCCGTCCACGAAGACGCCGGCCTTCTGGTCCTTGTAGACGCCGACCACGGACGCGTTGGTCATCACCGTGATGTTCGGCAGCTCCGCCACCTGTTGTGCCAAGAGCCGAGCGATGTCGATGCCGCGCGTGCCGGCGTAACAATCTTTTACCGAGCCGAAGAACTTGTGCGTCTGCAAGACCAGCTTGCCCCCCAACGCGGCCTTGTCATCCACCAGGAGCACGGAGAATCCCCTCTTGGCGAGCTCGATGGCGGCGGTCAGCCCGGACGGCCCACCGCCCACGACGAGCACGTCGCAGGCCACCACCTTCTTTTCCCAGCGGCCCAACGGCCGGTTGTCCTCCGGCAGCGCCGGTACGCCTCGCAGCGTGCGCACGTCCATTCCCTCGCGCAGAGGGGTAACACACGACTTTTGGGCCACACCGTCAATGAGCACGACACAGTGGGAACACTGACCATTGGCGCAGAAAATGCCTTGAGTGGTGTCTCCCCTCCTGTGCAGGGAAAAAGTCCAGACGCCATTGGCGATGAGGGCAGAGGAGACCATCTCGCCCTCGAAGCCGAAAAGTTCGGTGCCGTCAAAAGTAAAAGGAACCCTTCTTCGCTCGGCAGGGACCGGAAGGATGGGATGGTTTTCTATTCTGGCCATGCATTTCCTTGTGAGATGCCCAGTGCAGGTGCGGATTCTACATGCCACCGGAGATGAGCTGCCGCCGTACCTCGTCCACCATCATGTCGCGGTTGACCTTGGTGATTTCGTAGAGCTTAATAAAGGGCAGCTGCTTGATGCGATCGGCAAAAGGGTGACGTTGGGACATGATGGCGCCCAATACCGGTTTGCGGCCGTCCAGAGCCTTGGTGACGATATCTTTGAACTTTTTCGAAAAGAGCTCCATGCGCCCGATCTCGTCAATGATTACCAGGTCATCCTCCACCAGGGCCCTCTCCAGGGCGGTGACACCGATGCGGTGCAGGTCACGCAGGTTGACGAAATACTTGCCCACCCAGTATCGGCTCTTGAAATCCACATGGGCCAGTATCCCTCTTTCTCCGCGCAAGGAGACGACCTCAAAGCCGACGCGCCGCCCTTGCTCGCGAATCTCGTTGGTGATGAACCCGCCCGCCTTGAACGGCGTTCGCTCCAAAACCTTCTTGATAATGGTCGTCTTCCCCACCCCGGCTTCCCCTGTGAGGAGTATGACGGGCATAGATTTCATAGACATCCCTCATCCGTTAGTTCTCTCCCGCTTCCGCCTATGAGACCTTCACGTATTCCCGGAGAAACCTTCCCGTGTGCGATGTGGGGTGACGGGCCACTTCCTCAGGGGTGCCCGTTGCCAGCATGTAGCCGCCTTCGTCGCCACCCTCAGGCCCCAGGTCGATGACATAGTCCGCACATTTGATGACGTCCATGTTGTGTTCGATGACCAGCACGCTGTTTCCCGCCTCCACCAGCCGTTCGAAACAGGCCAAAAGCGTTGCCACGTCGTCGAAATGCAATCCGGTGGTAGGCTCGTCGAAGATATACATGACGTGCCTACCCGCGCGCTCTGCCAAATGCGCCGCCAGCTTTACCCGCTGCGCCTCGCCGCCGGAGAGGGTGGTGGCCGGCTGCCCGAGCTTGATGTAGCCCAGCCCCACATCCTGCAGAAGCTGCAGACGACGTATCACCTGCGCGTCGGCGGCGAAGAACTCGAGTGCCTCGCTCACCGACATCTCCAGCACTTCAGCGATGTTCTTTCCCCGGTAACGGATCTCGAGGATTTCCTTCCTGAAGCGTTTGCCGCCGCACACATCGCACTCCAAGAAGAGGTCGGCAAGGAATTGCATCTCCACCTTTACGGCGCCGGCTCCTTCGCATGCCTCGCACCTGCCGCCGGGCACATTGAAGGAGAAGGCCCGCGGCTTGAGGCCCTTGATGCGCGCCTGCCGAGTTTCCGCAAAGGCGCGGCGAATGGGGTCCCAGGCCTTGACGTACGTCGCGGGGTTGCTGCGCGGCGTACGTCCGATGGGGGACTGGTCGACCAGGACGACATCGTCAAGGTAGTGCACCCCTCGCAGGCCCGCGTGAGCACCGACCGGCCGCTGCCACTTACCGAGGTGCTTCATCAATGCGGCGTAAAGTACATCGTACACCAGAGAACTCTTGCCAGATCCCGACACGCCGCTTACCACCACAAAGAGTCCCAGCGGAATGCGCACATCGATCCCTTTGAGGTTGTGCTGACGGGCGCCCAGCACCTCCAGCCAGCGTCCATCTGGATGCCGCCGCCGGTCGGGCAGGGTAATCTGCTTGTTGCCGCGCAAGTAGGCACCGGTGAGCGAGTGGCCATCGTCGCGGATGCCCGCGTAGGTCCCCTGGTAGACGATCTGGCCGCCGTGTGCCCCTGCCCGCGGCCCCAAATCGCAGATAAAGTCGCTCACAGCCATCATGTCCCGGTCGTGTTCCACTACGACCACCGTGTTGCCAATATCGCGCAGCGCCCTGAGGATGCTAATGAGGCGGCGGGTATCCCGGGGGTGAAGGCCGATGGTCGGCTCGTCCAGCACATACAGTGTGCCCACCAGCTTGGCACCCAAGGCGGTCGCTAAGTTGATGCGCTGGTACTCGCCGCCGGAGAGGGTGGCAGTGCGGCGGTCCAAAGTCAGGTAGCCCAGTCCCACGTCGTCGAGGTAGGAAAGGCGATTGCGCAGCTCCCGGAGGATCTGTCCTGCCACCTGCTGCTCGAATGGCGGAAGCTGCAGCTCGTCGAAAAAGCGGCGCGCCTGTGCCAGGGTCATGCGGACGATGTCGGCGATGGTCAGGCCACCCACCCGCACATAGAGCGCCTCCGGCCGCAAACGACTGCCGTGGCAGTCAGGACACTGCACGTAGCCGCGGTAGCGGCTCAAGAAAACCCTCACGCCGATCTTGTAGCGTTTGCCCTCCAGCCACGAGAAGAAGCCGTTTATCCCCGGGTAGCCATTCACGCCTTCCCAGACCAGGCGGCGCTGTTCGGGAGTGAGACGCTCATATGGCGCCCCCACGTCGATTCCCTGTCGCGGGGCGATTCGCAGCAAGTCCAGGAGCAGTTCCCGGTGGGTAGGGGTATTCCAGGGAGCAATGGCCCCTTCCGCCAGGCTCTTCTGCTTGTCGGGGATGACCAGGTCTTCGTCGATGGTGATGATGTCCCCGAACCCCTTGCAGGTCTTGCACGCGCCGTACGGATTGTTGAAGGAAAAGAGGCGGGGCTGCGGCTCGACAAAACTCAAACCACAGCGGGCACAAGCGTAGGCCTGGCTGAAACGACGCACCTCGCCGGTGGATAGATGGGCCTCTGCCCTGCCGCCCCCTTCGGCAAAGGCCAAGCCTATGCTGTCCGCCAGGCGCTCCCGCACGCCCTGCTTGATGGTGAGGCGGTCGACCAGCACGGTCAATACAGCCGCCGAGCGAGGAGCCCGCTCCAAAGGCACCACCTGGCCGTCGATCAGCAGACGGCGAAAGCCCTTGCTGGCCAGGATCTCAATATTCTGATCACAATCCAGTTCGGCTGAGCATGGAAAAGCGATGTAGAGGCTGGTGCCGAGGGGGAGCTCCATGAGCTCATCCACCACGGATTCTACGCGGTCGCGGCGCACTTCGTGGCCGCATTGCGGGCAGAAGGTGCGTCCGATGCGCGCAAACAGCAGGCGCAAGTAGTCGTGGATTTCAGTGGCCGTGGCGACAGTGGAGCGGGAGGTGCGCGTGGGGTTCTTCTGCTCGATGGCCACTGCCGGCGGGATGCCACGAATCTCGTCCACATCTGGGCGGTCCATGCGCTCGAGGAACTGGCGGGCGTAAGCGGAGAGGCTTTCCACGTAGCGCCGTTGTCCCTCGGCGTAAAGGGTATCGAAGGCAAGGCTTGATTTGCCAGAGCCGGAGACCCCAGTGATGACGGTAAGCTTGTTCCGCGGCAGATCCAAGGAGATGTTCTTCAGATTATGCGTGCGCGCACCGCGGATCGAAATGGGTGTTGGCATCGACTCGTCTATACCATATTGATTGCGCCTGAGCGCCTAATTTATCAAAAGAGGAGAAAAGATGCAAGCGCTTTGCGCGCCTGCCGGCTGGGGGTCGAGCAAGGAAACACGGTCCACCGCTGAGATATTCTCTCGGGCCCATGAAAGGGACTGCGCCTTGCCCCGACTCCTGCGGCATGCGCATCAACATGCGGTCTCTTCTCCGTCCCCTCTGCGCCACATGGGCAAGAGGCCTATCCTTGCCAACACGGCATTGAAGCCCAACGCAGCAAGGACTCCGGCCAGCGCAGTGAAAAGTTGCCAGGTGGTCAGCACGAGGACAAGCGAGGGGGACAATTTGGTGCCCAAGACCACCGGGAGAATGAGTCTCACGCCCAGCGTGAGCCAGAGATACTTGGCCAGCGCCGCTGCCACCACCGCCACAGTGCCGGGTAGCACCCCAGGGGAGGCAGGTAGCCGCCGCCACAGTCGACACACACTTGCGTATGCGCCGACAAGAAGCCCGTTGCCCAGCGCAATGACCGGCACTGCCGGACCAAGCGCCGGTGGAAGCAGTCCTCGCAGCAGGGCGACCACCGGCGTGACGCACCCGAGGCCCAGCGCGGGTACCCACCCGACAAGGGCTACCGTGAGAACAAGCATGGCGTTCACGAACGGGCCGGTGAACGGTTGCGGAAGACCGGCAGCCTGGCCTGCCACCGTCAGGGCAGCCAGCAAGGAGAGCCGTGCCAGCACCTTTGAACGCTTCATCGCCCGCCCACCTTTCCGAGAAAGCGGAACGCCAAAGGTTCAATGAGGCCTCGAGATACCCGACGTACCCCCGCAGCTATCGGTCCCTTGCGCTGAGGGGGCCCCACCGCGGGAGCGCCTCGCCCTTGAGGCAGGGAAAATTCTCCTTGAAAATCGCAGTGGCGATTTGTATACTTCACGGCAGTGTTTCGGACCTCTCTGGGCACGCGATGAAGCACTCCAAGAGCTCACACGCCGGACATGTCCCTTTGCGCACTTGCGTGGGTTGTCGCCAAGTGCGCGAAAGGTGGCGCCTGCTGCGCATCGTCAGAGCCAGCGACGGTTCGGTGGCCGTGGATGACCAGGGCACGGCACCTGGCCGTGGTGCATATGTGTGCCGGAATGCCGCGTGCGTGCAGCTTGCTCGCAAGCGGCGCGCTCTTGACCGATCGTTGCGCGCCCACGTGCAGGAGAGCGTCTACGACACGCTGACCAAAATGGTCGGGAGTGACGATGCTGCTTGCTGAGTTAGGCATTGTCGGCCTTGCCCAGCGAGCTGGCAAGGTGGCCGTCGGCCGCGAGGCGGCACGCACGGCCATCCTCCGCCACCGTTGCCGAGTGCTCCTCCTGGCACAAGATGCGCCCACCAGGGTGCGTACTCGCCTCGCCGCCCTGGCCGCAGAGTCGCAAATACCCATCGTGGAGGTGGTCAGCAAGGTCGCGCTGGGGGAGCGACTGGGGTACCCAGAGGTTGTCGCGGCTGCGGTGTGTGACCAGAGCTTCGCTGAGGGCATCATCAGCAAGTGCCTCCGCGCGTCGGTTGGGAGCGCTTCTGCAGGAGCACAAGCAGCGGATACCCCAGAGCACAACAGGCAATAGCCTCCCCCGCGGCGATGTACAAGACCGTAAGCCAGTACGGCATGCCGGCGATGCGGTGGAGATAGAGGCTTACGCCAAAGGCATTGCAAAGGATAGGCGGCAGCGGTGCCAGCCACGCCTTGCCGGTGCAGCGTAGCAGGTAAGTGAGGCAGGCG
This sequence comes from candidate division KSB1 bacterium, assembly GCA_024655945.1. NCBI lineage: Bacteria > Pseudomonadati > Candidatus Zhuqueibacterota bacterium. The sequence continues at coordinate 436,023 of JANLFK010000001.1, forward strand.
GCAACCAGAGAGATGAAGCTGCCGCCGAAGATGTCCACCGGGCCCAGGCCACCAAAGACATTTGCCACCATGCAGCCGAAGTAAAGGCCTGGAATTGCCCAAGGGGTGACAAAGGGGAGCACGGTGAGCGCCTCGGCCACCCGCACCTGCAGCGGACCATAGCTGATGGGCGACAGCACCACGGTGAGCGCCGCGTACAGGGCGCCGATAATCCCAGCCGTCGCAATCTGTTTGCTTGTCACTGTCCTCTTTGGACGCGAATCCAAATCTCAGGAACCTCCCAATTCGATGATGCGCCGGACACAACTTGCTCGTGATCAGTCAAGGAGCGCTACGGCCAGGACTGCGCAGGTCGTGCGCCTGCTGGAGGCAGCATTTGGCGAACCGCGCTGGCGCGGCCCAGCCGACCCTTTAGAGGTGCTCATCCGCACGATCTTGTCGCAGAATACCAACGACCGCAACCGCGACCGCGCCTACGAAGCCTTGCGAGCTCGCTATCCGCGCTGGGAAATGCTGCTCGAAGCGCCGGCCGCCGAGGTGGCCGCTACCATCCGTCCCGCCGGCCTGAGCAATCAGAAAAGTGTGCGTATCAAGCAGATCCTTTCGTGGATACGCCAGACGTACGCCGCCCTCGACTTGCGGGCAATCTGTGCGCTACCACGCGAACAAGTGGAGGAGACTTTTCTGAAGCTCAACGGCATTGGCATCAAGACCATCAGTGTCGTACTCATGTTTGCTTGTGGACACGACGTCTTTCCGGTGGACACGCACGTGCATCGCATCTGCGCGCGCTTGGGCCTGGTGCCAGAAGGCGCCAGCGCCGAAAAGACGCACTACCTCATGCAGCCGCTGGTGCCGAAGGGCAAGGCTTACTCGCTGCACATGAACCTCTTGCGCCTGGGCAGGACCATCTGTCGTGCCCGCAAGCCGGCCTGCCAGCTCTGTCCGTTGCGTGCGGTCTGCCCCTATCCCGCAGAGGCTACGACGTGACCTGTTCGCCTCTTCCCCCAGGGCCGCAGCCAACGCCTTTTTCCTCCCGTCGCCCGCCGAGGGGGGCCATCGAGAACCTGCAGCCCGCGTCTCTCGGCCCTGATCCGTCCAACGTGGAGCCCCAGCCGGCGGAAGGGGCAAGGTCCCCCTTCCGCCGGACGGGACCTGGCGCACTTCGTTCCCGCCGCTATCTATTCTCCTCACCTGTCCCAGGGGCTTCATCGGCCTTAGCCATGGTGATGCCCGTGTACCCGTAGAACATCGACACCACCGGATTGGAGAGGTTAAGAAACGCAAACGGGAGGTAGACCAGGGGACTCACCCCAAGGGTGGCATGCATAAAGGCCCCGCAGCTATTCCAGGGGATCAAGGGCGAGGAAAGCGTCCCGGAATCCTCCAAACAGCGGGATAGGTTCTTTGGGTGGAGCCCCATGCGGTCGAAGGCGTCCTTGTACATCCTGCCCGGGATGACGATGGCCAGGTATTGGTCGGAAGCGATGGCGTTCATGCCGATGCAGCTGAAGAGCGTGGTCGCCACCAAGGAGCCTGTGGTGCGCACGCGGCGCAGGAGCGCCTCGGCAATGGTGGCCAACATGCCAGTCTTTTCCATGATGCCGCCAAACGACAGAGCGCAGATGATGAGCGCCACGGTCTCCATCATGCTCACCAGCCCGCCCCTGGTGAGCAGTTCATCGACCACGGCGACACCGGTTTGGGAGACATAGCCGCGGTGGGCGGCGCCTACCACGGCAGAAAGTGACGCCGACTGCGCCGCCAGCGCGCAAATTCCACCCATGGCCGTGCCAGCCAACAGCGCCGGCAATGGCGGCACACGTCTTATGACCATCACAATCACCAAGCAAGGCGGCAAGAGCAGCAGAGGGTGAATAAGAAACGCACCTCGCAGGGTGCTCAGGATGAGGCTGACATTTTGGGTGTCCAGGGTGCCTCCCCGGAAGCGGAGGCCGAGCACCGTGTACAAGACCAGGGCAATCGCATAGCTGGGTGCGGTGGTGTAGACCATGTGGCGCACGTGGGAAAAGATGTCCGTCCCTGCCACGGCCGGCGCAAGATTCGTGGTGTCCGAAAGCGGCGACATTTTGTCGCCAAAGTAGGAACCCGAGATAATGGCTCCAGCCACCATGGGCAGGGGGACTCCGAGGCCGTGCCCCACACCGATCAGCGCCACCCCCACAGTCCCTGCCGTGGACCAGGAGGAGCCGGTGCCCAGCGAGACGATGGCGCAGATAATCAAGGTGGCGACCAGAAAAACGGATGGCGAAAGAAGCTGCAGGCCGTAGTAGATCATCGTGGGCACCACCCCGCCGAGGAGCCACGTGCCGATGAGCGTGCCCACCACCATGAGGATGAGGATGGCGTCCAAGGCCAAGGTGATGCCCAGCACCATCCCCTGCTGGATTTCCCTCCACGGGTAGCCGTGCGCCACGGCGATGATGGCCGCCACAACCGCCGCGCAAATCAACGGCACGTGCGCGGACTGTTTGAGCACCACTATGGTAAAGGACAGGGCCACCACCAGGAACACCACTGGAACCAACGCTAACCCCAACCTGATCCGTCTGCTCTTTTCCGCCATGCCGGCTCCCGAGCTCAGGGTTGTTCTCCAGACATGCCCCAACGTCCGTTCGCAGCCGCCAGTGCCGGGCTCATCGGCCATTCCCTTCTTCTCTCCCCTCTTCGCCGCCTATCAGAATCGGCAGGGATAAAGCCGAGCTCATCGCCACTCTAAAGTGGTCACTCCTCGCACACTGGAAAGCTTCTCCAAAAAACCAGACCCGCCGGAGCGGGTGGTGCCCCGCAGGCGAAAGATGACCTGAGCCACCCCTGCCTTTGGCTTGAGAACATACTGCGTGTCCTGGATGCGCAGCCCTTCCCGTGAAAGAATCTCGCGAAAGGCCCGCTCAGCCTCATGCCGCTCGGTCATGGGAACCACCACCCGCAAGCAGCGATAAACCACGTGCGCAAAACGGTGCTCGAAGCGGTCCAGCACGATGAGGACGAAAAGCGCTATCGCCGTGGCCACCACACTGAGCAAGTAGAACCCCTCGCCAATAGTGATGCCCAGCGCAGCCACGAACCAGAGACACGCGGCAGTGGTCAGCCCCCGCACAAAGTCACCCGATTTGATGATGGAGCCGGCGCCAAGAAAGCCGATGCCAGTGATGATGCCCGCGGCGATTCTACCGGGGTCGACGGTTATCCTCGCCAACAGGCTCCCTTCCGGGCTCACACTGGCCAGGCCGCGAGCTGTGAGCATGATCATCGTCGAGCCCACACACACCAGGGCATGGGTGCGCAGCCCGGCAGGACGCCCGTGCAGCGCCCGCTCGAAACCCACCGTTGCCCCCAACACCACGGCAAGAAGCATCTGCAACACGGCGACCAGTTCAAACGGCAAAGATAGCATGGCTCACTCCTCGCCATTAGCCCTAATCTGTCTTTGCAAGCCAAGAGGCTGCCGCAGCGACTCGCGCCTCCTCCCTTGCTAAGCTGCCAGCTCGCGACGCAAGAACATGCCGGTGTAGGAAGATTCCACCTTGGCCACCTGTTCCGGAGTACCTGCAGCGACCACATAGCCGCCCTCATCTCCCCCCTCGGGACCAAGGTCGATAATGAAGTCAGCTCCCTTGATGACGTCCAGATGGTGCTCGATCACGACCACGGTGTTCCCCATGTCCACCAGGCGGTTCAGGACGTTGAGCAACATCTTGATGTCCTCAAAATGAAGGCCCGTGGTCGGCTCATCCAGGATGTAGAGCGTGCGGCCAGTGCTCACCTTGGAAAGCTCGGCAGCAAGTTTCACGCGCTGCGCCTCCCCTCCGGAGAGGGTGGTGGCCTGCTGGCCAAGGCGGATGTAGCCCAGGCCGACATCGTGCAATGTCTGCAACTTGCGCCTTATCTTGGGGATGTTGGCGAAAAACTCAAGCGCCTGCGTCACGGTCATGTCCAGCACATCAGCAATGGAGCGGCCCTTGTACCTTATCTCCAACGTCTCGCGATTGTAGCGGCGCCCCTTGCACACCTCGCAAGTCACGTACACATCGGGCAGGAAGTGCATCTCGATTTTGATGATGCCGTCTCCTTGGCAGGCTTCGCATCTCCCGCCCTTCACGTTGAAGCTGAACCTGCCCGGGCGATAGCCGCGGATTTTCGCCTCCGGAATCTGCGCAAACAGGTCCCGGATCAGGCTGAACACACCCGTGTAGGTGGCAGGGTTCGAGCGCGGCGTGCGCCCTATGGGCGATTGGTCGATATCGATGACCTTGTCAATGTGCTCTAACCCCTCGATGCGGTCATACGGGAGCGGCTGCTCCTTGCTGCGGTAGAGCTCCCTGCTTAGCACCCGAAACAAGGTTTCGTTGACCAGCGTGCTCTTTCCCGAGCCGGATACACCGGTGATGCAGACGAACATGCCCAGGGGGATGCCCACGTCGATGCTCTTGAGGTTGTTCCCCCGCGCGCCGCGGATCGTCAGGAAATTGCCGTTGCCTGGGCGGCGCCTGCTGGGGACCGGAATGGAGCGCCTGCCGGCCAAATAGTCACCGGTAATGGAACCGTTGCTTGCTCGAATGACCTCGGGGGGCCCGGCTGCCACTACCCTCCCCCCGTGCTCACCAGCGCCCGGGCCAAGGTCAAGGATATAGTCGGCGTGCTCCATGGTCTCGCGGTCGTGCTCGACCACCAGCACCGTATTGCCCAGGTCGCGGAGTTGCTCTAAGGTGGAAATCAAGCGGCGGTTGTCACGCTGATGGAGCCCCACCGAGGGCTCGTCCAGTATGTAGAGCACCCCCACCAGCTGGGAGCCGATCTGCGTGGCCAGACGGATGCGCTGCGCCTCCCCCCCCGACAGGGTGCCCGCTGCCCTGTCGAGGGTCAGGTAGTCCAGCCCCACGTTGAGCAAGAAGGTGAGCCGCTCGCGGATCTCCTTCAGAATCTGACGGGCGATCTCCATTTCCCGGGCGCTGAGCTGCAGAGAATCGAAAAAGTGCAGCGCCTCCTTGATGGACATCGTGGTGATGGCATGGATGTTGTGCTCGCCGATGCGCACCGCCAAGCTCTCCTTCTTGAGCCGCGCTCCGCCGCATTCCGGACACTGCACCGCACGCATGAAACCCTCGATCCACTCCCGCACTGCTGCAGATTCGGTCTCCCTGTAGCGCCTCTCCAGATGCGGGGTGACGCCCTCGAACTTGCCGGTGAAGGAGCTTTCGCGCTGCCCGGTGGAGCTGCGATACTTGAAGTGGATTTCCTTTTCCCCGAGGCCATAGAGGAGAGCGTCGCGCTGCTGGCGAGTCAACTCCCTGACCGGTGTGTCTAGGGCGAAGTGCAGATGGTGGGCCACGCCAAGGAGCAAAGCCCGATACCAACCGTCGCGCAGGTCCTTCCAAGGGGCGATGGCCCCCTGGTTGAGGCTGAGTGCGTCGTCGGGAATGACCAGCGCCGGGTCGACGACCATGCGCTCGCCCAAGCCATTGCACGTGGGACAGGCGCCGTAGGGACTGTTGAAGGAAAACTGGCGCGGCGCCAGCTCTTCGTACGAAATGCCGCATTCCACGCAGGCATAATGCTCGCTGAAAAGCAGTTCCTGCTCGCCGAGCACATCTACCAGCACCATTCCGGAGCCGAGACCCAAGGCGGTCTCCACCGAGTCAGTGAGGCGGGAGGCGATCTGGGGGCCGATGACCAGCCTGTCCACGACCACCTCGATGTTGTGCTTCTTGTTCTTGTCTAACTTGATCTTGCTCTCCAGGTCATAGACCTTGCCATCGATCCGCACCCGCACGTAGCCGTCGCGGCGGGCCTCTTCGAACACCTCGCGGTATTCGCCCTTGCGCCCGCGCACGATCGGTGCTAAGACCTGAATCTTCTGTCCGAGTGGCAGGGCGAGGATAGCCTCGACGATCTGCTGCACGGTCTGCCGCTGAATGCGTCGCCCGCACTGGTAGCAGTACGGCACGCCGATGCGCGCAAAAAGGAGGCGCAGGTAGTCATAGATCTCGGTTATTGTGCCCACCGTGGAGCGTGGGTTCTTGCCAGCGGTACGCTGCTCAATGGAAATGGCCGGCGACAGCCCCTCGATATAGTCCACATCGGGCTTTTCCATGAGGCTGAGGAACTGCCGGGCGTATGCCGAGAGCGACTCCACATACCGCCGCTGCCCCTCGGCATAGATGGTGTCGAAGGCCAGCGACGACTTGCCAGAACCGGACAGGCCGGTAATGACCACCAGCTTGTTGCGCGGGATCTCGAGGTCGATGTTCTTGAGGTTGTGCTCCCGCGCCCCGCGAATTATGATCGAGTCCTTTTCAGCCATATGACGTGCGAAAAACCTCACCTTCCTCTTTTGTCCAGGCATGCAATATACAAAAACGGCAGGCAATTGTAAAGGGAAAAGTCCCTGTTGGAGGAAAAGAGGTTGACTCTCATGAGGGCCTTTGCTACATTTATCGCCGTCACATCTGTAATTGTCGCAAGCCGAACAGCTACTTCCGGAGGTGTCACAGCCTGAGACACGTGCCCACCCCATCCTGACCTGCAGAGTACAGAGGGTCGGTGGCCTGAAAATTGCAAGTCGAAAGGCACACACTTCGCACAGGCAAAAAGGGAAAGGAGACAATGCGCCGCCACTTCCAAACCTACGCATGGTGTTGCACCGTCTTCGTGGTCCTTTCTTGGGGAACTGCCCGCGCTGGAGACATTCTCAGCATCGATGGCACCAGGTTCCGCCTTGACGGCAAGCCATTCGACATGTGGGGTGTGCGCGTGCCCAACGCGCTGTGGGACGACGCCACCGTGCAGGCATGCATCAACGAACTACCCACCTACCTCTCCTACGGCGTCAACACAATCTACGTGAACCTGCAAGGGTGCTGGCCGGGTTTCGATCGCAATGTCGACCCCAACACTGGCAAGTACTACGACTCCAGCACCTTCAATCCGGATGGCTCGCTCCGGCCGCAGTATCTTGCGCGTCTGCAGCGGCTTCTTGAGGCCACGCGCAATCAGAACATGGTGGTCAACATCTGCTACTTCTACCAGCGCCAGTGCCGGCGCGCGGCCACCACCCCTTACCTTGACCACGACCACTTTGTGGACAATGCAGCCATTTTCCGCGCGATGAGGAACATCACCGAGTGGTTGAAACCCTATCGTCACGTGTTCATCGATGTGGCAAACGAGTTTGGGCATGAGGCCTACGACTATGACGATGTCTTTCCCTGGAACGGCACGGACAAGTGGCCCACTGCGCTCGTACTCCAAAAAGCAAAGCTGCTGGTTGACAGCGTGCACGCCGTTGATCCCAACCGCATCTGCGGAGTGAGTCCGTGGTCCAACTGCGGCGCCCTGGAGGTCTCCTCGGCGGACGTGTGGTTCTACCACGGTTCAGGGATATCACGAACGCCCTCACGGCACGACCGGCCGATAATAAACAACGAGTCGTGGCACGCTCCGGCCTATAGGGTGGGCGATCCTGGCATCAGACTCGACGGGGTCTACACCGAGGACCAAAAGGACATGCTGAAGAACGAGCCGGTTCAGCAGTACAACATGGGCTATTTCTGGTTCTGGCACAGCGGCTGGTTGCTGATGTACCCATTTCGTTTCGACGTCGGAGGGGATGGCACCGAGCAAGACCCAGGCGACCGCTGGATGTTCGAGCATATCCACCAATTCCGCTTCAAGGTCACGCTCTCGGACCTCGATGCCGAAGTTGCAGATGGCAAAGTCCACCTTTCGTGGAAGGCCGAGACAAGGCTCGAGAACACGCGCTTCAACGTGTATCGGTGTGCCGAGCCGTTTTTCTCGCTGGGCGGCCCCCTGGTGGTCAAAGTGGGTGCGGCGGTGGCCGACCAAGACCCGGCAACCCAGGCTATCGACTGGAGCGAGGCGGCGGAAGGTTTCCTCGGCAATCCTGCGCAAAACGCTTTCTACGCCATCACCGCCACGCATGGTGGACTGGAGTCGGCCCTGTACGGCTACGCGGGCGAGCTCGACTTTCCCCTCGTGATTACCGCCGGCACCGATTTCAATGCCGTCGCACTTCCCTTCGCTCAACAGACTCCATTTACTGCTGCGGACCTGGTCGCTCGTTTTCCCTGCATCAATTCAGTGGCCTGCCTTGACCCGGAAAGCGGACAGTTCCAGCAGTATGCCCCGCAGCTCCCTGCGACGAACTTTCTCCTGAACCCTGCTGAGGCACTGTTAGTGAATGCTACCGCTCCGGGGGTAATGAGCTTAGCTGGCGCTCTGGTCAATGGGAGCTACCAGCTTAAGGCATCGCTCCAGGGGCGCCTCAACACCATTGTGCTGCCCTTCAGCAAGCGGCACCTGACCAAGGCCTCGGACTTGTTGGCCAACATCCCGCGCTGTACCCAGGTCGGAAGGTGGAATCCCGAAGCGCAGGCGGTCGAATTCTACCAGCCTTCGCAACCCGCCAGCAACTTCACGCTGATCCCCGGCTGGCCTTACTTTGTGCGCGTGAGCCAGGACGTCACCTGGCCGTGAGGAGGAAAGAGAAGATGACACGTGGGACGCATTGTGCGGTGCTGCTGGCGACGGCTGCCGTGCTGCTGAGCTGCAGCGAGGTTCTCAGGGCGCAAGTGCCCCATCTGGTCTACGGCGAAGTTCGTGCCAGCGACGGCAGTGTGCCGGCAGCGAGCCAAGTGACCTTCGAAGCATTCATCCAGAACCGTCCCGGGGAGATGCTGACAGACAGCGCTCCAGGCCAGACCGGCCTGCTGCCGGAGACTTCGCCTCTGATCTGGATGGTGCAGTGTGCCGACTTCCCAACGCCGTGGTCGATCGGCGACCTCCTGGTGGTAAACGTCCGCAGCCAACTCACTGGAGAGTCTGCCTCTGCCGAGGTTCTGCTCACCTCGGACCCATACCAGGACGCGGGCATCCTGCCCCTGCCTCTTCACCTGGTCCTGCTGGAGGCCGCGTGGCAGGACGAGGGTGTGCTGGTGAGATGGCAGACCACTGACGAAGTCGATTGCATGGGCTTTGACCTTTGGCGGGCTGAGCAAGGAAAACAGGGCTGGGTGCGCCTCAACGCGAGCCTGCTCCCCGCCGTGGGAGGCATAGGCCGCCGGCAAGAGTACCGCTACCTCGACCAGGAAGCGCCGCGCCGAACACGATGCCACTACCGCCTTGAGGAAGTTGCCAGAAACGGTGTGCGGACTGTCCTGGGTACCGTGAGCGTGGAAACGCCCGGCCTCCTGCCAACCGCTTTCCGCCTCTCGCCGGCGTTCCCCAATCCCTGTCGTGGGGCAACGCGCATCTCGCTGTCGTTGGCACGAGAGTCATCGGCGCGGGTGGCGATAGTAGACCTGCGTGGCGCGCTGGTCAAGGTGCTGGCAGAAGGGTCGTTGCCACCTGGGGAGCACGGCCTGACCTGGGACGGCAAGGATCAGCATGGGCGCGAGCTCCCTGCAGGCATTTACTTCTGCCGCGTGACGGCCGGCGGTGAGCACCGCGTGGAGAAGATTGTCTTGACCAGGTAGAACACTCAGGGACGCAGTTGCTCTTTGAGGCGCTTCTTGAGCATCTCGCGGGCGCGGAAGATGCGGGCCTTCACCGTGCCCAACGGCACGTTGAGAATCTGGCTAATCTCCTCGTAGGAGCGATCTTCACTGTGGCGAAGGATGATGCAGATGCGATACCTTTCGGGCAGACTGGCGATGGCCTCCTCGATGATTCTCGTGCGCTCCTTGGCCAGCAGCGTGCGTTCAGGGGTGGCTGAAGCGTCGGCAAACTCGCGGGGGATCTCGCCGTCCTTGGCCTGGATGGGATGCTCCAAGGAACAGGTGGCAAGTTTTTTCTTGCGGAAGTAGTCGATGCAGTTGTTGATGGCGATCTTGTAGAGCCAGGTGGAGAAGGCGTACTCTTCGTTAAAGTTCGCCAGGGCGGCAAAGGCCTTGATGAAGGTCTCCTGCACGAGGTCTTCAGCCTGTAGCCGATTCCGGACCATGCGATAGACGACACTGAAGATGGGCCCACGGTAGCGTTCCATGATGCGGCGATATGCTGCCTGATCACCGCCCAGCGCGCGCTTGATGAGGATGGAGTCGGGTAAGCCGCTTCTCTTCACGCTTTGGCCCTCAGAGGTTGCCCGAAAATAGTGGAAAAATGCCAAACAATCAAGGGGATTTTGGACGGCCGCGCCAGAAAGCGGGAATGGCTGGGGGCCGAGCGCGCTGCCAGATAACGGCTGGCGCAAGAGCCAGCGAGGAAAGGAATTCCGGTGCCCACTTTGAGGCGATTTTTCCTCTTGACAAAGAAGGAAAATCTTCTATATTTGTCACCGGTGACTTGGCGCTTTAGCTCAGTCGGTAGAGCAACGGACTGAAAATCCGTGTGTCCCCAGTTCGATTCTGGGAGGCGCCACTCCCAGGCCCTGGGTGCCAGCTCAGGGCCTTCTTCATTAGGCGCCAAACACGCTGGGTGATGCAGAAGGTGTGGGCTGGGTGTGGCGCGCATCGCAGGATGCGCTACCCAAGCGCTGACACATAACGAGCTGTCCTGGCGGAGAGGGCCAACGTCCACCGCAGTTTCACAACGCCGGCATCGGCAAGCAATAGGGCTCATGGTCATCCTCCTCATTGGAGGGGCCATCCGGCTTTACAGGCTCGGCGCCTGGAGCTGCTGGATCGACGAGCTCTACACCTTTGAGCGCCCACAGCAGCCGTGGGGCAACAACCTTTCCTATCCCTTTCTCCTTTTGAGCCGCGTTTCCCTTGAGCTCTTTGGCCATAGTGCCTTCGCCCTGCGTCTGTTCCCTTGCCTCTTCGGCATCCTCGCACTGCTGGCAATCTACGCACTGGCGCGGCACCTGTTTGACGCCCGGGTGGCAATGGTCGCGCTGCTCTTTGCCACCTTCTCGCCATGGCACATCTACCTCTGGCAGTTTGCCAGGGCTTACTCGGCGGTCATCCTCTTCTCCCTACGTGCCCTCTTCTGCCTGCACCGTTTCGCGCAAAAAGGGCCCCCTGCCGACCTGGCGCTCTTCCTTGACCTGTTTTTCCTGGGCTTCTTCTTCCACAACACCGCCGCCTTTGTCCTCGTTACTGCCCTCGTCTTCATGCTCACGGCCCACTTCTTTCCCCCCCGACCACAGGCGGAGGTGGCAAAGCGTGCGGCCCTTGTCACTGCAGTAGTAGCGGTTTTGGGACTATTGTTCTTCCCCAGCTTTCTCCGGTTTGCAGCACATTGGCGCGAGAAGCAGATGGCCTCAGGCTACTGGGGGGCCACGCCTGCTGGCTTTGTGCTGAGAGTCGGCTATCACTTGACCCCCAGTTTAGGGGTGGCCGCCTTGTTGGGGATGGGTCACCTGCTGGCAATACGCCGGCGCGAAGGGGCCTTGCTGGCAAGTTACGCACTCATCGGACCCGTGGCCCTCGTGCTTGCTGCCGCATGCCGAGTCAACGTCAGCGCAAAGTACGTCTCCTGCACGCTCCCAGCTTTTTGCATTGCCGCCGCCTACTTTGTGGCTCATCTGGCGAGTGGCGCACAGGGGAAGAAAGTTGCCTGGGCAGGGATCGCTGCGCTGGTGCTCATTCCTTCATTGGAGACTTGCTACGGCTACTTCACTCACGGCTGGGGCAACCGCGACCGGCTGCAGGAGGCGATCTGCTATGTGCACGAGCAGGCGGCAAAGGAAGATGTCATCGTGCCTCTGTATTTCTTCAAGGACCCCGCTGAGGCGCGCTTCTACGTTGTCGGCATTGCGCAGTTGAAGGGAATTGCGCTGGACAGCAGTCGCATCTACGTGCCGCGGCAAGAAGAGGACCTGCGGACCCTTCCTCGCGCGTGGGTGCTCACCGTAGGCAAGACCGTCCCGCCGGAACGCCCTCACATGTATCGTTGGTTGACAGCGTCTTCCCACCTTGTGGCGGAATTCCCTGCTCTCCGCGGGGTGCAGGATAATGCAGTCAGGGTCTATTTCCATGACACCCAGTAGGGTTCCATGCGAAGCCATTTTTTCCCCCAGCGCCTTGCGAGGCCAGGATTGTCCAGGCAGTCTGAGGCCTGGGGCCATCCGCGCGGCAAGTTGGCGAACAAGGCGGAGGAGGTGAAAATGCCGAGAACCTGCACAATTTTCTTCATTGCTCTGTTCGCGCTCCCTTCCCTCGCGCAGCGCCAAGGCGTCCTTGCCCCGTTCGAGGCCTTCATCGAGCGTGGCGAGTTTGCCAAGGCACAGAGCGAAATGAGAATGGCGCTTGCCCAACACCCCGACATGCCGGCCTTGGAACGCTTGACTCTGGAGTTCGAAATCGAGAGGCTGGACCGCATTCGCAAGGACTTTTGCAAGACAAAGGAGGAGGTGGTCGACTACATTCGCCTGTACATCCCGACGGTGGGCGATGCAGATCTGGAACACTGGGAAAAGGAGCGCTCGTTGGAGTGCATGATAATCGACGGCCAGAAGTGGTACTTTGCCAGGGCGGCCAGCAACCTCTTCCGCATCGACAAGGAGGCACGACGCATCAAGGAGGCCTACGATCGCACCCATGGCCTGCTTCCCAAGAGGGGCTATAGCTACGAGCAGGACGCGGCGGAGATCATCCACGCAAGCGAAACCTTGGGGTGCCGGCTCGTGAAGCCGAAGCGCTTCCGCATCACCTACACCATTCGGGTTCATCCCGATGCCGTCCCTGCGGGGGAGACGATCCGCGCCTGGCTTCCGTTTCCGCGGGAGGGCAATCGCCGCCAGCGGCACATCCGCATAGAGCAAGCAAGCCCCGACACCTACATAATCGCCGACAATGAGCGCTATCCGCAGCGGACTGTCTACATGGAGCAGAAGGCGGTCGCCGGGCAACCCACCGTCTTCCAGTACCGTTTCTCTTTCACCTCGTATGCCGAGTACAACAACATCGACCCTGCTCGCGTACAACCCTACGACACCTCCTCGGCATTGTACAAGGAGCACACCCGAGAGGTGCCGCCGCACATCGTCTTCACCGAGGAGTTGCGGGCAGTCTCGCGCAGGATTGTCGGCAACGAGACCAACCCTTACCTGAAAGCCAAGAAAATCTTCGCCTGGGTGGATGAGTGGGTGCCCTGGGCAGGGGCACGAGAGTACTCCACCGTGCGCAACATCCCCATGTACGCCTATCAGGAGCGGCATGGGGACTGCGGGATGCAGACGCTCCTTTTCATGACCCTGGCGCGCATGAATGGCATCCCCGTCCACTGGCAGTCCGGCTACGAAATGATGCCCGGCCAAGAGTCTATGCACGACTGGTGCGAGATGTACTTGGAACCGTACGGCTGGGTGCTGGTCGACCAGTCGTATGGCCTCAAGGAGTCAAAAGATGAGCGCGTCCGTTGGTTCTGCCTGGGCAATACCGATGCTTACCGCTGGATCGTGAACGACGACTTTTCGCAGCCGCTCTATCCAGCCAAGATCTACCCGCGCAGCGAAACCGTAGATTTTCAGCGGGGCGAAGTGGAGTGGCGCGGGGGCAACCTCTATTTCGACTCTTGGGACTATGACTGGCAGGTAGAGCGATTGGACTGACAATGCGGGACGTCGGCGGCGCGAGGCGTCGAGGCAATGCGCCCCTCCCGCCTGCGCGACCCGAGGGAAGGCCACTTTCGCCAGCTTTTTGGCTTGCAAATGTTGCAACATTTTCGTAAATTGGCATTCGCCGTGTGCCACTAAGGACAGCCATAATTTTCAGCAACTACGGAGGGAGCCGCCTTGTTAGAGCGTGTTCATGAGGCGATGTACCACGTGATGCCAGATGGCACCGAGAAACAGATCCACCCCTTCACCGGTACCGAGGTCTGGGCCATCCCCGGACGAAGGCACAAGCCCATAGCCAACGAGCGACCCAAGACTGCCAAGAAGCTTGAGATTCACACGCCTGAGGACTACTGCAACTTCTGCGAAGCAAACTACTTGAACACTCCCCCAGAGAAGGGTCGCCTGGTGCGCAAGGACGGCGGCTACTACGCTTTGGAGAGAATCGACCCAAGCCAGCTCTTTGCTACGGACGCCGAGTTCCGGCGCATTCCCAATCTCTTCGAAATCGTCAGCGTAGACTACTGGAAGAAGAACCACGACTATCGGCTGAGCGAAAAGAACCTCGCCTGGAAGCAACGCTACCTTTCCAGCAAAGAGGGGCTGGCTCATGTGCTGCACATGGTGGACATGAAGCTGAGCATGAGCGGCTACGCAGAGGCCCAGCTGCGCAGCATGTCCGCGGATGAAAAACTGGAATACTCGGATGCCTTCTTTGGCGGCTGCCACGAGCTGCTCATCTACCGTCGCCATTACATCCCCGGGGCGCAGTACGATTCGGACTCTTTTTCCTCCGGCATGCTCACTCCCGACGAGCACTTCTGGTACTTCAAGTTCACCATTGCCGCCATGGAAGACATCTACGACCAGAACCGCTACGTGCGCTACGTGAGCGTCTACCAGAACTGGCTGCGCCCGGCTGGCGCATCGTTCGACCACCTGCACAAGCAACTGGTCGGTCTGGACGAATGGGGCGTCTCGGTGGAGCGCGAACTGCAGCTTGCCCACGCCAGCCCCAACATGTACAACGAGTACGCCGCCAATTTCGCCTCCTACCAGAACCTGGTGGTTGCCGAGAACCCCTTTGCCATGGCCTTCGTCGACTTAGGTCATCGCTATCCCACCATCGCCATCTATTCAAAGAGCCAGCACTGCAAGCCGAGCGAGCACACCGACGAAGAACTGCGCGGCTTCAGCGACATCGTCCATGCCATTCACGCGGCCATGGGGAACCAGCTTTCCTGCAACGAGGAGTGGTACTACATGCCGCGCGACGCGATCATCCCCATGCCGTGGCATGTGCTGATCAAGTGGCGGGTCAATATCCCTGCGGGATTCGAGGGCGGTACCAAGATCTACGTGAACCCCTTCCGGCTGAAGGACCTGCGCGACATGATTGTGCCGCGGCTATTCGAAGTGCGGGACAAGGGCCTGATCGCCGGCGTGTGTATCGCACAAGAGTGTGAAGTCAAACCAAACTCCCTGAAATACTATCTGAACGGCCGCTGCTGAGCAGCCGCAGAGCAGGTCTGTCTGCCCAGGGTCCCGCACACGGGGCCCTGAAGATGAACCACAATCCCCGAAAACGAGCAGAGGGGGCTAAGCCCCGAAGGTGGTGCCGCGCAGCGGCAGGGGATGCTTCGCCCATGCGCTGATTTCCGTTCATTTTTCTCGCTTTTCCTCTTGACTTTTTCTCCGGCTGTGGTTATATTATAGGCGGTGTGTGGGCGTAGACGACGCTCAGGCACCTGCTCTATTGTGCTCGCGGCAGTGCAGCGTCGACGTGTGGGCTCGACCATCACACGGAAGGAGGAAAGAGCTATGAAGCGTGGTGTATGGCTGGCGGCAATCGTATCGGTGGCAGCCCATGGCTTCCTCTGGGCAGGGACCACGGGCAAGATCGCCGGTACGGTGAAGGACAAGAGCACCGGCTCCCCCTTGCCTGCGGTCAATGTCATCCTGGAAGGCACCACCATGGGTGCGGCCACGGACAATGATGGCTACTACTTCATCATCAACGTGCCGCCAGGCAAGTATAGCGTACGGGCCACCATGATCGGCTACACGGCGGTGGTGAAGCACGAGGTGCAGGTCACGGTCGACTATACCACCAGGGTCAACTTTGAGCTGTCGCCCACGGTGCTGGAAGGGCAGGTCGTGGAAATAATCGCCGAGCGACCGCTCATCGAGCGCGACATGACCGCAACGGCCAGCGTCACCACGGGCGAGCAGATCGACAAGATGCCGGTGAATACCTACCAGCAGGTGCTGGCCACGTACCCCGGCTTTGTGGAGTCAGGCACCGGGCTGAACCGCGAGTTCAATGTCCGTGGTGGGCGTGCCGGGGAGCTTGCCTACCTCATCGACGGCTTTTACGTGGAGGACCCGCAGGTCGGCAGCATGGGGAGCAACGTGGCCAACGTGGGCATCGCCGAGCTGGCAGTGATGACCGGTACGTTCAATGCCGAGTACGGCGAGGCCATGTCTGGGGTGCTGAACATCGTCACCAAGGAAGGCGGTGCCAATTACTCTGGTCGTGTTCGCTTCCGTACGGATAAGGGGGCGAATCCGCACGAGGTCACCTATTTGCGCAAGTACCAGCGCATAGAGAATGGCGTCCGCACCGATTGGGTCACCTCCGACGGCCAGCCTATTAGCGTCGCGGGCACCGCCCCGGCCACGCCAGGCAGCAATAAGAACAACCCGAAGTACTGGGAGACCGTCACGCAGAAGCTGCGCGACTATGACACCTACCGCCTGGACGCCTATGTGGGCGGACCTATCCCGTTCTTGGGCAAGGCGAACACCTTCTTCGTCTCCGGCGACTATTTGGACACCGATACCTACCTCGGGTGGACCGGCATTCCCTACCGCATCGAGAGCCGGGGCAACGGCAAGCTGGTCTTCAAACCGCTGGAAAGCATCAAGCTTACCCTCGGAGGCGTAGTGGGCAGGTCGCAGTACAAGAACTACGCACACGGGTACAAGTACGTGCCCGACGCGCTGGAGACCAACTACGAAGACAACTACATGTTGAACTTCACCCTCACCCATGCGCTCAGCCCCAGAACGTTCTACACGCTGCGCGGCTCCCACTTTGTGACCAACTACGCCTACAGGGGCTTGGAGGAAGACAAGTTCTTCGTCTACAAGAGCAAGCGCACCGGCAAGACCTATGTGGGCAGGGAGTACGCAAAGTACTACCAGCTCAGCGACTCGCTGGAGTACGCAGGCAAAGCCGGCCGTACTCGTCCAGACGAGGAGTACGAATTCAACAAAGGGTGGTGGACCTACCAGTACGATGAAAGCGGGGCGAAGGTCGACAGTACCTGGACGATCGGCGGCGACAACGACTTTGAAGAGCGTAAGAACGCCATCAGCACCCTCAAGTTCGACCTTACCAGCCAGGCGACCAAGACGCACCAGTTCAAGGCCGGAGTCGAGGTCAAACAGTTGGATCTGCGTTATTTCTACGTGGGCGGCCCCTACAACCCGAAGCCCGAGTACTACCACTACAGCCACAAACCCGTGGAGGGCGCTGCCTACATCCAGGACAAGATGGAGTTCGAGGACTGGGGTCTGGTGGTCAACGCCGGCCTGCGCGTAGATTATATGGACACCAAAGCGAAGTACTTTGGCGATCCCACCAAACCCACGACCGCCGAACTGAAGGACGCGGAAAAGAGGATCCATGTCAGCCCCAGGCTCGGCTTCGCTCACCCCGTGACCGACAGGGCAGTGCTGCATTTTGCCTATGGTCACTTCTACCAGGTGCCCGACTACCAGTACCTCTACTATTTCGAGAACCAAGACGACCCGAACTATCCCTATCCGGACCTGTCCATTTACGGCATCTACAGCTGGGTGGGCAACGCCAATCTGAAGCCAGAGAAGACCATTGCCTACGAGATCGGCGTGCAGACTCGCCTGAGCCGGGACATCGCCCTGGACGTCAGCCTCTACTACAAAGACATCTTCGACTACACCGCCTTGCAGCGCTTCATGGCCACGCCTACCTCCTACTGGCGCTATGTCAACATGGACTATGCCAATGCCAAGGGAGTGGAGGTCTCGTTGGAAAAGCGCTTCTCCCGCTTCTTCGGCGGCACGCTCAACTACGCCTACTCGCGAGCGGAGGGCAATGCTGCGAACGTCTCTTCTCACTACAACGATTGGTACTCTTTCTCGGTGTTCAAGACCTATCCGCCCAAGAAGACGGTGACCATGGACTGGGACCAGACCCACACCATGAATTTTGTGCTGGACATTGGCAGACCCGGCAACTGGGCGGTGAACATCGTGGGCAACTATGGCAGCGGTCTCCCCTACACGCCCATGAGCTCACGCGGTCTGCGTCTCGACGAGCCGAACAGCGCTCGCCGTCCGTGGACGATGACGGTGAACCTGCGCGCGCAAAAGTTGTTCCGACTTATGGGCATGGAACTGGCGCTCTATGCGGATGTCTACAACCTGTTCAACAAGCGGAACGTGCTGGCCGTCTTCGGCGATACCGGCAAGCCCGATGCCACATCCGACTGGGACGAGACCCAGGACTTTGTCTCGCGTCCCCACTACCTCGGGCCGCCGCGCACGTTGGAGCTCGGTCTAAGCGTTGGATTCTGACGAGCCACACAAGGTCAAAGCCCGTACGGAGGAACCTGCCATGAGAGGAAGATTCATCGCCTTGGCGATTGCCATTCCCCTGCTGCTGGGCGTGGTGTTTGTCTCCACGGCTGGCGATCGCCCTGAAGGAGGCATGAGCAAGTGGGAATACTACCAGCGGCTGGCGCAGCAGCGCAATCTGTCCGGTGCTCTCGGCAAGCCAAGCGGTTTCCAAGACCGGAAGTACGGCCGCTTGGATGTGGGCAAGATACGCCTGGAGATCAACAATGCCAACCGTCTGGGTTACAGCCGGGAGATGATTACCTTCGAGTACCCCATCGGCTCGGGCATTACGTATCAATGGTGCGAGGCGCTGATTGTGGGCGGCAAGCTCAAGGGCGAGAAACGGATCTCATGTGGCGCCCGTGGCTGCTACGATGACATCAATGAGAACCACTACGAGCCGCTCCCTGGCTACGACTCAGGCATCGGCGAGAATGGCCTGGCCATGAGCAACAAACCCAATTCCTGGGCGCCGCAGTGGCCGGCGGATGTGGGGCCCATCGGTTCGTTGGGCTTCCCTGGAGTGAAACCCAACGGCGAGGTGGCTGCCGACGCCGAGGCCATCTGGATGGCTGTGGATGACGACCCCACCTGCCAGCAGCCGACGCCGCTGCACATTCGCACCTACGGACGGGCCATGCAGTGGTCCAGCTTGCTGGCCGATGATTTCATCGTCTTCAAGTACTTCATCACCAACACTGGCACCGATACCATCAAGGACTGCTACGTTGGCGTGCACACCGATATGGACTGCCCGGAAGAAGGCGACAACGAGTGGATGGACGACTTTGCAAAGTACATTGCCCCACAGGACGATCCACTGCTCGGCAGCTTCTTGTATATCTGGGACGGCGACGACAAGTCGGCGGGATATGTGAATAAGAACGTTGCCTGGCAAGGCCTGAAGATGTTGGAGACGCCCAAGGGCAAAGACGGCAAGGAACTTGGCCAGACCACGCTTTTCGTGGCAACTTACGACGACTTTTTCGTGCCCACTCAGGCGGATGTCTACGACATGCTCGCCTCGGGCATCGACAAGATTGACAACGTCCAGCCTCACCCCAACGACTGGACGCGGACGCCGGGCACGTACGGGCCGGACGTGACCTCTTTGCACGCCTCGGGGCCATTCGACTTGGCCCCCGGGGAAACGGTGACCTTCACCTTCGCCAACATCTTCGGCGCTAACAAGGCCGAGCTCATGGCCAATGCCACCCTGTGTCAACTCCTGTACAATGCCGGCTACAGCGCACCCAGCGCACCTCAGCAGCCCAACGTGCGCGCCTATGCCGGCGATCAGACGGTGACCCTCTACTGGGATGCCGAGCCTTCGGAGAGTTCGGTGGACCCGCTCACTGGCAACAACGCCTTCGAGGGGTACCGCATTTATCGCTCTACTGATCGCGGCCTGACCTGGGGCGAGCCCATTCGCGATGCCGTCGGCGCAGTGGTTGGCTACGTGCCCATTGCCCAGTTCGACCTCGAAAACGGGGTCACAGGAACAAGCCCCTTGAACCCCTATCTGAAGCTCGGCGATGACACGGGACTGCAGCACAAGTACGTTGACCGCAACCTGCAGAACGGCGTCGAATACTGGTACGCCGTCTGTGCCTACGACCGGGAGGATATCTACGGCGACTTGCGCATTCCGCCCATGGAGAATGCGCGCAGCACCGAGCCAGACAAACCCGGCGACAACACGGTGCGCGTCGTGCCGCAGAGCCCGGCGGCAGGCTTGCGGCAACCGGCCCTGGCCATCGACCACCAGGCAGGGCTCTCCACGGTG
Organism: candidate division KSB1 bacterium; assembly: GCA_024655945.1. NCBI lineage: Bacteria > Pseudomonadati > Candidatus Zhuqueibacterota bacterium. Next base: position 456,014 of record JANLFK010000001.1, read on the forward strand.
GAGCCGCATGCCGAGATCTTAGACCCCTTGGCAGTGATCGACAATCGCTATCTCCTCACCATCGACGACTCGAACCCGGCGGCGAAGACCTTCAGCTTGTATGACAGCCTGCGCAAAGCAACCGTCATCGCTAACTCGCCGCTACTGCACGGCGAGGAGTACGCGCAGGTGGTCGACGGATTCCGGCTGATCATTGTCGACGAAGAGCGGATCGCCTTCGACAAGTCACGCAGCTATTGGGCCACAACTGCCGGCGACACCGCGCAGACCAATTGGTCCATTCTGGCCGTGCCCACGACCACACCCAGAGGGTCCGACTACGAGGTGCGCTTCACGGCGCGGGGTGACACGCTGACCGGGCGCATTGTGCCGTTCGAGCTGTGGAACGTCAGTTACGGACAGCAGATCGACGGCATTGTGCAGAGCCCGGCCAGCGACACCAACCAGTACAAGGTGCTGCTCAAGGAGAAGGTCGATGACAAGACAAAGTTCACCTGGACGGTTACTTTGGCTGCCCCACCGCCAAAGCAAGTCATCACCACCCGCGACACGGTGATCAACGGCGTGCCGACCACAATCTCTGATACCACCTACGTGCACATCGGCATAAGGCCGCGCACTGGGGATATGGCCAAAATCTACACATTGCGGCCACTGGCCGCTGCCGATCGCTACCTGATAACCACCACGGCAGCTACTGCGGCTGGGGCAACGGTCAAGGACCTGCAACAGGTCCGCGTGATCCCCAACCCGTACGCAGTGACCTCGGTCTACGAGAATTCGCTGACGCCTTGGGTGCGGGAGCTGCAGTTCCATGGCCTGCCTGAGCGCTGCAGCATCAGGATCTTCACCGCCTCGGGAGAACTGGTGCAGATTCTCCATCACCAGCCTGGTGACCCGGGCTACCGTGGCCCCAGCGTGCAGGCATGGAACTTGTGGACCTATAACGACCAGGAGGTAGCCTTTGGCGTGTACATCTTCCACGTTGAGGCACCTGGGATTGGCGAGAAGTTAGGCAAGTTCGCCATCATCAAGTAGCCAGGCCCGTATGCGGCACTCACCATCCAATTGAGGAGGCCGGAGAATGAAAGTGCGTCTGTACTTCTGCGTTCTGCTGGCGGTGGCGGTCGCTGCCGCACCGCTCCTGGCAGGCAATGACAATACCGGAACTTCCTGTGCCAACTTCCTCAAGATAGGCGTTGGTGCCAGGGCTGCAGCCATGGGCGGGGCATGCGTGGCTTCTGTCACCGACTACTCTGCGCTGTACTGGAATCCGGCGGGCATTGCCCGCATCGGCGGAGCGCATGTGGGCATTGCCTACACCGACTGGATTCTGGACATAAGCCATAGCTTCATCGGCGCCACCTACTCGTTGGGCCCGTGGGGCACAGTGGGCGCCAGCCTCAACTTGCTGGACTTTGGCGAGATGGAGCGCACCACGCCGTCAGAGCCCTATGGAACCGGCACTTACTTTGGCGCCTCTGACTTGGCCTTAGGGGTGGCCTATGCGCGGGAACTGACCGATCGTTTTGCCGTGGGCGTGCAGTTCAAGGTCATCCGCGAATCCATCAGCTTCAGTAGCGCGAGCGCCATCGCGGTGGACGCCGGCACCCAGTTTGTTACCGGCTTTCACGGCATGCGTCTGGGCATGTCCATCACCAACTTTGGCGGCAAGATGACCATGCGCGGCACCGACCAAATGGTGAAGGGCGACATCGACGACGTCATCGAGGGGAACCCGCTCAAGGAGTCGCGCTTGGAAACAGAAGCGTGGCCGCTGCCCCTCACTTTTCGCATGGGCCTGTCGCTGGACGTGCTGCGGGGCGACTTTGCGACGGTGACCGTCAACACGGACTTTGTTGACCCCCGCGACGTCAACCCCTACGCCACCTTGGGCACTGAGATTGGCTGGAACAAGATGGTCTTTCTACGCGGCGGGCTGGTCTATGCCCCAGATGGTTTCGATGAGCAAAAGTTGAGCAAGGAGCAGGAGCTCAGTCTCTTTTACAAGGTAAAGATTGCCGCAGGCGGAGGCCTCCGCTTCACCGTGCCCGGCACACGGGCGACCTTCTGCTTGGACTATGCCTACACAGACCTGGGCATGCTGGACTATGCGCACCGCTTCTCTTTCAGCATAGGCTATTGAGTTCTGTCCCTCCTGCAAGAAGCACAGCGCCTCGTCGGAGCGGCGGGGCGCTGTGCATTTGTGGCGGCACAGGAGAAGTTCTTCTACTCGAGCACGAAGCTGGTCGCTGCCGACGCCTGTTGTCCAGTGTTGTGGTCTGTCACGGTCACCACGAGCTCCGTGCGCCCGGCTGGACAGTTGCTCATGTCCAGCTGCACGTAGCGCTGCTCCCAGTCCGCAGTGCCCTGGCTGCGAAAGGCCATCTCCACTGCCTCGCTCCTTTTGCCTTGCACCAGGAAGCTCACCGCCTTGGCCAGCTCGGTGAGCAGGCCACTGCCGCCGGCGCTGCGAAGCGCATAGGCGACGTGATAGTCACTCTTGCCGCTGCTATCCAGCCTCAGGTTGTAGACCTCGAAGTAGACAAAGACCGGTTTGCCCCTCGGGAATTGCCGCTGCAGGGTGGGTACCACCAACACACCGTTGGGCTTCAGGTGGCGGGCTGGCACCTGCTCCACAATGCGCAACGAAAGCTGCAGGTCGCTTATCATGAGGCTGTCCCCGGCAAACGACCGCACCCGCAACTGGCTCTTCAAGACGGCCAGACGATCTGACTCGGGGCATTCCAACTCCAGAGCCACGTTATACAGGCCAGGGGTGAGCAGCTCATCATGCTGGTTCACATAGGACCGCCTCGCAATCTCCTCCCGCGCACCTGCGGTGAGCTCCAACGTTTCGCTTCTGCGCAGAAGCGGCTGATAATCTTCGTCAAAGAGCGTGAGACGCTTGTGCAGATGACTGACCAGTGTGGCCTTGTCCCCAGGCGAAAAGCTCAGCTCCTCCAAGGGGACAGAAAAGTAGAACTCCACGCGCGTCGCCCCCTCAGCAGCACGAAAGCAGGCCGAGGCAAGCTGTGCGCTAAGGGGCTGCTGCCGGTGCTGGAAGCTGAACCGATGCGGCGGCGCTAAGCCGAGAGCTTGCGTCTTCTCCGTTGCCAGACCGCTCACCAAGCTAAAGTAGGCGTCGGCGTTTCGTTGCGCACCTCGAAAGGCACCGTAGCGGTGGTGCAGAGACTCGCGTTCGGCGTAGAGCTCGCAGGCAATACGCGCCTTCTCGTTGAGCGGCACACCGACCACTGCCTGGGAGAGGTCGTTTACCTCCTGATACCCGTAGCCCATGCGCCGCACAAAATCGACAAACAGATTGAGGCCGAAGTACGCCCACGTCAGGTTGTCAAGATACTGACGGCCCGAGCCAGCCATCTCCACAGAATCGTCCGGAGGACCGTACCGGAGGTAGTACTTGGCGCGGTCGTCCAAGTAGGTCGGGCCAACGAGGCAGGAGAAGTGCTCCCACGCGTAGGCAAAGCGCGTCTCGAATTCCTCGCGGTAGGGATTCTGCGGAGAAGATGGCAGAGGATCAATCATCCGCCAATACTTCTCTTCCCATCGGGCACGGGCGCCGGAATCGGGCAACGCCTCGTACAGACGAGCTAACTCCTGCGGCAGGGTCAGGGAAAAGGCCGCTTCTCGTGCACGCGCACGACGCTGCTCCCCGGGAGATGCCATGGTCGCGAGCCCTGCCAGCACTGCGACACACACCGCGCCGCAGTAGAGCACAGTCCGCATGTTGCCCATATGCTGAATCCTCCTTTCGCTGGTGAGAATTGTAAAGAATTCCGTCGGAAAATGCAAGAGGAATTCAGCCCGGCTGGCCAGGCCTGCGATAAAGCAAAGTTGCGAAGCTGATGACGCTCTCCCCTGCCGCAGGGGAGGAGCATTTGCGCCCCAAGGCCTATCGGGGGAGGTCCCCTTTGTGCGAAACCCCCCGCCGCCTGGAGACGACAGGGGGTTTGCACGTAGGATGGTGGAAGAGTGAGGGTGTGGTTTCAGGATTGTTCGGTAAGCAGCCCAGCCATCCAGTGAAATGGTCACACGACGCCAGGGATGAATCTGTAGCGCACGCGCCGTCTATAGGCCCGGTAGCTGGCCTCAGAGGAAAGGATCTCCTCTTCAGCTGCGGCACGCACATATTGGCCCACAAAGATTCCCGTGACAAGCAAGGCGTTGAGCCAGGTCACATTGCCCAGCAGAAATCCGAAATAGTAGAGCAGCTCGCTGGAATAGAGCGGATGTCTGACAAAGCGATACATCCCCGTGGATTTGACGGTGCGCACTGCGGGCACCACCCCGAAGCTTCGTCCCAGGCTGACAAGCGAGGCGACTATAGCGACCATCCCGATGCCCTGCACCGCCGCAGACATCGTGTACAGGACAGTCGATCCGGATTTCGCCGGGTGGAGGCAGAAGGAAAGAAACACGGTGCCGAGCGCTGCAAACCAATCGAAGGTGCGACTAGACACGGCCGTGCTCTGCCGACGGGTCAGGAAAAGGTAGAACAGAAGGGAATTCACAAACATTAGTTCGAGGGTGAGGACATCCCCAGTGTGCCGCCAGTGCGCGTAAGAAAGTCGGGCGAAGCGCAGGTAGAAGAGCGCAAGTACGCCGTTGGTGAGAAAGTGGGTAAGCTTGGCAAGGTAAGCGAGGTGCGTTCCGTCCGGGGCAAGGTGAACTACATCGCCCACGCGCACCTTTGTGCTGCGGCACACGCCTGCAGGCAGCTCCAGCACACTGTTGGCATTAGGCACCGTCTGCACCACGCGCCCAGGTTGCAGTTCCGATACGATGCGCACCACACGGTTCTTCGCGTCTAGAAAGAGCGCGTCTATGGGCTGCCGCATGCCCAGGGTATGGATTGCCTGGCAGGGCCGCAACCAAAGGGCCAAGCCGTGACGGAACTGGCGGATGCCGAGAAGTCCCACCAACCGGGCAAGGTAGGTATTTGCCTCCACCACTGTGGTAGCTAAGGTGCGCCGCCTAGTCGTATCAATTGCGGGCATTGGGTCCTCCCTGCAATTGGGACTGCACGCCCTTACCAGATCTTCAGCACGACCACGGCGTGCTTCTGCAAGTCGATGACCCGCTCTTCGCGCACCACGCGGCTCCCCTCCACGCGGGTCTTGTAGCCCTCGGCCAGCGTCACCTGCCGGTCACTGATTTGCACCAGACGCCCTTCGTAGCGACGCCCGTCTTCGGTGACTGCTTGCATCAGGGGAGCAGTCTCTGCACGCAAGCGACCGTCGGTATGGAGGCTCTTGATCTGGCTCCCCACGAAGACCGCCTTGGGCGGCGTTGCCGGCGGCGCATACTTGTGGATGCCGCCTCCGCAAGCCACCATCACCGTGCCCAGCAGAATGGCGAAAGTCATCACACACTTTCTCATTGCCTTCACCTCCACACTGTTCGCCTCATCGAATCCCACCTGAAGAAAAGACTTTGATCACTTGGAGCAAGCCAGGTCCCAAGAGAACCACAAACAGGGCTGGCAAGATGAAGAACACTAACGGAAAGAGCAGCTTGATGCTCGTCTTGGCTGCTGCTTCTTCGGCGCGTTGCCGACGCCGCGTGCGGAGACTATCCGACTGCGCCCGCAGCGTCTTGGCCATACTCGAACCCAGACGGTCGGTCTGGATGAGGATCGCCACGAACGATTGAATATCCTCCACCGGGTTGCGCTGGGCAAGATGGCGCAGCGCATCGTGCCGGGAGATACCGGCGCGCGTTTCTTTGGTGACCATCAGGAACTCTTCACTGACCACTGGACAGTGCAGCTTCAGCTCCTCCCCCACGCGCAGCAGGGCAGCGTTGAGCCCCAAGCCGGCTTCCACACAAACCACCATCAGGTCCAGAGCATCGGGCAGGCCGCGAACGACAGCCTTCTTGCGGCGATTGATCTGGCCCCGCAGCCAGAGTTGGGGCATAATGTAGCCCGTGAGGGAAAATATGGTGATAATCGCCACGCTCACCATCGCCGGCTTGTGCGTGGCCGCCGCCATGCTCATGCCGGCCAGCCCAAGGAGCAGCGTGAGGACAATCTGGGCGCCGATGAAGATGTGCACGGCATCGTTGCGCATCACGCCGGCCTGCATGAGCTCGCGGCGCAGGCCCTGCAACTTCTTTTCGCTCAGTGGACGAGACTGACTTACGCGCTCCAGCACCCGCACCATGGCCGGACGGAGCCTGTCCACCCCTGGCACTGTGCCTTCCTTCTCACGGACAGCATAGTCCTCCTGAACGTAGCGATGAAGGCGCTGGATAACCGGGTTTCGCTTCGTGAAAAGCATGTATAGCCCGTATCCGACCAGGAGGGTGATCGCAAAAGTTGCCAAAGCTGTCGCAACGATCAGGTCCATGTGATGCTCTGCCGATCCTAAGGCTTGATATTCACAACCTTCCTAATGACCAGGAAGCCCAAGAACTGCATAAAGAGGGCCATGCCGATCATGTACTGCCCAAGCCTCTCAGTCACCAAGAGCATGATGTACTGCCGGTTGAGCAGGGAAATGATGAGGGCCATGATGAAGGGCATGCCCGTGAGCATCCAGCCGGTGAAGCGCCCTTGCGCCGTCTGTGCCCGTACCTGGCCAATCAGCTTGAAGCGCTCGCGAATCGTGAGGCTGATCTTCTCCAGCAGCTCAGTCAGGTTTCCGCCTATGTCCCTTTGAATGAGCAGCGCCGTGACGAAGAAGCGCAGATCGAGGCTATCGATGCGCTGCGTAAGCCTCTGCAACGATTCCTCGATGGGCACGCCCAGGGCCTGCTCTTCGTAGGTCTTGCTGAACTCCTCGCTAATGGGCGGCTGGGCCTCTTTGCCCACCATCCCCAAAGCGCCGACAAAGGAGAGGCCGGCGCGCAAGGCGCTGGTCATGAGATCTAAGGCGTCAGGGAAGTGACGCTCAAACAGCTTGAGACGGCGCTTCTTCTTGCGCTTCACCCAAAGCAAGGGCAGAAACCCACTGGCGATGGTGACGAGCATGGTGAGAGCAGGATTCTGCAGCCGCACCGTAAACAGAAACGCCACACTGGCCACGATGAGCATGATGAGCACCATGCTGCCCACAGTCATCTTCATGCCCGCCTGGTCGAGAAGGCGCCGCAGCGCCGCCGCAAAGTCCATGCGCCGGAGGATGCGGTTGAAGAGTGGGATGGTACTGAGCTGGTCGCGCGTGATGACGATCTCGGCGGGCTCCTCCTTCTTGACCTGCGCCTTCTGCAAGGTGAACCGCTCCAACCGCTCGCGCACTCGCCGGCGCCGCTTCTCTGTGGGGAGCGTCACCCCGAAGTAGAACAAGCCAAACCCTAACAAACAGGCAATGAGTATGTCAATAGCATCAATCTGCACGACTTCCTCGACTTCGTGAAGACCGTCTTCCCGCTCCTTGGTCACAGGGAGCTGGCCACACCTTCGCGCTTGTAAAGACTCAGCAGTCGGCCGAGGACCTCCACAACAAACACCTGAGCATTGATGGCCACCCCCTTTTGTGCAGCCAGCTCACCCTTGCTCAACTCTCTCTGGAGCGCACGGGTGTGGATTTCCACGACGTCCCGCGCGCCTGCCGATTCCTCCCGCAGTCGCATGACCAAGTGAGCTATGCGTGGGTCAGGAGACTGGCGCACGCCGTCTCCCAAGTAGTCGTCCATCAGCTCGGCGTACAGTTCAGCAATCTCCTCCACGAAGCGCGGCTTCCGCTCCTTGAGCGGCTGGTCAACATCCTCGAAGATGGCCGATCTGCCGTTGAGCATCTGTCGGTAAGCGGCCAAAGCGGCCCGCAGGCTCGTCTTGTCGTCCTGACCGTTTTCGCGCAGCGCCTTCAGGTCATCCAAGATCTTGCGCCTTTCCACCGCATAGCGGATGGTGCGGCGCAAGGTCTCGCCGGTGGCGGTGCCTTTGACCAGATAGTCTTGGGCGCCCATATGCAGTGCCTCCACCGAGCTGCGCTCGTCGTCAAGCCCGGTGAGCACAACCACCGGCACCTCGGGGTTCTGCTTGCGCACCGCCACGACCGTGTCTAACCCCTGGCTATCCGGCAGAGAAAGGTCCAAGAGGACGACATCGAACTTTTCCTTTTCCAGGCGGCGGAGCGCAGCAGAGAGCAGGCCCACGCGTTCCAAGCTGAAGGGAAGGGGCCCAGGCTCCGAGAGGGCAATTTCCACCAGCCGCGCGTCGCCGGGATTGTCCTCCACCAGGAGCACCTTGTAAGGTTCTTCCACCATCGCATCCTACTCCTTGGGTAGGTTCACTACGGAGAGCCAAAAATGCTCTACCTCCTTGACTACCTCCAAGAAACGTTGCAGGTCCACGGGTTTGCTGATGTAACAATTGGCGTGGAGCGCATACGACTTGACGATGTCCTCCTCGGCCTGCGAGGTGGTCAAGATGACCACCGGTATGTGGCACAGTTCCGGGTCGGACTTGATCTGAGCGAGCACTTCCCTCCCATCCACGCGGGGGAGGTTCAGGTCCAGCAAGATGAGTCCCGGGCGCGCCGCATTGGCATAGGGACCCTGGCGCCGCAGATAGGCCAGGGCCTGCTCACCGTCGTTCACGACGTTGAGCTTATTCCTGATCTTGTTCTCCCGAAAGGCCTCTTGTGTCAGGCGCACGTCACCCGGGTTGTCTTCCACCAAGAGTATCTCAATGGGCCGTGCGTTGCTGCGATCGTCCATCATGCTTGTTCCTCCCTGCCATTGTTCGCGGGCAAAGTGAAGGTGAAGCAACTCCCCTTGCCAGGTTCCGACTCGGCGCGAATGCGCCCACCGTGGCGCTCCACAATCTTTTTCACTACGGCCAGACCGATGCCTGTCCCGGGATACTGCTCCCGGGTGTGCAGGCGCTGGAACACGCCGAAGATACGGTCGGCGAATTTCTGCTCGAAGCCGATGCCGTTGTCACGCACCGAGATCTCCCAGTTCTTCTTGTCGGACGCCACTCCCACATGAATCCTTGGAGTCTTTGCGTTGCGGAACTTGATGGCATTGCTGAGGAGGTTTTGCAGGACCTGCGTCATCTGGGTTCGGTCCACGCTGACTGTGGGCAGCGGGTCATTGGTGATGACCGCCCCGCTCTCCTCGATGGCGAAGCGCAAGTTCGCCTTCGCATCCTCCAGCACGGCGCCCAGGTCCACGGGCTCGAAAGGCTTGCCGCGGGTGCTCACGCGCGAGTACTGCAGCAGGTCGTTGATCAGCACCTGCATGCGTCGTGCGCCATCCACGGCGAACTGGACGAACTGCTGAGCCTCGGCGTCCAGTTTGTCCTTGTACCGTTGCGCCAGCAGCTGGCAATAACTGGACACCATGCGCAACGGCTCCTGGAGGTCGTGCGAAGCAACATAGGCAAACTGCTCAAGGTCGGCGTTGGAGCGGGCCAGTGCCTGGGCGCGGAGGGACAGCTCCTTGCGCGCCTTGCGCAGGGCAGCCAGGTTCATGGCGCGCGATACGGCAACCGTGGCATAGTCGGCAAGGAGCGCAAGGTCGGATTCGTCCTCCTGGCCGAGAAGCCTCTCCTGCTGCGGCTCCCCGACCACCAGGAGGCCATACACGCTACCACCCGGTCCAAGCAGCGCTGCGGCCAGGAGCTGCCTCTTGCCCTCTCCGACGCGCACGGCGCGTCTTGCCCCTTGCCTGAGGGGAGCATAGGCCTTGTCATCGTAGCACAGCACTTCTTGCGCCCAGGCACTGGCCTCTGCCTCTTCCTCGCTGCTGACGACAAGTTTCGCCAGCCCCTTGCGGTCACTGGTAAACTCCCCAATGGCGGCACGGCGACATCGCAACATCTCGCGCGCCGCATCGCATATCTGGCGGTAGATCCCAGCCACGTCTGAGGAGCGGATGAGCTGCATGGTCAGGCGGTTGATGACATCGGCGCGGCGCAGGCGTTCCTCGCGCTCTTCCTGAATCCGCTTCTGCTCGCTGATGTCCTCGACCATGCCATCGTAGTACAGAGGCGCACCGCTGTGGTCGCGGATGCACGTCGCCGACAATTTCGCCCAGAAGCAGGAGCCGTCCTTGCGCGCCAGGCGCAGTTCCAGCCCGTCGACCTTGCCCTGTTTGAGCAGTTGGCGCCGGCACGCCGCGGCTTCCTTTTTGTCCAGGATAAGCGCGGCAAGACCGATGCGCAGCAGCTCTTCGGGGTCTTCATAGCCGAGCAAGCGTGCCAGAGCCGGATTGGCACTGCGGAGGGTGGCACGCCGATCAGGGGCGGCGCGGAAGATGCCCACCGGCACGTTCGCCTGCAGGGTTCGGTACTTCTCCTCGGACTCTGCCAACGCCCGCTGCGCCCGCTTGCGCTCGGTGATGTCCTGATAGATGCCAAAAGCACCGATGCGTTCGCCGCGAATCATCACTGGCACGCCGAAGATCTCCACGTCCACTGGCGAACCATCGCGGCGATGGCGCACGGTCACCACGTGCACTCGGTCGCCGGCCATCACCTGCTGCGTCAGGGCAAGCGCCTCGCCCGACTTGTCCTCTGCCGCCACGAATGTATCCAGAGGCTGGCCGATGATTTCATCGCGCTGATACTGGAAAAGACGCTCAAAGGCGGGGTTGACGGTAGTAACCTTCCCTTCCAGGTCGACAGCCACGACAGCCAACGGGGAGTTCTCGATGAGCGCCTGCAGATAGGTGCGCTGTTGCTTGATGCGCTCCTCTGCCTCACGCCGCGCGGTGACGTCCTGGAAAACGAGCACCACCCCCAGAATGCGTCCGCTGTCATCTCGAATAGGAGCAGCAGTGTCGTCGATGGGGATCTGGCGCCCGTCGCGCCTGTTGACCAGGACGGTGCGCAGGAGCGTCAGCGGCTTGCCGTCCTTGAGCACCGCCGCGACTGGGTCGCTCACCGGGTCATGGGTCTCTTCGTCGAGGATGGTGAGGATCTCGTTCCACGCCTTGCCCAGCGCCTCTTCCTGCGTGCAGCCGACGAGTGCCTCCGCCACCGGGTTCATGAAGACGATTCGACCAGCGGCATCGGTAGCGACCACCGCATCGCCAATGCTGCGCAAGGTGGTGGCCAGCCACTGCTCGCTCTCGCGCAAACGCCGCTCAAGCGTGTGCCGATACAGGGCCATCTCCACGGCCGTGTGCAGCTCGCGCTCCTCGAAGGGCTTGAGCACGTACCCAAAAGGCTGGGTCACTTTGGCCCGCTGGAGGGTAGTCTCGTCTGAATAGGCAGTGAGGTAGACGACGGGAATGTCCATTCGCCGCCTGACCTCTTCGGCAGCCTGGACGCCGTCCATCTCGCCCTTGAGCTTGATGTCCATCAGGACGAGGTCAGGGCGCTCGTTTTCGGCCTTGGCGATGGCGTCTTCGCCCGAGGCAGCCACGCCAACCACCTCGTAGCCGAGCCCCTGCAGCCTCCGCTTGATGTCCATCGCGGTGATGGCGACATCCTCAACTACCAGTATTCTCGCTCTCTTTGCCATGCTCGACGACTTCCTCCTCCCTTCCCAGCGACAACACGCGTCCTGCTGAGCTGGTCAGCTCCCTCTCCTCAAGCCGCACCAACCGCTGCTATGCGACGGCAGCCGGCGCGACGCTTGTACGGCCAAGGGACTCGTCAGCGGAGCTGGTGCCTTGTTCTCTTCCATGTCCGATATCGCCCCAAAGGTCCTGCGCGGCGTGCGCCTGCGCGCTGCTACCCCCGCTCTCATGCCGAACAGCTTGCCCTTGTGCCCCGCCGTTTCCTCGGTCCAGACGCTCGCGCAGTTCTTCGATCTGCCGTGAGACGCCCAGCACGAACTCCTCCTGATTCCAGAACACGTTGCCAAGTTTCAGCCCCTGGTCGGTGATCAGCAGCTCTCGCAGTTCGGAGTCGTGGCGCATGCCACGCGACTTTACCACCAACAACCCGCGGCTCTGCCGTTCCGCGTTGCTCACCTGCCGCAAGCTGATAATCGTGTCGGCCAGGCAGTAAAGACCGGAGACCCAAGAGTTGCCGTTCTCGTGTTCATTCGCTATGCTGGCCGTCGCCAACAGGGTAATGCCACGGTTTTTCGCCTCGCTGAACAGGAAAAGCGGTAGGTCAAACCCAGGCTCCTGGCGATAGATGCGCTGCAGGGCCGAGAACGAATCGCAGGCGACCACCGCAGGGCGAAATCGATCGATCTCGGTGAGGAGCATGGTGAGATGCTCTTCGCTTCCGTGGGCTTCGGGCAAGACCCCCATCAAGCGCAGCAGTCCTTTACCTACCCAGTTTTCCACGTTCATGCCCACGCTGCGGAAGTTGCGGTGCAATTGCGCAGGCGACTCCTCGTAGGAAACGTACAGGGCGCGCTCGCCGCGAGCACATGCGGCGTCCAGACAGGCCATGGCCAAACTGGACTTGCCGGTTCCGCTGCCGCCGACGATGAGCACCGCGCTCTCCCGATAATACCCGCCGTCCAACATGTGATCCAAGGCCAGCACCCCGGTGGAGATCCGCTCTTCGCTGACCGCGCTGCTCAGTGCGAAAGTAGACAGGGGCAGAATGAGTAGGCCATTGGGCGTGATTTGGTATGGGCACTCGTGCGCTCCGTGAGAAGTGCCCCGGTACTTGAGCACCCGCAGCCGGCGACTTGCCACATTGTTGACCATCCGATGCTCAAGGCTGATTACGCAGTCGGCCAGGTACTCCTCCACACCACAACGCTTGCCGTTGCGCGCCTCGCCCGTGGCGGTCATGACCAGCGTGACCCCCTGGGCCTCAATGCCGCGCATAATCGTCTTGAGGTCAGAGGCAGTGTAGTCTTCTTGTCCTGTGCCTGGAAGGGTCAGGTTGGTCTCATCGAGGGCGACGCGCTTGGCGCCGGTGTGTTTCACTGCGTAAGCGACCGCCTCGATGAGCATCTCAGGCTTCAGGAGCGGTTCTTGCCCCCTCTCGGCACGCTTCGCAGGGAGGTCGGCCAGCACCAGGCGATTGTCGCGCAGCAAGGGCTCCAAGTCCCAATTCATAGTCCTTACGTCGGCCAGGATCTTCTCCCTGGGGTCGCCGAAATTCACGTAGATACCCGGCTCCCCGTACTGGGTTGCCCCCCGGTAGAGGAACTCAAGACAGAGAATCGTCTTACCCGCTCCCGGGGAGCCCACAACTACGGTGGTTCGTCCGGAGGGCAGACCGCCATTGGTAAGGTCATCAAGCCCCACGATGCCGGTCAGCGTCTTCGGCAACACCGTTCTTCGACCTATCTCGTTCATCTGCTCTCATCTCCTGGCTTGCATCGCCAAGCATGGTGCCCACGACTGGAGTGCCACGGAACACGGTGCGTCGGTCAACGCATGAGCTTCCGTGCATGCATCTCTATGTCCTCCTGCTGGTGGTCGCGGTGAATCTCCAGCAGAATAGACGGCTCGAAAGTAATGCTTGGCGGCAGCTCGATACCACAAGCCTTCAACTTCTCGGTGCACTTTGGACGGACACCCGTCGCTTTGAAGCTACCCACCACCGTGCCATCAGGAGCAACGCCAGTCTTTTCGTAGACGAAGATATCTTCCATGGTGATCGTGTCGCCTTCCATGCCGGTCACTTCGGAAATGCTGAGCACCTTGCGCGTGCCGTCGCTCAGACGGGAGATTTGCACCACCAGGTCGATCGCCGAGGCCATGTACTCGCGAATGGCTCTTTCCGGGAGGTTGGCGGTGGCCATCAGCACCATCGACTCCAGCCGGCGCATGGCGTCCCTTGGCGAATTGGCGTGCAGGGTGGTCATGGAACCGTCGTGCCCGGTGTTCATGGCCTGGAGCATGTCGAAAGCCTCGGCGCCTCGGCACTCGCCCACGATGATGCGGTCCGGGCGCATACGCAGGGCATTGATCAAGAGCTCGCGCTGCGACACGGCACCCTTGCCCTCCACGTTGGGCGGGCGCGTCTCCAGGCGCACGACGTGCTCCTGATTGAGCTGCAACTCCGCAGCGTCTTCGATGGTCACGATGCGTTCGTGGCCCGGTATGAAGCTGGACAACACGTTCAAGAAGGTGGTCTTTCCTGAACCGGTGCCTCCGGAGATCAAGATGTTCAGCCGGGCACGCACTGCCCCCTGCATGAGGAATGCCATGTCGCGCGTCAAAGAGCCGATTTCGATGAGGTCATCCATGGTGAACTTGCGCACGCCGAACTTGCGGATGGACAGCGCCGGCCCGTCGATGGCCAAGGGTGGGATAACAGCGTTGACGCGCGAGCCGTCCGGCAGACGAGCGTCCACCATGGGACTGGATTCATCGACGCGCCGTCCCACCTGCGACACGATGCGGTCAATGATGTGCAGGAGGTGGTCGTCGTCCTTGAACACCGTGTCGGTACGCTCCAACTTGCCAAATCGCTCCACGTACACCTGCTTGTGGCCGTTGACCAGAATGTCGGAGACGGTGGGATCGGCCAAGAGCGGTTCCAGCGGCCCCAGGCCAAAGGTCTCATGCTGGATCTCCGCCAGCAATCGTTCCCGGTTCACGCCGGCCACCGGCAGTTCATCGGCCTCGGAGTTTAGCAGTTCCTCGACGATCCTCCGGACCTCGGCGCGCAGCTGCTGCTCAGGAACGGCCCCGATCTGCGAGAGGTCCAGCTTGTCGATGAGCTTGCGGTGAATGCGGGTCTTCAGCTCTTGATAGGCCTTTTCGCGCTCGTTGGCACTGGACTTCTTGGGCATGCCAGTTTCCACCGCCGCGTCCGACGCCACCCCGAACTTTGCCAATCGTGCGCTTACTGCCGAATCCATGCTCCGCTCACTCCTGTGGCCTGAGGTTTCTTTCCTGCGCCATCTCGCTCAGCCGCCTGTCCAGAGCCTCTGCCAACTCAACGAGGCTCTTGTTTGCCTTAGACTTTTCGCCGCGCAGCGCAAACGGCTCCCCCTTGTTCACTGCTGCCAAGCACTCCGCATACTTGTGATTGGGAATCTTCCAGTCTATGGAGCGCTTGACCAACTGCGTGAACTCCTCGAGCATATACTCGTTCTGACTGACGTGCCGGTTGGAAACCAACATGGTCTTTCCCAGGTCAAAACCCAGCTTCTGCAGCAGGTCCAGCGTGCGATTGGTGTTGACCAAGGATGGCACATCGAGGTTCACCACCAGTAACAACAGGTCGGTCTCATCGAGGAACAGCGCGGTCGTCTCGTCCACGAAGCGGTCCAGGTCGACAACGATGTAGTCGTATTCCTGCCTGAGCAGGGCAAACAACTTGGTGAGGTCTGCCGGCGAGAGCTTGTAAACGCCGTTGTTCGCCTTTGGCGGCGGCAGGAAATAGATACCCGACGGATGCTTCGGCAAGACCCGCTTCAATGACTGCGGGTCGATCTGATCGATGTCGCGCACAAGGTCGGTCATGGAAATCTTCGGCTGAATGTCCAGGAAGATGGCCACCGACCCCGTCTGGAAGTTGGCATCCATTACCACCACCGCCTTCTCGAGCTTGGTGCCAAGATTGACGGCCAGGTTGGTGGCGATGGTCGTTGCCCCCAATCCGCCCTTGACCGCGTACACGGAGATGACCATGCCCGTCTTCTGCGGCACCAGGCCTTGCGTGACCTTGGTGCTCAGAAACCGCCGCACTGCAGCCGCAAGCTCATGCCGGTCTAAGGGTCTGACCAAAAACTCTCGAGCACCTGCGCGCATCGATTCCAGCAGCAGCTCGGGAGAGCCGCTATGGGCGGTGAAAAACGTCGTCATGGCGGGGAAGGAAAGGGCAGCGCGCATCAGAAAAGAGAGCGCCTCAGACGCGTTGGGCACTCCACTCAAGATCAACAGATGCGGCCGATGCACGCGCACCTGTTGCATCCCCTCCGTCAAGTTGGTGCACTTGATGATCGGCTCGAAGACGCCGGGCTCGTTGAGCACCTCCTCGATGAGCTGGAGGGAGGACTCCTCCGGCTCAATGACAACCGCGACCAGCTTCTGCGCATGTGCCGCCTCTTGCGGCTTTTCCTGTTTCCGTGACTTGCCAAGCATCGCCACACCCACGCATTCTCTTCACGTACGCATCAGGAAGCCGAACAGCAGTCGGCCTCGCTTTCACTCCTGCAACTTGACTTCTTGCACCTCCTCGGGGCGCATCGGCTGTACGATCCGGGGTACGATGAGGATGATCAACTCAGTCTCCTGGCGATTGGCACGCCTGCTCTTGAAGAGATTCCCCAGCACAGGTATATGCCCGAGGATAGGTATGCGGGACATGGTGTCCATGAGCTCTTTGGTCATCAAGCCGCCTATGACCAACCCCTCGCCGTCCTTCAGGTGAACGGTGGTGAGCGCCCGGCGCGTGAGGAGGGCGGGAATGCGAAAACCGCTCAGGACCACGCCGCTTTCAAAGTCCAGGCTGCTCACCTCGGGAGCCACCTTCAGCTCGATGGTCTCGGAATCGAGGATCGTCGGGACAAACTTCAACCGCACACCAAACTCTTTGAACACAATGGTCACGCCCTGGAAGTTGACGATGGGCACAGGGAACTCGCCTCCGGCCAAGAAACTGGCAGTGTCGCCGTTGGCTGCGACCAGATTCGGTTCGGCCAGAGTCGTCAGCACCCTCTTCTCCTCCAGGGCGCGGAGGATGGACGAGAGCTTTTGGCTGGGAATGGAAAAGAAGAAGCTCACATTGTCGTCCAAGCCAGGGGGGATCGCCGGAGTATTTACCCTCCCGGCGAAGCTTCCGACGGTGAGCTCCTCTGAGCCGACCTTGAGTTGCTCGATGATGAAGTGGGCCCCCAGTTCACGCAGGGCGCCGCGGCTCATCTCGGCAAAGCGCACCTGCAACATCACCTGGTCGGCCGACTTTGCCCGGCCCACTTGGACCGTGTACTGCTGGTAGGTCGTCTCGTTCGTCCAGACCACGACATTCGTCACGCCAGCCTTCTTTCCCACCACCAGCAGATGCTTAGGCGTAGTGACGGTGACGTCGGCGATTTCGGGATCTGCGACGAAGACCTTGGTGATAGGGGCCGTAAACTCCAACACTGCACACCGCGACGGCTCCAGCGTCACGGCTCGCTCAGGGCCACCTTGGTCAGGTCCGGCCCATAGCTGCGTGTTTACTGCCCATACGAGCAGAGGCAACCAGGCACAAAAGACCCCCGCTCTTCCTGCATGCTTGAAGTCACACCCTCTGATGCGCATGTTCCTCTTCCCTTCCTCTTCCCATCCTTACGCATAGCGCCAGAGGGGGCACGGCGCGCTCATGGCTTCTCGCGCTCGGCACCCTCCTTGAAACTGACTTCCGACTTCTTTCCCTGGCGGAACACCTCCACGGTGTAGTCCTGTTTCTTCGGCTCCGGAGCTGGGCTCGGCCGCGGCCGGTAGGTTGGCTTGGCCGGCGCTGGCGTGTAGCCCTCGACCAGCTCTGGCAGGGAGGTACCTTTCGTCTCGTGGCGCAGCGAATCGGCGGCGTTGCGCAGAATGAGCTGCAACTTGCCTTCGCTGCTGGCCAGTGCTAACTTCTCAGCCTCCTCGGGCGTCACCAACAATGTGACCGCCTGCACCGACATGGGCGAGTCGCCCCCCCGCTTCGTCTCCTGGTCAACGGCGATTACTTCGACGTTCTGCAGAATAATCTTGGTCTTTGCGGTGTCCTTGGAGTAGCCGGTTGCAGTGGTGACAATCACATCCACGCGGCACCCGGGGAGGATGAAGCCGCTCACGCCGCTGACCACGTTGACGCCCACGGTCATGGCAACTTTGCCTGGCGGAATCACGCTCGACAGCCCTTTCCGCGCCCCCACCGGGGCGAGCTTTCGCTCCGTGAGGGGATCGCCGGCCAGAATGTCGTAGCGCACCACCCTGCCGACTATGTCGTCGATGCTGTGGAACGCGTCCGCGGGCGCCACCTCCGGGGGCCAATCTTTCACCACCAGTACCTCTTTGGTCAGCTCGGTGCCGATTTTGAGATCGGTGCCAGCCAAGACCACGCTGACCGTGGTCGGCTGGGCGACGGGTTCGCTCTCACTGTGGGCGGCCATCTGGGCGATGCGTCCCTTGGCAATGTAGGCCGCCCCTAACGAGCTGACCAGCGCAATTGGGACAATGATCTTAGCCTTTAGCATGGTTCCCTTGCCACCTCGTGTTGAGTCTCCACCATCCCCACGCGAGCCGTCTGCTTCGAGCTTCTCGCGTGTCTACCCCTCCCAACGCATTACTGCAGTGTGGGAGATGTTGAGCTGGCCACCAAGGCCCGGCACCATGTTGCCCGTTAAGAACGTGTGCGGTATCGTCACCGTGCAGCGCATGTTGTTGTTGCCGTCGGGCCCACTAATGGTAACCGAGTAGTTGTTGTAGCCAGCAGCGGTGATGACGTTGATGGCGGCCTGCCTGGCGCTGTTCGAGCCGGCGCCGGTTGCCGCCACGCGCACCCCCTCGCGCGCTGCGCCGCTGGCCACATTCAGGGTCATCATCGCCCGACCGAACTCGATAATGGCTGCCAGGATCACCAGCATCAAGGGCAGCACCAATGCAAACTCGGCCAGGGATTGACCGCGCTCGCCCAACAGCCGTTTTTTTCGGTGGATTCGTAGCACTGCCCCTCGTTGCCTCCTTGTTCTACAGCACCAACGCCAGCACAGCTCCTCCGGCAATCGCCACCCCGTAGGGGACAGTCATTCCTTTCTGCTGAACCTTCGGCATCTCTTCCTCACTGCAGGCGTTCCTCATCGCCCTGGCCCTGCGCCAGGCGACGGCCATGACCAGTGACAACCCGGCGCCCAAGAGCGCCATGTAGAAGAGCGCCCGCGGGACTGCCTCCCATCCGATCCATCCCCCCAGCGCCGCTGCTAACTTGACATCTCCTCCGCCCATCATGCCGCCGGCAAACAAGGCTGCCATGATGAGGAAGGCGATAGCCAATCCAACGGCTCCTTGGGCCGCCACCCCCGGTCCCCCTAGCACCAGCCGGACGGCAATCGCCACGGCTGCTGCGGGATATGTCAACCAGTTTGGTATGCGGCGCCATCGCCAATCGTAGTAGGCGGCCACCAGAGCCACCGCCATGACTGCGCCGCATACGGCTCCTTGGAGAACTGTTTCGTCAGGCATGCTTGCTCACCAACTACACCGGCAAGAGGAGGGAGGGTAAACGCCCTTGAGAAGGGGCTGCCGCCGGACACGGGAAGGGAGCGGGTGGGCAAGTACTGCCCCCCGCAGGGCCCGGGGCAACCTGGCTGCTTTCAAGTGGGTCTGCGGTGTGCCGGAACCCTCCCTCCTCCACGCTCAGTGCGTGCTGCTACGCGTCACAACGCATTGGAGATCTGGTTCAGCAGGTTGTTGATGTTGCCGCCTAGCAGCGTCAGGGCCGCGATGCACACGATCGCCACCAGGAAGATGATCAGCCCATATTCCGGAAGGGTTTGACCTTCTTCCCGCCTGACCAGTGACCAAATCTGCTTAAGAGCCATCACGCACCTCACCTCCCTTCGTCCACAGGTTTAGGGTTCACGGTTTATCGGAATTGACACTCTTTCTCTTCATTTCAGTGAAGACCTTCGTGCGACAAGGTAGTTCGCGCCTACAGCGCATTACTCGCGTTATTGAAAAGTCCACTCACGTTCACCCCCAGAGCCGAGAGCAAGGCAATGCAGGCGATGACAACGAAGAAGACGGTGATGGCGTATTCGAAAAGGGTCTGACCTTCCTGTCGGTCGACCAGCAGTCGCACCCAATGACGCGCCTTGTCCACCACACCTCCTCCCTCCGCACCGACCACGCTTGACCTCACTTCTTGCGCCTCTGCAGCGCACCACCACCCGACCTCCAGCGGCACGACGGCCAGTCACGAACGGCCGGGACAACTCACAAATGCGGGATTGTTGACGGGGTATCGCAGGTTCCCTCGTGCCTGGGACTTTCCTCAAGACACACGGGAATGGTCCACATTCTGTGACAATGCTCGGGTCCTACCTCCTGCTCAGATTACCGACCGCATTCACCCCTGTTTCGCCTCAGTAGTAACCGCATTCCGGCCTCTCCTCATACAACATGCATGCCATTCTTTGGAAGGAAGGTGTTCAGCCTTTCAAGTGCCAAAATATTAGACAGTTATTCGGCACCTTCAGACCTATTTGGGCATGGATTTTCCGCCGTTTGGATCGGAAAAATGAGGCGCAAAGGAAACAACGGCTAAAGGAGGCCGCCTAACATGTTGAAACTACAGGCAATGGTCGTGTGGCATGCGGTCTACAGTGCCGGTGCCGGCTGTCCCAACCGGGCCACAAACCGACGCCGAGACGTGCGAGAATCAGCGAGGACCACGAGGGGAGAACGAGAAAGAGTTTCGCGCTGCAGGTGGAGAAAGTAAGAGAGCGAGGTCCGGAAAGGGGGTGGGACGTGTCCTCAGCCGGTGTGACCAGAAAGGAGCGCACTCACCCGTGCCATGACATCTGCAAATGTCCTGAATGGTGCATGGGCCAGCCCCTCAAGCTGACAATAGCGGAGCAGATCCCCCTTGGCGAACACCACGTCGGCCTCGGCTGCCCCGCAGCGGTCGGAGAACCCGTCGCCCACGTAGACCACCACCTCTCCGTCCTGGCGGTGCGTGCGCACGTGATAGCCCTTGCAATTGCCGCAGACCCGGCAACCGAGCTCGAAGTACGGGAATTCCGGGCGGATGGTGCCATTGGGGCCGAACACGAGATGGTTGCTGCGAAACGGGATGTGCGCCAGCCCATGCCGTGCCAAGATACGCTCGATGTAGTAGTCGAGGCCATCGCTCAGCACCATCAGGGGCATGTGGTGTTGGGCGCAAAAGTCCGCAAACGCGCGAAAGTGGGGGTCAAGCTCCCGTTCGTCTGCATAGGCGGCAAGAGAGGCGGGCGTGACACGGGCCAGGCGACACTCCCGCTCCAAGCATTCCCGGGAGCTTATGAGCCCCTCCTTCCACGCCTGAACCGCTTTGCGCCAGTCGGGGTGGGCGAAGCGGGCGAAGAGCCCATCGCCGACGTCCTGAGCTGCCACGGTGCCGTCAAAGTCGCAGAAGATGCGCAGTCTCATCGTTACAAAAAGAGGCGCCCGCCTTGGCAGGCGCCTCTCTCCTCTTGTTCAGTCAAAGCCTACTTGGCACGCCGTGCAGGGCCAAAGCGGACTGCAGCCCTTGCTGCGGCAAGGCGCGCAATCGGCACCCGGAACGGTGAGCACGACACATAGTCGAGTCCGACGCGGTGACAGAATTCGATGGATGCGGGATCGCCGCCATGTTCCCCACAGATGCCCACTTTGAGGTTGGGACGCACTGCGCGCCCCTTTTGCACGCCCATCTCCACCAGTTGACCGACGCCCGTCTGGTCGAGGGTCTGGAACGGATCATCAGGCAGGATGCCTTCCTCAAGATAGCTCGGCAGAAAGCCCCCCACGTCGTCCCGCGAAAAGCCGAACGTCGTCTGCGTCAGGTCGTTGGTGCCGAACGAGAAGAACTCCGCACTGCGTGCGATCTCATCTGCGGTCAAGCACGCGCGCGGGATTTCGATCATCGTCCCCACCAGGTAATGGAACTTGACCTGGTACTTGTTCATGACCTCTTCGGCGACTTTGCGGACAATCTTCTCCTGGTGCTGAAACTCCTTAACCGTGCCCACCAGCGGTACCATGACCTCCGGATAGACGGTCACACCTTCTTTGGTAAGCTCAGCCGCCGCCTCGAAAATGGCGCGCGCCTGCATCTCGGTGATCTCCGGGTAGGCGATGCCCAGCCGGCAGCCCCGATGACCGAGCATGGGGTTCATCTCATGCAAGGAAGCGATGCGCGCTTCGATCTTCTTGGCAGGCATTTGCAGCTGGTCCGCCAGTTCCTTGATCTGCTTCTTGGTCAAGTTGATGAACTCGTGCAGCGGTGGATCCAGCAGGCGGATAGTCACCGGCAATCCTTGCATGGCCCTCAGGATCCCCACAAAGTCCTTCCTTTGGTAGGGCAGCAGCTTTGCCAGGGCCTTGCGGCGCTCCTTCTCGGTCTCGGCAAGAATCATCTGCCGCATGGCTAAGATGCGCTTGGGGTCAAAGAACATGTGCTCGGTGCGGCAGAGGCCAATCCCTTCTGCCCCGAATGCGCGGGCCTGGGCAGCGTCAGTCGGCCGATCGGCGTTCGTGCGCACGCCGAGGCTGCGGATCTCATCAGCCCACTTCATGAGCTGCAGATAGGCCTGATTGTGTTCCAGGTCCGGCTTGACCAGGGGCAGCTGCCCTGCGTACACCCGCCCGGCAGTGCCGTTAAGGGTCAACCAGTCGCCTTGTTTGAACACCTTGCCGTTGACGGACAGCTTCTTGCCGACAGGATCGATTTCCAGCGCCCCGCAGCCGACGATACAGCACTTGCCCCAACCCCGGGCGACCAAGGCGGCGTGGCTGGTCATGCCGCCCTTTGCGGTCAAAATGCCCGCCGCCCCGTGCATGCCGTGTACATCCTCAGGGGTGGTCTCTTGTCGGACAAGGATGACTTTCTGCTTGTCCTTGGCGAGCCGTTCGGCATCGTCGGCAGTGAAGACGATCTGACCGGTGGCGCCACCCGGGCCTGCAGGCAGACCCGTGGCCAACACCTGCGCATGCCGCTCCTTGATGGGGTCCACCATCGGGTGCAAGAGCTCATCGAGCTGCAAGGGCTTGACACGCATGATGGCCTCCTTCTTGTCGATGAGGCCCTCGTTGCACATGTCCACCGCCATGCGCACCGCCGCCTGGCCGTTTCTCTTGCCCACGCGCGTCTGCAGCATCCACAGCCGCCCTTCCTGGATGGTGAACTCAATGTCCTGCATGTCGCGGTAGTGCTTCTCGAGGGTGTTGCGGATACCCACCAACTGCTCATAGAGCTCCGGCATCATCTCCTCGAGGCTGGGGAGGTGTTTGTTCTCCTGGGTCTTGTTCGCCTTGTTGAGCGGGTAGGGGGTGCGGATGCCGGCCACCACGTCTTCGCCCTGGGCATTGACCAACCACTCGCCGTAGAACTCATTTTCGCCCGTGGCCGGGTTCCTGGTGAAGGCCACGCCGGTTGCCGAGCGCTCGCCCATGTTGCCAAAGACCATGCTCTGCACATTCACCGCCGTGCCCCAATCGTCCGGAATGCCCTCGATGCGGCGGTAGGAGACTGCCCGCTTGCCAGTCCAGGACTGGAACACCGCGCCAATTCCTCCCCAGAGCTGCTCCATGGGGTCATCCGGGAAGGGACGGCCCAGCACCTGCTGGACTTTCTTCTTGAAAATCTCCACCAGCTGCTTGAGGTCCTTCGCAGTCAGTTCGGTGTCCAGCTTCACGCCGCGCTTGTTCTTGAGCTTGCGCATCTCATCCTCAAGCCGCTGGCGCACCGCCTTGCCTTCCTTTCGCTCGATGCCCGCTGCCTTTTCCATCACTACGTCGGCATACATCATGATCAGCCGCCGGTACGCATCGTAGGCAAAGCGCTCGTTCTGCGTCTTGGCGATCAGCCCCCTAATGGTGGTGGAGGTCAAGCCGATGTTGAGCACAGTTTCCATCATGCCCGGCATCGAGCTCCTTGCACCTGAACGGACGGAGACGAGCAGTGGGTTTTCCGGGTCGCCAAAACGGCTGCCCATGAGCTGCTCCATTCGGCGCAACGCCGTCTCCACCTGCTCTTTGAGGCCGGCGGGATACTTCTTGCCGTTAGCATAGTAGTAGGTACAAACCTCGGTGGTGATGGTGAACCCTGGAGGGACAGGGAGGTTCAAGCGGCACATTTCCGCCAAATTCGCCCCCTTGCCGCCAAGGAGCTCCTTCCTGTTCGCATCGCCTTCTGCCTGGCCTTGTGCGAAGAAATAGACGTACTTCTTCTGTGCCATCGAAACAGTCCTCCTCGAATGATGCTCCTGCGTTATCTGGCACACGGTGCCGGTACTCACCCAGAGGGCTTAGACACCGTGCCTGTGGACACAACCAACTTCTTCCCTTGCTTCTCCAGCGCGCAAATCAACTGCTCGCTCACCCCCCAACCGTCGTCTTCTTGCCGAGAATGGAGCCATACTGGAGCGGATTGCTGAGCACTTCTACTGCCTTCTGTACGACCTCATCGTCGTCTAGGACCGCGCTAATGCCTGCGGCAGTACCCCACAGCTTGGTGATAATCTCCCTCTCCAGCGACTGTCTGATGTAGCTGAGGCTCTCCTCGAACTCACGCTTCTTTTGCTGCGCCAGAGCGGCTTTGATCTGCTCCAGCGCTGGCGTCACATCGGACAGGTAGCCACGCTTCCTGGCCGCGCGCTCGAAGGCCTCCAGCTCGGTTTCGCCGTCGGTCTTGTACTCGAACTTCTTCTCGGCCAGAAACTTGCGGAATTCGTCGACCACCTTGTCGTCGGCCACAAAGTCGCGGGGCAAGTCCGGGTGCCGCTGCACATAGCCCACGGCAAAGTTGAAGAACATCGACTGGCTGAGCAGGGCGAACTCCAGTCGGCTCAAAGTGTCGGGGCTGACCTGGATGTCGGGGACGATGCCCCCTCCGCCACGGACTAGGCGCCCGGAGGTGGTGCGATACTCCTTTTTCGGGTCGGCCGCCTCTTCCAGCCGTTTGATTCCTTCAGCGTAGAGCACGCTGGTGCGCCCCTTGTCGAAGACGGCCGGATTCTGGATCAGTCGTCCGCTGGGCACAAAGTACTCGGAGGTGGTGATGCGCAACGTGGAGCGGGGGCCCACGCCTACCACGCGCTGTACCAGCCCCTTGCCGAAGGTGGTGCTTCCGATGACTACCCCGCGATCCAAGTCCTGAATAGCGCCGGCCACAATTTCGGAGGCGGAGGCGCTGTAGGAGTCCACCAACACGGCCAGCGGCAGATCGCCCCACACCGGGTCTTTGCTGGCACGGTACTCGCGGTCATCGCTCTTGTTCCGCCCTTTGGTGGAAACAATCAGCTCGCCTTTGGGAACGAACACGTTGGCGACCTCGACGGCGGCCTCCAATAGCCCACCAGGGTTGGAGCGAAGGTCAAGGATGAGCTTCTTGGCTCCTTGCTGTTTCAATTTGCTGACGGCGCGCTCCACCTCCGTGCCGGCGTTGCGCCCAAAGCGGGTCAGGCGCACAAATCCCACGTCGCCATTGATGATGGTGGCGCAGTTGATGTCTTCCACGGTGATGACGTCACGGATGAGGCGGAAAGTCAGCACCTCTGACACCCCTTCGCGACGGATCTTCACCACCACCTCCGTGTCGGGCTCGCCCCGCAACAGAGAAGCAGTTTCCGAAATGGTGAGGTCCTTGGTGCTCTTGCCGTCAACCTCAATGATCTGGTCGCCCTCGCGGATGCCGGCACGGAAGGCCGGCTTGCCGTCAAATGGCTGCTCCACCACGGTGGCCCAACCGTTGCGCATGCCGATGCGCATCCCGACGCCGCCGTACTTGCCCGAGGTGAGGATCTCGATTTCGTCGTCCTCCTCAGCCTTCCGGTACACGGTGTACGGGTCCAGGCGCTCCAGCATCCCGTCGATGGCGGCCTGCACGCACTTTTCCGGGTCGACTTCCTCGATGTAACGCTGCACCACGGACTCGTAGACATTGCTGAACAGGAGGATGCTCCTGCGCAGTCCTTCATTGTAGTCCGGTCCGCGGTTGCCCACCACCGTCGAGAGCCAGCCGCTGACTCCCACCGTGACCAAGATGAGCGCCACGATGAGGAGAATTTGCTTCTTGGTGCTCATTGTGCACCTCCACACAAGAGAACTTCTCGCAACTACCCCCCGAGCACTGCCGTCACCAATTGCCGAATCTCCGCGGCGATGGTGCCGACAGCCCTATCGCCTTGAACAACTTTCACCCGATCTGGTTCCGCCCGCGCCAGGGCCAAGTAACCCTGCCGCACACGCTCGTGGAACGCGCGCTCCTCCTGCTCCAGGCGGTCCAGGGCGAGGCGTCCCTTTCTCTGCAGCGCCACCTCGACGTCCAGATCTAAGAGGATGGTCAGATCAGGCACCAGCCCGCAGGCGCCGATGCGATTGGCCTGCATCACAGCCGCCAAGTCCAGCTGGCGCCCGTAGCCCTGGTAGGCAGTGGCGGAGTCGTAGAAACGGTCGCAAATGACCACCTTGCCCAGGGCCAAAGCCGGCTTGATGCACTCCTCCACCAGTTGCGCCCGCGCCGCCTCGTAGAGCAACAGCTCCGTCCATGGGGACATTGCCCCGTTGGTTCGATCCAGCAGAATCCGTCGGATCTGTTCGGCAATGGGGCTCGTTCCCGGGTCGCGCAGCAGGAGCACCGCGCGCTGCTTTGCCGCCTCGAGCCATTGGCGCAATGCCTCTGCCTGCACGCTCTTGCCCGCCCCGTCGATCCCTTCAAAGGTGATGAGCAGCCCGCTCACGTCACACCCTGTGCGCGACTTGGCCACGGTTGCCATGCAGGCGATGGTAGGTCACCGTCAGCCTGGTCACTTCGCCGGTGCCGTGGACCGCCCAGAGCCCGACCAGCCCCCACCCCAGCACGAAAGCCGCAGCGTAGTTCAGTCCGATCTCGAAGATCAGCACCGACACGATGGTCAGCCACATCAGAAAACGAAGGTCGCCGGCGCCGCGCAGGCTACCGGCCACCGAGCCCAAGAGCGCCTTGGGAATTTGCGCTAAGGCGAACACATAGACGGCGGCGGCTCCTTTGGCCAGCACCGCGGTCTCGCGCCCGGTCAGGAAGAGCGCCATGATCTGGTTGCTGAATAGCACGAGCAAGACGGCAACCGCGATGACAAAGGCGAAAGTCACCCTCATGGACAGCCGCGCCGTGCGCAGTGCCCGCGCTTGGTCGCCTGCTCCCAAGTCCATGCCCACTAAGGTCATGGCGCCTAAGCCAAATCCCATGTAGGCCATGGACAGGACCGCCTGCACTCTTACAAAGACCGCATGCGCCGACAGCGTGGCCAGCCCGAGGCGGGCAGCGTAGCTCATCATGAACAGTACGCCTACCGAGGTAGCAAGCTGTTCCACCGTGGTCGGCACGCCCGTGCGGAGCAGGCGACGGAAGGTTTCCTCATTGGGCCGCAGCAGCTCCCGCAAGGGGAGGCGGAGCCGCCCGTGGGGGCTCAGCAATAGCCCGAAGGTCAGAAAGAAGCCCACCGAATGAGCCACGCCTACGGCCAGGGCAGCACCGCGCACCTCCAGGCGCGGCAGCCCGAACCAACCAAAAATCAGTGACGGCGCCAGCACCAGATTCAAACCGTTGACCACCATGTTGATGACCATGGAATGGCGCGTGTCGCCGCTGCCACGGATGATCCCCACCCCGATGAAATTGGTGACAATCAACGGCGCGAAGAACGAAACCGTACGCAAGTAGGTGACGCCGGCCCGCTCCGCGGCAAGGCCTGCCTCCTCCGCCCCTGCCTTGCCAATGAGCTTGAACAGGTGAATCGCCCCAGAGTACCAGATCACGGCAAAGGCAAAGGCCATGACCACCCCGAGCAGCACGGTCTGGCCAAGGATATGGTTGGCCTCCCACTGGTCGTTTCTCCCCAGAGCGCGGGCGATGATGACCGAGCTGCCCACCACGAAGGTGAGGAGCACGGCGAAGAACACTACCACGATCTGGATGGCCATGGCCACCCCGGCAAACGCCGCCGCCGATAACCTGCCCACCAGAATCGCCTCGATCGTCCACATGATGGTCTGCGAGGACAGATCCACCACGGCGGGCATGGCGGTCTTGAGAATACTTTTCAGGTGCGCGGAGCGATGCAAGCAGCGTCAGCCTTCAGTCGTAGTACTCAAGACCCAGGTGGGTGATGAGCTCCTCGCCGCGTAGGTAACGCAAGGTATTCTTCAACTTCATCAGCTGAATGAACAGGTCATGCTCCGGATAGAGCTCCCGGGCACACATCGGGCTCTTGAAGTAGAATGAGAGCCACTCCTGAATGCCGTGCATGCCCGCCCGCTGCGCGAGGTCCATGAAAAGCACCAAGTCGAGCACAATGGGCGCCGCCAGAATGCTGTCGCGGCAGAGAAAGTCCACCTTGATCTGCATGCGGTAGCCAAGCCAGCCAAAGATGTCCAAGTTGTCCCACCCCTCTTTGTTGTCTCGCCGCGGCGGGTAGTAGTTGATGCGCACCTTATGGTAAAAGTTGCCGTACAGTTCCGGATAGAGCTCCGGCTGGAGGATGTACTCCAGCACCGAGAGCTTGCTTTCCTCCTTCGTTTTGAAGGAATCCGGATCATCCAGCACCTCGCCATCGCGGTTGCCGAGGATGTTGGTGGAAAACCATCCATCCAAGCCCAGCAGACGAGCCTTCAGCCCTGGTGCGATGATGGTCTTCATCAGGGTCTGGCCGGTCTTGAAGTCCTTGCCGGCGATAGGCACCCGCTTCTCGCGCGCCAGCTGCACCAGGGCCGGAATGTCCACCGTCAGGTTCGGGGCACCATTGGCAAAGGGCACGCCGCTCATGAGGGAGGCGTAGGCATAAATCATACTGGGCGCAATGGCCGGGTCATTCTCCTTCAGCCCCTTCTCGAAGCTGGCGATGTCCTGATGGACAGCCGAGGGGCGGATGAAGACTTCCGTGCTGGCGCACCAGACCATGACCATGCGATCGAGGGCGTGCTCGCTCCGGAAACGCTCGATGTCCTCCATGAGCATCTTGGCCAGATCGTACTTCGTCTTGGCCTTCTTGACGTTGGGGCCATCGAGTCGCCGCACATAGTCCCTGCTAAAGACGGCAGGCCACGGCCGGATGGCAGCCAGTTCGTCTTTGACCTTTTCCAGATCGCTGACCTCCAAAACCCCCGCTTTGAGCGCCGACTCGTAGCAGTTGTCCGGGAAGATATCCCACCCCCCAAAGACCAGATCCCCGAGTTCGGCAAGAGGCACAAAGTCCTTGATCTTCGGGATGCGCTTCTCGGTGCGCTTGCCCAGGCGGATAGTGCCCATCTGCGTCAGGGAACCGAACGGCTTGCTGTGGCCGTTGCGCACCAGTTGCACACCGGCAATGAAAGTGGTACCCACGGCGCCCAGCCCTGGCAAGAGCACCCCCAACTTCCTCTGTGGCTGCTTGATCTCTACTGGTTGCTTGCTCAAGAGTCTCCCTCCTCAGCTAACACAAGCGGTCCTATTTTCTCGAAGCCTTTGCTGGCTCCACAACACGGTTGCGCTCGTCGACGTGCACAATCTTCGTCCTAAAGGTGCCTACCTCCTCCTCCGGGACCCAGGCAAAAGACAACAGGATCACCAGGTCGCCAGGATGGGTGTTTCTGGCAAGTGCACCGTTGGCGCACACGACGCCGGAGCCAGGTTCGCCCTCGATTACGTATGTCTCGGCTCGGGTACCGTTGTTGAGGTTGAGCACGTGGACCTTCTCGTTGGGGAGCAGGTCGGCTGCCTCCATCAGCAGGCGGTCGATGGTCAAGCTCCCCTCGTAGTTCAGGTTGGCGTCCGTAATGCGGGCGCGGTGAACCTTTGATTTACACATCTCGCGAAACATCTGCGGTCGTTCTCCCTCCTCTGTTCTTTCCCATACGCAGGAGCGCTGGCCAGCCACTTGCCTTGGCCTCTATTCGCTTCCTGCGTTTTGCCTTAGGTGGCGTCCTGCGACCTCGCCCTCTTCTCGCTGGCCCACACATGATAAAGCCTCTGCCCGGCAGTAAAATTCGACAGAAGGGCGATCACAAAAATTGCCGCGATGAGGGCATACTCATGCGCAAGGCTGCCTGCGCCCACCAACACCAGGCGCTCAGGTCGTTGCATGAGCCCCACTTTGCACTCAAAGCCCAGGCCCTCGGCGCGCGCGCGCACATAGCTGACCATGAGCGAGCCGGCGAGGGCCACGCAGATAGCCACCGAGACCAGCAGCTGCTGGTGAGCCACGAAGTAGAAGGCCATTCCGAAGAAGGCGATTACCTCTGCGTAGCGGTCCAGGGTCGAATCGTACAGAGCGCCAAACCTCGTCACCCGGTTGGTGGCCCTTGCAACTTTGCCGTCCAGAGTGTCCAGCAAGCCGCAGATCAGCACCAGCGCTCCGCCCCATCGGAGGTAGCCTTTCGCGTAGCACACGCCCGAGGCCCCGCCCACCAGCAGGCTGAACGTCGTCAACCAGTTCGGATTCAACTTGAGCTTCACCAACCACCCTACCAAGGGGTTCAGCCCGTTGAGGAACCCCTCTTTCAGCCTGGGCGGCAAGATAGAGAACTTCATACGCGGAATAGTCATTTCACCTCTTCACCGGGTGCTGTCTGCCTGTCGCTTGGACCGGCCTTTGCCGTCGACAACCAGCACCACCTCGCCTTTCACCGTCTGCGTTTCGAATCTGCTCACCAGCTCACTGAGCCGCGCCCGGATGATTTCCTCAAACTTCTTCGTCAGCTCTCGTGCCACCACCGCTTGCCGGTCTCCGAGCACGGCCAAGAGGTCGCGCAAGGTTCGCTGCAAGCGCCGCGGCGACTCGTACAAGACGAGCGTGCGCTCCTCATCCCGCAGGCTCTCCAGGCGTGTCTTGCGCCCCTTTTTTGTCGGCAGAAAGCCCTCGTATGCGAAGCGCTCCGTGGCCAACCCGGAAGCGGCTAAGGCCGTCATCAAAGCCGTGGGGCCGGGGACTGCTTGCACAGGGATGCCGCTGCTGATGGCAGCCCGCACCAAGTAGGAGCCAGGGTCAGAGATGCCGGGGGTGCCGGCATCCGAGACCAAGGCCACGGCTTGCCCTTGTTTGAGACGCTCAATCAGCTGGGGTGTCCTCTGCACCCTATTGTACTGGTGATAGCTTATCAGGGGCTTGCGGACCCCATAGTGCCGCAACAGGATGCCGGTGTGGCGCGTATCCTCAGCAGCGATAAGGTCCACCTGCGCCAGCACATCCAGCGCCCGCAGGGTGATATCCCGCAGGTTGCCAATCGGCGTGCTCACTAAGTAGAGGACGCCAGGAGTCACCGCCGTCTCGCGCTGCGGAGCACCTCCGTCATCCTCCTCCGGCACCTGGCCACCGTACATCGGCCGACCCGCCCAGGAGTCGGAGCCACGTCTTGCGTCACGGCTGGGCCTTGCCATACGTGGCCCTGGCTTCCCTCACGAAAAGGCTCAACTGCTCTGCCTTCCTCGCGCAGGCTCTCGGCAGCGCTGTCTCCTGAACGGCGTTCCGCACCACGTGCATCGCCGAGTCCTTCATTTCCCCGAGGGCCTCTGCCAACGTGAACGGTTCATTACGATGCCTCACATTGGGATAGGCCTTGGCGTAGTAGTCCACGGTTTTCGCCATGATAGTTGCGAATATGTCTGCGTCACTCATGCTCATTCTGGAGCCCACCGTAGCCTTCACGCACTGAATGGCGTCGCCGAGGATATGCTCCCTAATGTTCGACCAAGCAGACTCTTGCCAGTTGCTCGGTCGCTTTCGGCACACCAGGACACAGTCATATCGAATGTTGCCTTTGCTTGAATGGAAACCGCTCTTTCCCTCAGATCGCACCATGGGGCTGGCTACCACGTAGAAACCCGTATCCAGGAGGATCCTGCCGAGGCTCTCCCACGCCCACACCTTATTGTGGTGAAAGGTAAAAACCAAGAGGCCCTCGGCCTTGAGTACCCTGTGGCATTCGGAAAAAACCCTGGTCAAGCCTGCGCAGAACGCTTCGATCGACATTCCCTT
Organism: candidate division KSB1 bacterium; assembly: GCA_024655945.1. Lineage (NCBI taxonomy): Bacteria > Pseudomonadati > Candidatus Zhuqueibacterota bacterium. The sequence continues at coordinate 487,507 of JANLFK010000001.1, forward strand.
CTTGTCGTTCTGCACAATCTCCTCGCCTCTACTGGACAACTCCGGCTCGAACCAGGGATAGTCCTTCCTCAGACCGAGTCTTAGCCACACGTAGAAGAAATCTGCAAGCTCGGAGTACTGAATGTTGTCAAAATAGGGCGGATCAGTTATCACCGCGTCAACGGACTGGTCCGGGAGGAATGACCGGTCCTCCGAGGAGGCGCAACGCAGCAGCGCAGCGCGCTCGGTCTCGCGCAGCTGGGTATAACAACTATCAACCAGCCTGCCCTCGATCCTCTCGCCAGCAGAAGTCTGGCGCTGTTCAGTGGCCCTCACGCGACCGACTGGCAAGGGGCTTGCGCAGAACTGCTTTGCTCGCCGGACCTTGTGAAAACACCGAACAAAGGTGCCGCGCCCAAACTGAGTACCCCAAACGTTGTTCTCTGTGAGTCTCTCGATGCGATGATAGGCGTGCAATCCAAAGAAGAGGGAGATCTTGTGCCACTGCACCTCGTACGTGCAGAACATGTTGTTGGCATCCAGACAGTCAGAGAAGGCGAGAAGCATCGCCTCGCGTACGTTCGCATCGGGGATCTGTAATATTGCCTCGAGCAGACGTGACAAACACAGAAGCTGCCGTTCGTTAAACATGTCGCGGAAACGCATATAGCCGTGATTGACAGGGCGTGGGTCACTTCTGCCTTCTGCTGGGATCACTTGGTCAGGGAGAAGAAGTTCTTCGCGCACTCTCTCGTATTCGGCTTGAGCCCGCCTCCACAAAGCCAAGTCTTCGTCGTCTACTTTCTTGAAGAACCTACCGCAACTCGGACAATACCCCTCAAGCGCGTGAAGCTGACTTGGAATGGCACTGCCCCGGTGAGCGACAATCTCGAGCAAAGAATCCTCGGCGTGGCACCTCGGACAACGTACATTGCCTCTGCTGGCTCCTCCTGCGTGCGGGTCGAATACTCTGCCACAGTCACTGCAAGTTACGGTGCCACTCGTCGCCTCCGTTTCCAGCACCTGCAGGCAACTCGGACACACCACTACCATTGAATGGTTTCTTCTGGATAGCTGGTAGTCCGGGAAGAGGTGCACCACCTCTCCACAGGTGCGACACTGGATGACTTTCACCCAGAAGAAGTACATCACCTCGGCCTCATGTCCGCGAGGGCACGTCGTTCGGTAGTACTGCTTGATCCAGCTCCCGACGGTGCTTTCCAACTGCTTGAAGGCGCGGTCCAGTTCGCCGATGTCGACTGGTTCAATCTCTTTCTTGGTGACAAACCACGCCACAGGGTTGATATCCATCCCGATCACTTTGCAACTCAAGCGAAGAGCTTCCACCACCGTGGTACCTCCGCCCATGAATGGGTCAAGAACCACAGGCCCATGCAGGTCGGCCCCAGTGATGAACTTCTGGCATGGGTGCTGTTCGGTCTCTGCTTCCTCGCCGAAGGTGGCCAGAATGATCATGCGAAATACACTTCCCAACCGTCGAGCCCACCACTTGTGCATCTTGTACACCGGCTGCTTGGCGCTGCCTTCGGCCAAAGCCATGGGGTTGAGGAACCTCGACGGGAATGTGCGCTCTAGGGCTCGCATTACCTCGCGTAAGAATTGCGTCTCAGGAGCTCATTCCACATTCCGGCGCCGCCTTTCCCGTATGTCCGCTCAGATTCTTCAGTCAACTCGTCAATCTCGTTCCGTAGGACCTCTGCAAGAGATTGCCCAGACGTATCCCGGAACGACTCCGCCACGGAACGTGCGATTTCATAGACCGTGTCGATGCAATCTGGTTCACCAGAGATGAACTCCCAGAACTCGCGCCCAGAGAGATACTCGACACCGCCTTCCTGTTCGACGTATTTCCTCACAATGCTGGACACTCGGGCGCGGTTGCCATGGCACATCCCGTACAAAGCCACCGAGCCTCGATTGCGACGCTCCGCCGAGCGGAGGAGTTGAGCGATACGGACACTAAGGTCCTTGGGAATGGTATTGGGCCCGCTCTTCACTTGGATGTAGTAATGCCTCCCCTGCTTGGTCTTGAGAATGTCAGCCCCTTCCACTCCAGTCCCTTCTGAGAACACCTTGGCTGCATCTTGCAGAGCAATGCCAAAACCCGTGACGGTGCCACGCTCCAACCGTTGATTCACCAGCCACTCTACGATAGCCCGGGGCCGATGCAACCCCAATTTAGCTGAGAGCATGCGGACAAGAAACGGGTTTATGTCCAAGTCGTCGAGTTTCAAACGACGAATTCGGTCCGCCCGTTTCTCCAAGAAAGAGCGAAATATGCCCTCGATCTCGGCTCTCTCTTTTTCGCCGATCACAGGCCGAACCCCGACCAGGTGCGCATCGCGCTAATTCGCCCTCAACTGCTCCACCTTCTCCTTGCACCTAATCCCCAGTCCCTCTAACTCCTTGAGGATCGGCACATAGATCTCCGGCGTGACGGGGGTGATGACACCCTTCCTGGTAATCTTCCCCTCCAGGATGTAGCGGGCACCAATAGCCGCAGGCAAGCCCACGGTGCGCGACATGGAAGAATCGCCGCCTGGGATGCCAAAATCTATCAGGCTGGAGGTGATTTTCTCACGACGCCCCTCTGCCGGAAAATCAGCGAGGAATTCGTGCACCAGCACAATCATGTCGCGCTCGTTGGGCTTGTACGCCATCTTTTGCAGCATGCGCGCAGCCAGGATGTCCAAATTGGAGCCCTGCTCCACGGGCAAAGGCTCTTCGCTGAACAGGCCCAGCCACTCCAGACGGTCCAGAATGTCTGAGTCCACGGGAAGTTTGAGGAAGGCCGCCACCTTTGCCCGCAAGTCTTGGCCTGGAGCCGCTCCCACCAGCTGTCTGATCAGCTCGGCGAAGGTCATCCCTTTCACCGAGCGCACCTTGTCATCCAGCATGCCCAGCTCGACGATCTTCTTCATCGTCTTGCACCATCCCAAGTTCCGGAAGGTGCCGCGGAACATGGTCTTCGTCTCCTGGATGCCGTAGGTGTCGATGTACGGCAGCGAGTTGCGATTGGGGTACACCTCCATCTCGCCGAGCGTATCGACCTTCTTAGTCCAGTAGTGGTCAAAAAGGTCCTCGCCTGGAATTTCCACAATGTTGCCGTCCTTGAGGTATTTGGCGGCATTACGCCCCGCCATGACCACGCCGCGGGGACTCCAGGAGAACTTGTAGCCAAATGGGTTGTCGTTCGCCTCTGGCGCCGGCAGCCCACCACAGCACGATTCAAAGCTGACGATTTGCCCGCCCCGTTTGTGCACATCGTCGATGATGCGCATCGCCGACATGTGGTCGATGCCCGGATCAAGCCCCAGCTCGTTGAGGATGGTGATGCCCGCCGCCTTCGCCTCGCCGTCGAGTGCCGCCATGGCGTCGCTCACGTACGAGGTGGTCACCATGTGCTTCTTGTGCTTGATGCAGTGCTTCGCCACCACCACGTGATAGGTGTAGGGGACCATGCTGATAGCCAAGTCACAACCGGCAATCAGCGAATCCAGCTGGGCCTCGTCGTCCACGAGCAACGCCTTGGCCACGCCGCGCGGATGCCCTTCGATGAGCGCTTCCGCCTTGGCCACCGTTCGGCTGGCAACGATAACCTTCAGGTTCGGTTGCTCCAGAAGGTAGCGCACCAGTGGACGAGCAACCAAACCGGCGCCGAGAATCAAGACGTTTTGCATAGCCAGTTCCTCCTGTTGTCCCTCTCTGCGTTGGCCACGTACTGCTGCAAATACCGATAGTCCGGGGTCAGCTCGCCACGGTGCACGATCACCGCGCGCTTGATCTCCGGCGGCAATTCGAGCGCCTGGAAATCGCCACCATAGTCGGCGGTGACGATGGCCGGCACATAGTCCTTGAGCACGCTGCTGAAATAGACCGATGAGGCGCGCGGCAGCTCGCAGGGGAGATTGTCCACCGCCAATACCACAACCCCTCGCCCTTCATGCCCAGGCGTGGCAGTAGCCGTCAGCGGGTCATAGACAAAGATCGGCTCATCCGGACTCGTAGCGCGCACGGTACATTCAATCGAGCCTTCGACGTCGCAGGAGATGTCGCCGATCACCCGCAAGCGCGGCTTCGATCCTTGTGCAAAGAGAAGGCGCAGGTGCTCTTTGGTCACGAGTCGTGGACAGCGCGCGTCCCAGTAGATGCCGTTGACCAGCACCGAGAGGTGGGGCACATAGTCGGCGAAACGCCCCTCGTACCGCTGCGGATGCTGGTAGTAGTCTTGCAGGTCGAAGCGACCGTTGGGCTCCACCGGTCTGACCATCTCCTCCTCATGGAAGACGACCTTGTAGAGGATGTTGCGCGCGCAATCTCCACCAGCACTCAACTCCGATAGCTGGGCAGGCGCAACCTTGCGGTGGGGGAGCAAGTCGAAAATTTCCTGCGCCCCCTGAGAGACATGCCCATATCCCGCAAACCCGCAGACAAAGGGCACCAAGCCCTCGGGGAGGCCATCGCTGGCAATCCGCTGGCCCACGCGCTCCACCGCCTCTTTTGCCTCCTGCAGCGTCGCATAGCGGTGTGCAGGCTGAAGCGCGGCGAACGGCGTCTCCAGCCCCTCGTTGCGCAGGCGCAGCCCCAGCGCCCACAACGTGTCCAGCATCCCCGCCAGACCGGCATGCCTGCCGAAAAAGATCAGCCGCCTGCCGCGCTCGTCGACAATCCTCTCATAGTCTATCAGAGTGCAACCCAGTTCCAAGAGCCTCTTTAGCATGGGCATATTGTGCTTCTGGCCCTTGATGACGTGAGCAAAAAAAACGTACGTACCGCCCGGCCGGAAGAAATGCAGCGGAATTTCCTTCACGGCAAAGACCACGGGGCAGTCGCTCACATCATCCTTGACGGGAATGCCCAGCTCGCGGTACTGCTCGTCGGTGAACACACGGATGGGCGAGCTTTCGACGACGCACTGCAGCCCGTGCTCCGCACACAGCGCCTGCACGTGGTGCGGCGTGAGCGGCGCGCGCCGTTCCCAGCGATTCTTGTCTTCACGCCTTATGGCAAATAGCTTGTTCACAGGCTCTCCGGTGCTCAGTCACCAAACTTGATGCCCTGGGCCAAGGGCAGCTCGGTGGACCAGTTGATGGTGTTGGTCTGGCGCCGCATGTAGGCCTTCCAGGCATCGGAGCCTGCCTCGCGACCGCCGCCTGTGGACTTTTCGCCGCCAAAGGCGCCACCGATCTCTGCGCCGCTGGTGCCGATGTTAATGTTGGCGATGCCACAGTCGCTGCCCCGCGCAGAAAGGAAGGTCTCTGCCGACAGCAAGTTGGTGGTGAACATCGCCGAGCTCAACCCTTGCTCCACGCTGTTGTGGATTTCGATGGCCTCATCCAGAGTGGCGAAAGGCATCACGTAGAGAATTGGGGCAAAAGTCTCTTCGCCGACAATGGGCATGTCCGGGCGTGCTTTCACGATGGTCGGTTCCACATAGCATCCTGACTTGAACTGCGGGCCGGTCAGCTCCCGCCCGCCATAGACAATCTCCCCGCCCTGCTGCTTGATAATCTCAATCGCACGCAGGAAGACCTCCACCTCAGAACGAGCAACCATCGGTCCCATGAGAACGCCCTTCTCCAAGGGGTTGCCGATGCGCACCTGTTTGTAGGCATTGACGAGCCTTTCAAGAAGAGTATCAAAAATGGTCTCTTGGACAATAAGCCGCCTGGTGGTCGTGCAGCGCTGTCCTGCGGTGCCCACGGCCCCAAACAGCACTGCGCGCACGACGAGGTCCATGTTGGCATCCTCCATGACGATGATGCCGTTGTTGCCGCCCAATTCCAGGATGGTGCGCCCCAAGCGCTGGCCCACCACCGCGCCAATGCGTCGGCCCATCTCGCAGCTCCCGGTGGCGCTGATGAGCGGGAGGCGCGGGTCGTTGATCATCTTCTCCCCTACCACTCGCCCGCTGCCCACGGCCAAGTTGAGGATCCCCTCGGGCAGGCCGTTGGCCTTCGGCACATCGGCCAGGATTTTGTGCACGGCGATGGCGCACAGGGGCGTCAGGGACGACGGCTTCCAAATCATCGTGTCGCCACAGACCAAGGCGATCATAGCGTTCCAGGACCAGACGGCCACCGGAAAGTTGAACGCGGTGATGATCCCCACAATGCCAAGGGGGTGCCACTGCTCGTACATGCGGTGCATCGGGCGTTCGGACTGCATGGTCAGCCCGTAGAGCTGCCGCGAGAGACCCACGGCAAAGTCGGCCATGTCGATCATCTCCTGCACCTCGCCCTCGCCCTCGGGCAGGATCTTGCCCATTTCCAGCGTGACCAGCTTGCCCAGCGGTTCCTTGTATTCGCGCAGCTTCAGGCCCATCTGGCGCACGATCTCGCCCCGCTTGGGGGCAGGCACCATCCGCCACCACTTGAAAGCTTCTTGGGCTTTGGCCACGATGGCCTCGTACTCCTGTTCGTCCACCTGGCGCACGGTGGCAATCACCTCGCCATCGATGGGGGAGATGGACTGCAGCACACCACCTTTGCCTTCCAACCACTGGGTGCCGGTACACCCACCAGAGTTTTCCTTCTCAATGCCAAGGGTCTTTAGGAAGTCGTACATGGGCAAGTCCTCCGTCACGCATGTGCCACTGTCCGGTGCGCCTCCCTGATCACAGCTGAGGACCTGTGGACGCGCTTCTTAGCTGGTAAGTATAGCAAAATTTCGCCTAAAAGTCAAGCTGAAAGGCCTTGTGCGGTGGACGATCCTTGTCACGCCAGGGTTAGATTGAGGAGCGTGCCCACTGCCAACGTGACCACCAGCATGATCGCCGTCGCACGCAACATATCTTTGATCCCCAGCTCTTTGAGCATAACCACAAAGGTCGCCATGCAGGGGAAATACATGGTCAGCACCACGCTGGCGATGACCAGCTGCCTCATGCTCATTTGCAACGGGGCCAGCATGCCCACCGCCACATCTTTGCGCAGGAAGCCAACAATCATTGCCCCGACCGCCTCCTTGGGCAACCCCAGAAGACCGGTCACCACCGGGGCAGCAATGCTTCCCACCACGCCAATAATGCCAAAGCGGTACAAGAGGTTCACGATCAATACCCCCAGGAGTACGAACGGCACCGCTTCCTGGAGGAACCAACGCAGGCGCAACAGCAGCTTGCGCAGCAGCCCAGGCACGTAGGGGAACCTATAGGGAGGGATCTCCACGAAGATTTCGGGGCTCTCCCCTTTGAGTAACAGGTTCATGACCACGCCCAGCACTATCCCGACCGCCAAGAGGGTGCCAAACACCATGAGCAGGGCCGAGGCGCCGTAGCTGCCCACCAGACCGATGATGACCGCGGTCTGGGAGGCACAAGGAACGGCGATGGCCATCAAGGTGGCTGCGATGAAGCGCTCACGGCGCGTCTCAAGGATGCGGGTAGCCATGACTCCTGGCACATTGCACCCGCACCCCAGGAGCATGGGCACAATAGCTAAGCCGTGCAGGCCGAGGCGGTGCATGATGCCATCCAAAAGCACGCTCAGCCGCGGCACGTAGCCAGAATCCTCGCCGATGCTCAAGACCAGATAAACAGCGACCACATACGGAAATACCACCGCAAAGTCGACAAACAGCCCTGTGGTCAGGAGCCCCAATGACTGGAGAAAGTCGATTCTGCCTTCTACCAGCCGACCCACCAGGATGTCGTGCAGCACTCCTCCAGACCCCAACAGGTGGGAAAGGCGCATCATGAGCGAGCCCCAGTAGCGCTCGAACAGAGGCTCCATCAGGCGCGTGGCCAGTCCCTCGCCGACGAAGCGAATGACCCGGAAGGAGAGATAGAGGACCACTGCGCCCATGATGGTGCCGGAGAAAGGCTGCAGGGAGGCATCACTCAACTTCTCCAACCAGGTGTGGTGGCGATGCTCGACCTCCTGCACCTTGCGCACCACCTTGCCGACTTCCGCCCACCGGTCTTCCTCGTCGAACTCCCAGGTGCCGCCGCGCGCTTCAGGCAAGCGCTGCACCAGCGAGCGGATTCCCTCCCCAGTGATGGCTACTGTCGGCACCACCGGCACGCCGAGGATCTGCTCCAACTCCTCGACATTGATGGACACTCCGACGTGCTTGGCCTCGTCCCACATGTTGAGCGCGACCACCATCGGCACGCCGGCCTTCAGCAGTTGCAGCGTGAGGTTGAGGTTGCGCTCCAAGTTGGTGGCATCCACCACGTTGATGACTATGTCAGGACACTCGCCAGCGGTATGCGCCTCCCGCAACATCTCCAGGGCAACTTCCTCGGCACGCGATGTAGGCTCCAGCGAATAGGTCCCGGGCACGTCTACCACCTCCACCTGTTCATCGCCCATGCGCATGAAACCCTTGGTGTACTCGACGGTGGTGCCCGGGTAGTTCGAGGCGATCACGTTTGCGCCGGTCAGGCGCGAAAAGACCACGCTCTTGCCCACATTGGGGTTACCCATGAGGAGCACACGGCGGCGCCTCTGCGGAACCCGCTCGTTCATCGCCGCACGATTACCTTCCGCGCAAGGCCAAGACCGATGGCGTAGTGGCTGGAGCCTACGCGAAAGGTCACCGGTCCGCGCAGCATCTGGCTGGCGACCTTGGTCACCGTGACCCCAGGTTTTATTCCCAGGACTTCCAACCGCTTGACAACTCCATGGCCTCCGGCAATTCTCACCACTGTGCCACTCTCGCCCGGGCGCAACGCAGCCAAATCCACCTCAGCGGACCTCTCCTGCTCTTCCTTCTGCCGCCCGTGCATCCAAGGGCCCCAACACCAGTGGCGTGCCGTTCTTGTCCTCTGCCTGAACCATTCTATCATTGCCATCCTGCGAAATCACCGTCCTTTGTCCGAGTGCGTGTCTGGAAAAGAAATGCTATCTCGGGTCGAGAAAACCGCGGAGTAGACGTGAGACGTTCATGGTCTTCTTGGCCGGTGCAATGATACAAAAAAAAAGCCACCTGCGCAAGGTCTTTCTCCGACCTCCTAAGGCGCAGGTGACTCACACTGCTCGGGTCGGCAAGGCGCTAAGCTGAAGGCCGCAGTTGAAAGTGCTCTAAGCAGCGAGCGCACCCGTCTTGCTGGCAGAGCGTTTTCCAGAGCTGGATCAATCCCTGCTGGCGGCGAGCGCTATCCACCGCTGCTCCCGGCCTTCTGGCGAAGAGGCGGTGCCTCATCTGCCTGATGATGGTGTTGTCCGCAAGCAACGGCCTTTGGGCGTAAGCTTGGGCGAGGAGCGTGCACAGCTGCCCGTCGTCGGTCTCTTTGGCGTAAGCCATCAGGCAGGGGAAGACGATGTTGACCACCATATCGGCGGCGCGTTCTGGGCCGAGGAGTCTACCACCGCCGCTCATCGCGCCACAGGTGGCCGCCTCGAACCAGTAGTGGCTGCGCCAGAATTGGTCCGCTTCCACGGACAGCGCGGCGGTCAACTCCCGTCCCAGGTGTGCGATGCGCCGCGCGCCCATCTTCACCTTCCGCACCAAGCTCTCCAGGAAGCCTTGTGCCGCGAAGCGTACCACGAGGGCGGCCAGGGCGGGGATGCGCCTGGTGGGAAAATTCTGCGGGCGCAGGCGAAAGAAGAGCCACTCCTCCTTGCGCAATGGGTCGATCTTGCGCCGGTAAGGGAAAGCCTCCCACTCGGCGGCCAGAGCAACCACGTAATCGCGCATGGCAGCATCTGCGCCGGCCAGCTCCTCCGGCGTGGGCAGCAGGCCAGCCGTGCCGAACAGATAGGCCTGCGCGCGCCGCAATGCCACCTCCTCCCCTGTCCCGTAGATGGCGCGGCACATTTCGGCAAAAGGAAGGCGATCAGCGAGCTTGCGGAACGGCACCTGGTTCTTGGCGTAGCCCAGTGCTTCCGCAAAACCGCGATACAGAATCTGGTCCCAGTCGTCGGTTAGGCGCTCTTCCTGAAAGCGCAGGCATTTGGTGCTCAGCCGCTCGTCGCCGGCCATCTCCACCACCTGCAGAATCTCCGCCTCACTCAGCCGCTGCAAAGCGCAATCAACAGCAGGCGGCACGGTCGATGGTGCACCCTCGTCGGCGAGCTGCTCTGCCGGCTTCGGGAGAAACTGGTCGAGGTTGAGCACGGGGATTTCCACCCCGTCTTGCCGCGTAGTGCGTTCCTCCGGGTTGGCCTCCATGGTCACCACGTGCAGCACAACACTGTTGTAGCGCGGGTCGCGGTGGTGGCCGTGGCGGTACCAGTCAACTGCTACGGGATGGATCTCGATGTCGCCGCAGCACATTTGGCCATCGATGATGACGGTGGCGCCGCGAAAGTCGGGGCCGGCGTCCAGGTTTCGGGTACCGCGGGCGACAATCTCCAGGCTCCGGCCGTCCACCGTACACAGCCGACGACCGATGAGATCCTCCCCATCCCACAGCTGGTAAAGGAAGCGCTCCGGGGCAGGTTCTTCGATTTTCATGCCACCCCCTCCTTGCTGCAGAGAGAGAACCTTTTGCTTGCTTCGCCGCGTAGCCTGCGGCAGTCCAGTCCCTCAGGGTCTCATCCCTGCGCGACTTTCTTGACACAGCTCCAAACGGGTCAACGCCTGATCCGCGAGCCAGAGGAGCCCTGCCCGCCGCGGCGGCCATTGGCGTGGGGAAGAAGAAAGAAATGCCTGCCAAGCCCAATGCGCCGGGTGACCTCGTTAAAGGTCTGGCGGACCAAAATGGCAGTGGGCACAGCCTCCTTTTCGCGAACACGGTGCAACAGGAACAACCCTGGGAAGCGCAGCACCGACGTCAACGTGAAAAGCACCTGGTAGTTGCCAAAGGGGAGGCCAGCCAAGTGGAATTGGAGCCCACTCAGGCGGAGGGCTATCCAGCCCCCCAGCGTGATGGCAACAAAGTTCATGACACCACTCCACGCCGAATAGGCAGCCATGTAACCGGGTCTGCCCTTTGCCGGCAGCGCGGCCAACACCAGGCTGAAGATGGCCAAGTTGAAACCCGACCAAAACACCCCGGCCAACACGGCATTGACCCATATCGGCCACGACACCCCCGGCGGACAGAAGGCGTAATAGAGCGGCAGATGCAAAATGGCCACTTCGCAGACGGTCAGCACGGACTTGTGCCCAAACCTGTCGATCAGCCGTCCCCACAAGAGCTGAGGGAGTATCGTCATCGCCGCCGTCACGATGTTCAGATAGGCGATGGCCTTAAAGTTCCACCCCAGGTTTTTGAGCAGGTGCGCCGCGAAGAAGGGCGTGGAAATTCCCACCGCGAACAGCCAATAGAGGTAGAACGCCAGGATACGGCGATAACTGCGATCGCGCAGGGGGCGCGCCACGTACTCGCCCAAAGGGGGCGTCTTCTCGGCACGATAGGGTGGTTCGGGCTGCTGGCGGATGTAGTGGAAAGCAACCGCCGCGGCAACCACCGAGATCAACTGAACGGCAAGAAAGCCATCATATTCCCGCCCGTGCTCCTTGGCCAAATCCAAAATGAGGCCGGCAATGATGCTCGTGCCCATGGTGACGATGCCCACCACGCGGTTGCGCCAGCCGAAGTAGCGACCGCGAATCTGTTTCGGCACCAGATCGCCCATCCACGTCAACCAAGCTGGCGCAGACAGGTTTTGCAGCAGCGTCCCAAAGCCATACAGCGCAAGAAACGGCACAATGACGTCACCCCGGTGGAGCAGAGGCAGCAAGGCGATGGGGAGCCACATCAGCCGGCCCGTAAAAGAGCCCCAGGCGCAAATCTTCTTGCGCTGGCCGGTGCGCTCCACCAGCCGTGCGCCAAAGATCTGGAACAGCTGCATCAGCAGCGGCACGGAAGTGACCAGGCTCAGCTGCAAGTCATTGGCCCCCAAGAACAAGGCATAGCCGGTGAGGAAGGCATTCGTGGTCATCACGATGTGCACCGTTGCCCACGACCCCTCGATCACCGAAATGCGCAACCCGCGCCGCGTCGCTTCCGGAGTCAGCCTTTCGCTCTTCGTCCGCCTCCGAACCTGAGTTGCTATGCTATCCTCTCCCACGCCGATGACCAGTCACCACCCTTCAGTTCACCTTTTCACGCCACTCTCTGCCTTGATGCTGCCGGTAGCTCTGATGACCAGCAGTTCCATCACTCCGAGGCAGGGCTCTGCCCTTCTCGCCCCACGGGCTCGGGCGAAAAAAGCACGAATCCATAGTCGTCCAGGATCTGTCTGCCGTTGTTCAAAGGTGCGGAGATCTCTGCCATCCGCGCTAAGGCTGCCGCCCGTGCCTCTCCGCGCAGCAGGCGCGGCTGATAGTAGACCTCGCGATAGTACACAGAGATAGGAATGACTCGCGCCAGGAGCGGGCCTTTTTCGTCCAGGTAGACCTTGAGGATCATGCTCTCGCGCGAGGACTCGCTGCGCGAGCCGAAAGCAAAGTTTCCCAATCCGTAGGCGATGAGCTTGCCCCGATAGACTTCCAACCCCTGCAGCACGTGCGCGTGATGTCCCAGCACCAAATCTGCCCCGCAGTCGATGGCCTGGTGGCCCAAGAGCCGCTGGTAGTCCTTGGGCATGGTAAACAGCTCCGCGCCCCAATGGAAAGAGACCACCACGAGGTCTGCCCGCGCCCGGCTCTCCTGGATAGCCCTCCTCAACTTCTGCTCAGAAGGGAAGCAGGTGCCCGCGCGGCTGTGCGTGGCCCAGAATTCTTCTGGGAAGGTAGTGGAAAAGCCCAGGAAGGCAACGGTCTTATCCCCGACCTTCACCAGCGCCGGCGCGGCTGCCAGCGAATCGTTTGCGCCGGCGCCGCAATGAAGGAGCCCCAAAGAGTCGAGGGTGGCAATGGTATCGAAAAGACCCTCGTGCCCATAGTCGAGGATGTGGTTGTTTGCCAAGTTGAGGACGTCGAACCCGGCGTTCTTCAACCCTGCTGCCCACGGCGGCGGCACCCGGAAGGTGAACGTCTTGTCGAAGGCCTTACCCCGTGTGGTGAATGGGGCCTCCAGGTTGCCAATGGCGACATCCGCACTCTGCAGCAGAGCCCTGGTCGAGTCGAAGGGGTACCCGCAACCCTGTGCCTCGACGATGCACAGCGCGGCGCCGGCAAGCATCACATCGCCGACAGCCGCGATGGAGACAATCTTGCGCTCGGAAATGGTTTCCACCGATCGGCGCCACCGCACCGTGTCCTGGGCGACCGAAAAGGTCGCGTTCATTTGTTCGCCGGCGGGCAAACGCTCCTGTTTGCCACCGCAGCACGTCAGAAAAAGACCTACGGCCCACAGTCCAAGGGCGATTGTGGTTCTTGAATGGATCAAATTGTTCTCCCAAAAAACTACCCCATCTCCGTGCGATGGGGCATTCCCGAAGTCCTCCCCTCCCTCGTTTTTTAGCAACCAAGGCTCCCCTGTGCTCAACGCTCCGAAATCGCTCTCGCTCGCATCCCTCGTTCAAGCTCCTTTCGGCGCCCCGGTGTACTCCGCGCCCCTCAGGGCCGCACCGGACGCATGGCCAGCTACAGGCCCGAGTCCTCACCGCCTTCTGTCTTTTTCGTGCGCGCTGCGCGTGGGCGCTTCTTGGCTGCCACCTTTGCGGGCTCAGGCTTTGGCTCCGCCTGCGGCGTGGGGGAAGGGGCCCGCGAGGAAGCTTTCTTCTTCCGTTGCTCTTCTTTTTCCTGCTTTATCTTCTCTGTCTCCGCTTGCTTTTGGCGCAGTTTCCCCTCCAACTCCCTGATGCGCCCCACCAGGGAACTGACCTTCTCATCGGCTGCTACCTGGCTGCGGGCATCCTGTGCCAGAAGCTCGTACACTCTCCCGCCCAGTTCGGCGAACAACCGATTGATGCTGTGCTTGATCGCCGTCTCGTCCACCTTGAGCCGACCGATCTTGGTATACTGGTCGGTGTAGTCGGCAACGGTCTCCAGCCCTTGCTTCAGGCTCTTGCGGATATCATCCCACAGGGATCCCATAGACCTCAGCTCCTGTAGTGCCGTGTTTGAGCGTTACGTCAACGGACCTTAGCGCAATAGCACCAACTTTCGGACGCCCGAGTAGCTACCCGCACGCAAGCGACAGAAGTACACGCCGCTCGCCAGGGCGGCGCCAGCGTCATCCCGTCCATTCCACACCACGTACGTGCGGCCTCCTCTGATTGTGCGTACCTGCCTGCCCCGTGTGTCGAAGATGGCGATGCTGACGTCAGAAGGCAAATTGTCTTGAGGAAACTCATACCTGATCACGGTGCTCTGCACAAAAGGGTTGGGGTACCCGGGGAACAGCCGAAAGGCAGTCGGCAGATTCCCCTCCTGGGGCGGGAGAGCGATCACGGCCCCAGCCCACACCTTGCCATAGCCCCAACTGTTGTTGGGCACCATGCCCGTAAAGGCATCTCGGCGCGCAGAGTCCTGCAGCATCTGCCGGATCTGCACACACGTGAGCGTGGGATCGCGCTCCAGCGCCAGTGCCACCACCCCGGCCACGTGCGGTGCCGCCATGCTCGTTCCCTGGCTTATGGCATGCACGCCGTCGGGCAGGATAAAGCCGTTGGGGAACTGGGCGCTGCCGGTATAGAACATGCTTGTCGGCTGGGAGGGATCAGCATCGGCCGAGAGAGCGGCGGCGATCTTCTCCCCTGGTGCTGCCACTTCCGGCTTGGTGCGATCGTCACGCGTCGGCCCGGGGTTGGAAAAGTCCGACAGCTCGCCGTCATGCTTGTTGCTCAACCCTGGACTGGTCAGGGTGTGGCCGTCCAGGTCAACCCATGTGCGCTTGGTAATGTACGAGCCCACCGTAATGGCAAATTGGGCAGTGCCGGGGATGCTGACCTTCATGGTGTGGTCTACGTGGTCGACAAAACGTGCCTCCATCGAGGAGGCGGCAATCCAGCCATCGAAGCGCCCCGAGGTGCCACTGATGGTCAGTTCCCAGGTGCCTGCTGCCGGCTCCGAGCCCGCGCTGCGGTCGTAGATCTGAATGAGCAGCTCCTTGTCGCCGTTCCGCGGGTTCACGCCCCCATGGGCGTTGTCGATGTAGAGAAAACCCTCCTTGGTGTCCTCGTAGAAAAGGCGCCCGCTGAGGAAGGGGCCGTACGTCCGTCCCGCTGGCGTCGTGACTGTGATCGATTGATTACTAAACCCCGAATACCAAAAATCCAGCACGAGATAGTCATCTTGGGTAGCGCTGTTCTTGTCGTAGGGAGCGATCTCTGTTCTGATGGTCACGCTCCTGGTAGCCGGGCTGAGGGTGCCGCTGGTGTGGATGTTCTCCTGGCCATCGTTACCGGCAGCCACCACTACGGCGCGCCCAGGACGCCCCGGTCCCACAAGCTGGTCAATTGCCTGTTCGGCCACATCGGTGCCGTCGTGTGCACCCCAGTTGGAGCCAAGGCTTAGGTTCACCACATAAGGCATCCCCAGTTCGCCGGCTTTGCTGTGCACAAAGTGCAGTGCGTTGACCTGATCGTCGTCGGCAATCTTGTCTGCCCCTTCCACCCGCGTCCCTTTGACGATGACAAAGGCCGCCTCCGGAGCCACCCCGACATACTGCCCGGCTGGCTGCTTCCTCCCGGTAGCGCGACCGTTGCCCCCGGCACATCCTGCCACGTGCGTGCCGTGGCCCACCACGTCGCGATGCGCAAGGGAGGGCCCTCCTTGCAAGGCGGTGTTGATCTCGGCTTCCGTGTGCAGCGTGCCGCCGTAGTCGTCCGGGCCGTCCAACTTGTTATCGCCGTTCACGTCGCCAGGGTCGCTAAAGTCCAGCAGGTACTTGATGCGCGTCGTGCCGTTGTTGTGCCGAAAATCCGCATGCCGCCAATCGATACCGGTGTCCACGATGCCCAGCACGGTGTTCTTGCCGGTGAGGCCTGAGGAGCTTCGCACCGCCGTCACACCGATTTCGGGCACGCTGCGGTCCAACTGCAGCCGGCGCGCTTTGGGTGCCTGCACGTAGACAACCTCATCCAGGCCGATAATGGCCAGCAACTCGTCCTCGGTCACCAGGGCAGTAGCGACGTTCCCGACCACTGCCTGCACTTGGGCACCGGTGGCGAGCACACCCGAAAACCCATTGCGGACCTGGATCAAAACGCGCAGGTACTGCTCGGGGGCGGTCTTCATCAGCGCCGTGCCCGGCACGGCACCTCTGGCCACCGCATCCGGATGCAGCACCACCATACGGAGGCAAGGGTCCAGTTTTGCGCGCTGTGACTCGGACAGGTCGGCCGGAACGCACACATCGACCAAAGCCAACAGAACCACCGCCCAGACCACGCTCCTGCCAAGAGTCATTCTTCGCCCTCCAGATGTGGGGCAGAACAAAGCAATGGGCAACATTAGACTGGCTCCCAAGAGGTGGCGGGCCAGTCCGGCTCAAAGATAGCAAAAATGGAACGCGTGCACAAGGGGAAAATGAGAACGAGATGGCTCTGTCGAGCGCATCGCGCACAGAGGAGGGGACGGCGCCGAAGGCACTTTGTACTGGGTTCGCCTACGGCACCCAGGAAGGGTACTCGTTGGTGTGGTCCCCGAAGGTAACTCGTTCGACCTGCGAACCGTCGCTGTGCATGATGGCCAGGTGGTCGCCGCGCCCGAAAAGGATCTGCGTGCCATCACGCGACCAGGCCGGGTGCCAGTCGCTGATCCCAGTGGTCAGCCTGGTAGGCATGCCGCTGGTCAGGTCCAGCACCCAGATCTCGTCCACCCCGGTCACCTGCACGCGCACAAAAGCGAGCCTTTCATCGTCTGGTGACAACGCAGGGTGCTTGATAATGGCCTGGTCCACGGCCACCTCCAAGGTGTAAAGTAAGGTGCTCGAGGAGGAAGCAAAGTCGAAGCGGTAGAGCGCGGCGTGGCGCGCCGTGTCCACACTGACGTAGATGAACGAACGGCCGTGCGAAAACCAGGCGACGCGAGTGTGGATGGAATCGCTCACATCAACCACATGGCGGGCCGAGTCGCTGGCCAAATCGACCAGCCAGATGGACGACCGCAGGTCCCGGTTGGACCAGAACGCAACCTGACGGTCATCCGGCGACCACGTAGGGAAACTGTCGTCGTAGTCGGAGGGCGACAGGCGCCGCCATGAGGTAGTGGCAACATCCATGAGGTAGAGTTGCCAGTTGTAACCCCACAATATGCTGGCCGGGATAAAGTAGCTGAACAATGCACGGGTGCCGTCATGCGATAGCGCAAAATTAGCCGGCACATACGCGCCGAAATAAGCTATGGCTCGCAGGTCACGGGCCTCCGCATCGAGGAGCATGAGGTAATACTCACCCGGCCAGTCGTGCAGGGTGCGACGGAAAAGAATCTTGCCGGATAGCCGATGGAAGGGGATCTGGGAAAGCTCATCCTTCGACACCACTTCTGGCTCGGTGGGGACGTGCTCGCAACTGAAAGCGATGGCAAGCGCTGCTGCAGCCATCACCACCCAGCGTCGAAAACGGCAGTTCTTCATGACTGCCTCCTTTTTGCCCGCGTGCGCGGGAAATGGAGATTCCCCAAAGCACGTCAACTCACGCTTTGGCCCCCCGGCGCCGCCTCTCCTTCCACCAGGTGTAGATCCCTGTGCCGAGCAACAGTGCCATCACTGCCGCAGACAGCGCCGCCTCCAGAGGATTGCCCTCCTGCAACCCGTCCACGAGCAGGCCAAAAGCAACAAAGAAGGCTATCAAGCCAACCCCTTCCACAATCCACGAGAGAATCGCTGCTTTCTTCACCGGCGTGCTCCCTACTTCGTGAAGTAATCCAAACACTCCCCTCGGGCTGGTGTCCCCTCCACCGAAACGCTCATGCGCTACGAGGGCTCACTCACCGCTGGTCGCAAATGGCCAGGACCAATGCCGCCGCCAGCACGGCTGCCGTTTCGGCCCGCAGCCGACGACTGCCCAGGCTCACGGCCGTGAACCCTCGTGCCACTGCCGACGCCACCTCCTCGGCGGTAAAGCCGCCTTCTGGACCGACAAGCAGTGCCGCTTCGGAGATGTTTCTGCCTTTCAGGCCGAGGAGCACACTCACCAACGGCTCGCAACCCGCCCCTTCGTGAGCCAACAAGCGCAGTGGCGCACCCGACAGAGCGTCCATGGCCTGCGGCAGCGTGCACGGGCCGGTGATTTCCGGCAGCATCGATCGTCCGCACTGCTTCATTGCCGCAAGGGCGACCCTGCGCCAGCGGTCGATGCGGTTCTCAACGAAGCGCCCGCTCCTTGCCGTGCACAGGAGCACGAACTTGCTCACCCCAAGCTCGGTGCCTTTCTCAACCAAGAGGTCAAAGCGCTCCCCACGCAGCGGCGAGGCCGCCAAGGTAAGCCGCAGCCGCGGCTCTCCCACCCCCTGCATGCGTCGCACGATCCTTGCCTCGGCGCGCTCCGCTTGCGTGCCCGCGAGCTCGCACTCATAGCAGTGACCCAGCCCGTCCACCGCGAAGAAGCGGTGTCCTAGGCGCGTGCGATGCACCACCACCAGATGGTGCCGCTCTTGGTCGACGAGGAAAAGACGGTCCTTGTGCACGTCCTGCGGCCTGACGTAGAAAAAGTCCGCATGTGATGGCGTGTGCATCTCGTCGGCTCAAAATACGGAACAGCCCGCAAGCAAGTCAGAAGGCAACGCCCAAGTCCAGAATCATCTCGCCCTTCAGCTTGCCGTCCCACGCATACTCGGCCCGCAGCACATAGCCGTAAGGCAGGTGGAAATGCAATCCGGCGCCAAACCCTCGCCACCACAGGCGCTGCTCCGTGCTTTGGCGGAACCAGACGCTTCCAGCCTCACAGAAGATGCCGGCGTTGAGCGCGAACTTGAGATTGCGGCCATAGCCCCCAAGCAGCGCCTCGGCCGTCTCCAGGGTTACGTACCTCACCGGGATGACGGTGAAGCGAAGCTCCGAACCCAGGAGGACGCGGCTGTCCCCCTCTGCCACTTGCCGAAAGTGCCCGCGGACCCGCTCCCCATAGCCGAGATAGAGGCGATCGTACACGGCCACCTGGCCCCGCGAGAATGAACCGCTGGCCCGCATGGCAAGCGACATCTGCCCCTTGAGCCGTTGGTAGCGGCGGATGTCGAGGCCCCAAAGCAGGTAATTGGCCGTCAAGCCGGGCAAACCCACGCGGCGAGCGCTCAGACTGAACCACCAGCCCCGCCGGGGATACTCCGCCAGATCACGAGTGTCGTACGAGGCAGAGAGGCCGCCCTGCGGCGCTCGGTCCAGACCGTCAGCGCTAATGATCGCCCCGGGCAGCGGCGGAACCACCCGCACTTGCCTGTACCCCACCGTCAGACCGAGGTAAAGGTGGTAACCGAAACGCTGGCCGATGGTGCACGAGAACCCCGCCACTTCCTGCTCAAAACGGGGGAATTGGGGACTGAGGTTCCGCACTCGCTGCCGGGAGACCAGCGCCGTGACAAACATCCCCCCTTTGCCCAACAGCCACGGGCTCGTAAAGTCCACCTGGTAGCCTGGATTGTACCCCCACCAGACGGTGATGCCCGCCTGCTCGTTTCTGCCCCGCAGGTTCATGTGCCTGGGGCCAAATCCGTAGGAAAACTTGGCCCAGTCCCTCTCATGGCGCTCCAGAATCGGAAACGGAAAGATGTACCATCGTTCGCTGACCAGGATCACCACGACCAGCCCCTGCTCGGTCCTTATAGGGAGGGCCTCCACCCTGGTGAAAAGGCCCAAGCTCTCGATGCGCAGTCTGTCGAGCTCGAGCTTCTGGGGGTCAAGCTGCTCACTGATCGCAGTCTTCATTTCCCGCAAAATCACTAAGTCTCGCGTGTGTTCGTTTCCCGACACGACGATCTGAACGATGCGCAGGCTGTCGCTGAGCGACTGCTGGCCAAGGCATGGCCCAGCCGACAGGCTGAGCAGCGTCGCAAGCGCGAGCAGCAGGCCACTGTTCCTCTGGCGCCCCATCTTTCACAAGGCGCTGAGCAAGCGCATGGTGACGCGCCACGAGCCGTCCCCACCTTTCGTTTGCCGGGCAAAATCAACGCGCACCACGCCGTCGGCAACGAGGAGGGACACCCCGGCGTCGGCCAGCACACGGTAGCCATCGAGGTCGCTGAGCAGGCCCTCCTTCACCCGCTCTGTGCCCCAGGCCGAGCCCGCATCGAAAAAGAGGCCCAAAGAGAGTTGCTCGCGGCCATGTGCCCGACGGCCGGTGAGCATGCGCCACAGGTCGCCGCCAAAATAGTACGCCGCGTTGAAGAGCGCCAGATTCTGCCCGGCCTGACACCGCTCAGGAAACCCCCGCAACGTTCCCACACCGCCGAGGCTCATGAGGTGCTGCGGCGCCAGACTCCCGGAGCGCGCCCCCAACATAGTGCGCAGCACCAGCCGCTGATTGCCAAAGGTGGGACGAAAATGCGTGACGGTCAGAAACAAGCCGTCCGTGGCAAAGTCCTGCCAGGTCTTCTCGTAGATGGCCTGCACCAACGTTCCCTCGAAGGGGAGCAAGGGGCTGTCCCGCCAATCGAACTCGACGATGAACTTCACACTCTGCTCCTCCCCTTCGCTGACATGCGGGTTGGGACGGAAGCGCTTCTTGCCGCCGAAGAGTGCACCGGCAAACCCTTCCTCCTTGCCCATGTCCTGGTAGTCGTAGGCGGCGTACACCACCCTGACATCATGGCGCCCGCCCAGGCGCTCGTTCACAAAGACTTGCCAGCCCTTTCGTCCAAAGTAGTCCATAAAGTCTTCTTTCAAGACCAAGGCGGCCAGCGAGTTCTCGACCCACCGCAGGCGCCAGCCGTCGTTGGAAGCGGTCTCGTCGAACAAGGCACCGCCAATGGTCAGTCGCTCCCCCCTGAAAAGAGCTTGCTGCACGCCCACCGAATAGCGCCACGTCTTGTTGGTGAATCCATAGCCGGCCATCACCGGGAAGCTCAGCCCGAGACGGCGCATCGGGCGCCAGGTCAGGTGGGCGCCGAGAAAAAGCCCTTCCACCCGGTTGTACCGTGGAACCGGGGCCAGCGAGACGGGCTTGTCCTCCCCAAAGAGTTCGGGCGGGTGCAAAGGCGGAACCTCAAACTGCGCCAGCGCAGGGCCGAGCTCCACCACTAACAAGACGCCCACCAAGCAGACCGCAATCAAGTGCACTGCCCTCGGCGTGGCACCTCTATTCTCACGGCACATTGGCTTGCTCCTCCTCATTTCTCTCGCTACAGCCTGCCAAACTCATGGCGGCGCGTTCAAAGCCCTCTCCTGTCTTCGGGAGAGGGAACTGCGGTGTTTTACCTGCGGGCTTTCCGTTTCACCAAGACGACCTCGGTCCCTGTGGGCGAGAAACAGAACCGGACCTCATCCATCAGGGCGCGAAGAATGAAGATGCCGCGACCGCTGTCCTTAAGCACATTCTCTGGCCGCAGGGGATCTTGGAGCTTGCCCGGGTCAAATCCCTGGCCCTCATCGCTCACATGCACGACCACCCTCTCCCCGAAGAGCTCGAAAAGGACATGTACCTTCTTCCTCTTATCCAACTTGTTGCCGTGGTGCATGGCATTGTTCACCGCCTCGGTGACGGCAATGGACAGACTGTCGGCATCATCCTCGGCAAAGCCCAGCTCGTGGGCGACCCCTTCGGCAAGGCGTTCAACCTCCGCGATGTGGCCGGGATCGCTGGGGACAGCGATAGCATACGTCTTGTGAGGGCGCTCTTTCACGAATGCCTTTCCCTCGCCCCTCAGAACAGCCACGTGAGGCCGAGGTCGACGCTACTCAGCGTGTGCGGAGCTTGCCCAGTGGTGTGCACCCTGCGTCTGGTTGCGCGGGCCTGGAGGCGCAGCCCAGAGGACCCGGCGTATTCCACTGCCAACACCGGCCCCCGGCTGAAATGCCGCTCGTACTCTT
This sequence comes from candidate division KSB1 bacterium, assembly GCA_024655945.1. Taxonomy (NCBI): domain Bacteria; kingdom Pseudomonadati; species Candidatus Zhuqueibacterota bacterium. The sequence continues at coordinate 509,252 of JANLFK010000001.1, forward strand.
CCTCCAGCCAGCCCCGCTGAGTGCTCACGGCGTGGCGCCACCCTTGTCGGCGATAGTAGAGAAGTCCAGGGGCCAGCTCCAGGCCGCCAGTAAGGCGGTACTTCCACGCCAGGCGCACCCAAAGGCTGGTGCGGGAGACAAGTGGCCGCTCTGCCCACTGCTCCCAGTACAGGCGCCCGTTCTCTTCCAGCAACAGACGCGACTCCGCATAGAGACGCGATTGGCTGGTGAGCTGCCAGTTTAGCGAGTCGGCGGCGGCGAATTTGCGGAAAACGAAGCTCCGCGTCTCTTCGAACACCTGCTCATAGTCATAGGCCACATAGTTGGCCAGCACTTCGAACGACTGGTAGAGGGACAACTCTGGAGTGGGGGCATAGAATCCGCGCGTGGTGAGGCGGAAGACCCGGTTCCAATTGTTGTCGGCGCTGCGCTCGGCAAAGAGGTAAACCATGTGGAAGAGGTTTACGCTGGCCATGAGCTGAAGTTTCAGCGCAGAGGAGAAGAGGTGTTGCACCAAGAAGGAACCGCTGATGCGCAGTTCATCGCGATCGTCAAAATTGTTCGTGTCCGGGGTATCGTAGCGCAGCAAGCTCAGCGAAAAACGGCCCGCGAGGGAATCGGCGGCCATGCGCAGGCCAGCCTCGTTCACCAGCGTGAGACGTGAGGAGCGGTTTTCCGGCGTGACAAAGGCAGCACGGGGCGAAAATGGCGAAGGCGCCTTGGTCACCGGCATGTCGTAACGCTGATCCTGCGCCCAATAGCCCAAGAGGGCGCGCCATGAGGCCCCGCCCTGGGCAAAGTCGAGTCCCACCCAGTGTTCGAACTCCTGGTCGCGGCGGCGACGGCGGTCTCTCACCTTGCTCTCCTCGCGCAGCGACACCTCCACCTCGCGATAACTGGCGGCATTCTGCAGGCTCAAATGGAAGTTGCGGAAGAGACGATAGGTAAGGTGGTTGTAGATCCCTGCCGGACGCTCCTCATAGGTCTCGATGTCGCCCGCTGGCGAAAAGTAGTTGTCCCGTCGCCGGTTGCTCAGCGCGATGCGCAGCGAATCGGCAGTGCCCGGGGCGAACTCCCGCCAGACTGCATAGCCCAGGGCCACGTCCCGATTGGATCGCACCGGAAACTGGTCGCCGCCGAGCTCGAGCTGGAGCGTGTTCACATATCCTCCAAGAAGCGCGTGGTCGATGTCGAACCGCGTGCCGTAACTGAGGCCCCAGTCGGCGCGATCGAAACGCTGGTCCCATTTGCTGCCCAGCGAAGCTTCGGCCCACATCCGCTCGGTGATCCCGACGCGCACATTGCCACCGAGATAGTCGGTGCGAGCGTCGTTACGGAAACCCGACTGCCTGTCGACGAAGGCAGAAGATGTCGCGCGGAAGGAAAGCCGCAGGCGCCGAGCAAGCTGGTAGGCGGCTAAGGCCTCCAGGTTCTGGTCATCCTTCCACTTGTCCTCGCCCATGCCCACGCGCAGCATGGAAGCCTGGAAGCGCTCGCGCAGGCCGAGAAGGAGACGTCCTCTACCGTAGTGGTAGCCAAGATCGTACAACCATCCGTACGCGTTCAAATCTTGGCGAAAGGAGACCGTGCTGGGGTTGCGCGCAGATGCCGTGGGCAAGACCACCTGCTGTGCCTCCGCGCTTGCGCACCCCAGCGCGGGCAGGCAGGCGGTGACAACGCAGGCTAGTGCCATCTGGAACCGGCCGCGCATCAAGAGGTGAACTTTTTGTGGCGTCCTTGCCCGGAGCGGCCACCTTTGCCTGCCGCCGCTTGCGGAAATGACGGATTGCGCACGCGAAGAGTCGCCGGAAGTCGCTCTGCTTTGCCCCTCTCCATGCGTTCCGGCAGGGAGATGGTGCCACCGGAAATCACCAGCTTCAGGGCCTCTTCCACCGACAGCCTCACATCGATCGTTTCTTCCTTGGGCACAAAGACCAGAAAACCGGAGGTCGGATTGGGCGTGCTCGGCAGGAATACGCTGTATACATCGGATTCGAGGGCATCTTGTACTGGCCCCCTGGTGTCTTGCGTCACAAAGGCCACGGAGTACAAACCTCTGCGCGGGTACTCGACAAGCACCACCTTGCTGAAGACCTCTCGCTTGTCCGAAATAAAGGCTTGAACAATCTGCTGAAAAGTCTTGTAGACTCTGTTCAGCAGCGGAACGCGCGCCACAAAATCCTCACCTGCGGCGATGAGCTTGCGCCCCAGAATGTTGCGGGCCACCACGCCCGTCAGCAAGATGAGGAGCACCAGGGCAACGAACCCCAGCCCGGGGATCGGACGCCCGGCAATGGTGAGGCCCAGACGTTGCGCCAAGAAAGCCCCAATGACTCCCTTGAACAGGCCATCGATGGCAAGGAAGAGCTTGTAAAGCACAAAGACGCTGAGCACCAACGGCACGATGACCACCAGCCCGGTGAGAAAGTGGGTGCGCAGGGCCTTGCGCCAGGGCTGCCGCCCGCCGGCAATGTGTTTCGCCTTGGGTGTCGCGCTACCGTCGCTCACCGCCTCCACACCTCAAAAGTCCTCGTCCTGCAGTTTCATCATGAAAACCACTTCGTCAGGACGGCACAAACCATAGACCTCGCGTGCCACCTTCTCCAAGTACGCCCGGTCGTGACGGAGCCGGTCGATCTCGGCCTGCAGCTCTGCCTTGCGCGCTTCCAACTCCCGCTCCCTCTGCTCCAGTTGCCGCTTCTTCTGCACCAGGCGGTACTGATTGACAAAGCCGGCACTCCCGCTCAGATAGATCACCGCCAAGACGATCGGTATGAGTGGGTACAAGAAGCGACGAAAGTTTGTGCGGCGTCGGGGTCGTACCCTGCGCCGGCGTCTGTCCACCAGCAATTTCCTCCCCGCCACTCGCAAGGCAACAGGGGCCAAGGGGCCTGGCCCCTCATGCTACCTTCTTTGCACCACCGCCAGTCCGGCAAACTGTGCCGCCTCGCCCAGGCTCTCTTCGATGCGCAGGAGCTGGTTGTACTTGCACACCCGGTCGGTGCGGCAGGGGCTTCCCGTCTTGATCTGCCCCGCGTTGATGGCAACCACCACGTCGGCAATGGTCGTATCCTCGGTCTCGCCGGAGCGGTGCGACACCACCGCGCGGTATCCGGCGCGCTTGGCCACTTCTACCGTCTCCAGCGTCTCGGTGAGCGTACCGATTTGATTGAGCTTGATGAGAATGGCGTTGCAAATGCCCCGCTCGATGCCCATGCGCAGACGCTCGATGTTCGTCACGAACAGGTCATCCCCCACCAACTGAATCTTTCCCCCAAGGCGGTCGGTCATCAACTTCCACCCTTCCCAGTCGTCCTCCGCCATGCCATCCTCGATGGAGTAGATGGGGTAGTTCTTGACCAGTGCTTCGTAGTAGGCCACCATCTGTTCGGCGTTCAGGCTTCGCTTCTCCGAAGCCAGGACGTACACCTTCTTTTCCTTGTCGTAGAAGGCGCTGGCCGCCGGGTCCAGGGCCAGGAACACTTGCTCTCCCGCCTTGTATCCTGCCTTGTGGATGGCCTCCATAATCACCTGCAGCGCCTCTTCATTGGAGCTGAGGTTAGGGGCAAAGCCACCTTCGTCGCCGACCCCAGTACTGAGTCCTTTGCTCTTGAGAACTGACTTCAGGCTCTGGTAGATCTCTGCGCCCATGCGATAGGCTTCCGCAAAGCTGGCTGCCCCGGCCGGCACAATCATGAACTCCTGGAGGTCGACGTTGTTGTCGGCGTGCGAGCCGCCGTTGATCACGTTCATCATCGGCACGGGCAGAGTGCGCGCGTTGACGCCGCCAATGTACTGGTACAAGGGGAGCTCGTACGCCGCTGCAGCCGCCTTGCACACCGCCAGCGAGACGCCCAGGATGGCATTGGCGCCGAGCTTGGACTTGTTCTTGGTGCCGTCCAGGTCAATGAGCATGCGGTCGATGATCGCCTGCTGCGTGGCATCCTCGCCGATGATGTGCTCAGCAATGATGTCGTTTACATTCGCCACCGCCTTGGTCACACCCTTTCCCTTGAAGCGCGCAGGGTCGCCATCGCGCAGTTCCACCGCCTCGTGTTCGCCGGTCGATGCACCTGAGGGGATGGCTGCCCTGCCCACAGCGCCACACTCCAAGGTCACATCCACTTCCACGGTGGGGTTGCCACGCGAGTCGAGTATCTCACGTGCAAAAACGTCAACGATAGTGGTCATCTCATCCTCCATTGCTCCATGCCGCCACGTCTCAAACTGTTCACTACCAGAGAAAAGAGCGGAACATCCACGCCAAGAGTACCCCACTCACCGCGCACGCAACATTGACAACGTCATTGTTCACCCAGCGCACACCCCGCAGGAACTCCGTGGTCTCCCCACAATGGGCCTTTTTCTCGGTGATCTTGCCACAGCTCCGGCAGCGATATTGCGCCTGGACGGTGGCCCCAAGGAGGCTATCCACGAGACTCGCCCCTACGCCAATGACCGTTAAGGCGGTGAGTGTCTTTGCCGTCCACACCAGCGTGTGTCCAGGGGCTCCCACCAGGGCTGCCGAGGCAGCCACCACAATGGCTCCCAACGCCCCGCCCAGTGTGCCGAACAAAGTGATCCCACCCGAGCTGCCAATGGGCAGGCGTCGCCATGTGAGGATCGAGCGCGGAACTTGCTTGCCCAGCACTCCCAGCTCGGTGCCCCAGGTGTCTGCCGTCACCGCCACCAACGAGGCGACGTACAGCACATACCACAACGGCTCCGGGAAGAAGTTCCATACGAGAAGCAGAATGCCCGCCACGCCGCCATTGGCGAACACCTGGCCAAAGTCTCTTGGTCCCACCTTTGCAAATGCGTTGGCAACTACTAAACGCTTCCGCTGCTCCCCTAAGCGCGACAGCAGACTGGAGAGCACAAAGAACGTCAGGATGGGTACTGCAAACTGCCAGCGTCCCACACCGAAGACGAGGGTGGCCAGCACAAAGGTGACCGCCGCACCGCTACCGTTCAGGAAGCGCGCCTTGACTGAGGCCACGGCAACGACCAGCGCCAGAAGCACCCCCACGCTGAACGCAACCCGGTCTGCTCCGGCGTGGGTGAGCATGTAGTGCATCACGAAGGCGGCACCCAGCGGCACACTCAAATTGTCCGAGCCAAATGCCGAAACAGCCTCGCACATGGTGGTCACCGCTGCCACCACGGCTGCTATCCACACTAGCGCGGGGAGGGTCAAGGCAAAGCCATCCATCGGCCCCAACCAGAGACCTGTCGCAACCACCACCCCGAGGGTGACCAGAAACATCGTCGCCGACCCCTCGAGCGATTTTTTCTCCTGCCCAAGGCGGTACTCGTGTGGCCGCGGCAGGTTTTCGCCCACAATAGCCGCCGCGGCATCAGCAAAGGCCATAATCAACATCGAGGCGACAAAGATGCTCTTGTGGCCATGCCAGAGCAAGAGCAACAAGATCAAGAAGGCAAGGGGGTAGAACACCGTGCCGTAGGTGGCCCGCTGCGTGCCGTGCATCCCTTTGAGCAGGCCTTTGCGCACCGCCACGAGATTGACGACCACAAACAATCCCCCGAGCAGCGCCATGGGAGCCATGCTCTTAAAGACATACGGTGTGCCCGCCACGAGCGCACCGGTCAACACATGCACTGATTTGCGCGTGACCTCGGCTGAGCCGTGCAACAGGCGGCGCACGAGCTCAGCCAGAGCAATGAGCACCACCAGGGCGAAAAAGAAAACAGGTAGAAGGATCCAGTCTGACAATTGCTCTCCACACTTGCACTCTCGGGGCCATCTCCGCCTCAATTTTACTGAAATATTTCCTCAAAATCAACCCCTATTTGCACCCCTGCCTGCCGCTCCTGTCGGCGCCTGCCCTTCGAACAAGGCTCCCCTTCAGAAGCAGACGGATGGCTCAGTCGCCGCGGGCGAGCTCTAGCGTGCGCGAGCGACCCGATTCAAAGCCTGGTGCGAACAAGGCCGAGCCTTCCCCCACGTGGCGAGTGGACGAGCTTTGATTCGGAAGCCGACAGAAAGCGGCAGGGTCGTTCCGCCCGTTGGCCTTCGGGCGGCGCCAGAGAGGCCGCCGGTCGCTGGCGGCCTGCGGTGAGCGCAAGTTATCCACACAGGATAACTCGACGAAAACCAAGAGGAGGACGAGGCTGGCAATATTTTGCACACCCGGCGAGCGATGCAGCGGCCAGGGAGTTCGCCGTGGATGACATGGGCCAGTCGCCAGTGCTGTTAAGTCCTTTGCACTCAATAAGCAAAAGGGGCCGCATGTTGCAGCCCCTTGGCTCCCTCTCGCTTGCGCGTTGCGCGCCAGGCCCTCCTGCCGGCGGATGCAGGCCCGCCCGATGCGGGGCCCAGACGGGCGACACTTTTGCACAAGTTATCCACATTCGCCACCCATGGCCAAAAGCTACAAATAGGACCATCTCACTCGGAGCGCACCAATTGATAGTCACCGGTCCCGTTACGATCGGCAAACAGGAACCGCCGGTTGAGATGCCGGTAGTACCAAATTTCGTAGGCGGGACTGTCCAATTGCGTAGGCTCCCGTTCCACCTCAGTTGGCGGGCCATAGATGATGTAGATGCGACCCCGGTCGGTCCGCCAGCCGTCCCTTTCGCTCAGAAGCACGGTGAACTGCCGGTTGGCGAAATCCACACGCCGGAAGAACTCCTCGCGCAGCTCGTTGCGCTCTGTGCCCGGGGTGGGGTCCCGCCGCCGCCAAAAAACCTCGAAGAGCATCTCGCGCTCGGCGGGAGTGGCAGCCAGCATCGCGTCGATGTCCTTCTTGCGCGCCACGTACCGGAGCTGCTCGATGGCCAGGTCGATGTTGGTATCGCGGAAGCTCAGGGTCCCCCATTGCACTGCGAATCGTGACTTAACCGTGGCGCGTCCCCTGGTGCTCCGCGCCTGAATGGCCAACTCGTAGCGCCCTGGCTGCTGCACCACGCTGCGCAGGTCTATGGCCAAGGGTAGCACGCCTCCCTTGCCACTGAAGACCTGCCTCTCCCGCCGGATACTCTGCTGTCGGCTGTCAAACACCTCATAGCTCACCTCCACGGAGTCCGCTCCTAGCGGCGGGTAGACCTCGCAATATGCCTTGAATTGGGACTTGGGCGAACCGAAGGCGCGAAGGAGGTTTGGCACTATCTGCCTGAGCTGACCGTTGACCAGCTGCAGAGTGTCGGCGAACACAATGTCGCTCATGTGTACCCTTGTGCGGGTGAACTCCCGCAGCTCCACGTCGCGCTGGCGCTCCATGGTCTTGCGCGTGTCCATGTCCGTGAGGCCGATGGCTACCTGGTATTTCTGCGGCTCCAGCTCGAATCGTATGCACTCGGTGGTGAGACTTGTCCAGGAGTTCGTCTCCGCAAATGACCGGACCACCAGTCTGCCCGTGCGACTCCGCGAGGCGACGAGGTTCTTCTTGCGGTCGTAGACCAGGGCATGCACTTCGTACGCCGCTGAGAAGGAATCAGGGGCAAGTTTCACGAATTGCAGCACATCGTTGGCAAAGCAGATGTACACGTCCAGACGGCTCTTGGTAGAATCGCCACACGCAAAGTTGAACACGTCATAGGAGAAGAGCGCGCCACCGAAGAGCGGTTCGCCTGCCGGCCGAAAATGCTCCTGCGGGCTTATCTCCATCTGGCTCCACGCTGCCTGCGGTGGAACGACCGAGCTGCAGGCGGTCATCACCCATGTGGCGATCCACAGCACAGCCTTTCTGCTCACCATCATCCTTGCGCTCCTCCATACGTCGCTCTCTCGGCCGCAGAAGCACCGGCCCGGGAGTCTCTTCTCCCCAGTGACCTCTCTCATGAAGCGAGCCCCTCCAAGACTTGCGTTGCCACCTCCATCCTCTCTTTCCCAAACGGAGGCATGAGGTAGATTCCCTGCACCCGCTCCCGGAAATGACGCACCGTCTCCTGCGCGGTAGCGATGCCCACTTCGCGCGCCTCTTCCTTGGTCTTTGCCTTGCGCATACGCTCGGCCACCGCATCGCACACGTGCACGCCAGGGACTTCGTTGTTGAGGAATTCCACCATGCGGTAGCTCATGAGGGGCATGATGCCCAGGAGGACCGGAATGCGGCAATCGGCTATGCGTTCCAAGAAGTGGGCAAAAAGTTCATCGTCGAACACCGGCTGGGTGAGCGCCAATTCTGCCCCCGCCTCGATCTTCTGCGCAAAGCGGGCCAGCTCCCGCTCGAGGTCCGGCGCTGTGGGATTCACACCCACAGCGATGAGAAAGGAAGTGGGCGCGCCGATGGCGTTGCCAGCGATGTCCATCCCCTGGTTGAGCCCAGCGATAATGCGCGTCAGGCCGATGGAGTCAACATCGAAGACCGCCGTGGCGCTTGGATAGTCGCCCAACTTGGGTGGGTCGCCGGTGATGGCCAAAATGTTACGTATGCCCAGGGCATGTGCACCAAGCAGGTCCGACTGGATGCCCAGCAGGTTGCGGTCCCGGCACGTATAGTGCAGAAGAGGCTCGACCCCCAGCTCTTCGTGGATGATTTTCGCCAAAGCCATGGGGCACATTCGCGCCGAGGCGCGCGGCCCATCCGGGATGTTCACCGTGTCGATTCCCAGCTCCCGCAACCGCGCCACGCCAGTCAGCACTTCTGCCGGATCGCAACCCCGTGGAGCCAGCACTTCCACCGACACCACGAACTGCTTGCCCAATTTGCGGCCCAGAGCAGACTTTTCCTCCCGGGCCTTGACCGCCGCCTTCGGGATGACCTCGGCACGAGGAGCAATGGCCATCGCCGCATGCCGCGGGGCGGTAGCACGCACCGCATTGGCTATGGCGCGTATGTGCGCGGGAGTGGTGCCGCAACAGCCCCCCACGATACGCGCACCGGCCGCAATGAAGCGCCGGGCGAATTCGGCGTGGTACTCAGGCGAGGAAAGATAGAGGTACCGCCCCTCCACCAGGCGCGGCACGCCAGCGTTGGGCTGCGCCGCAATGCGCGCTGCGCCAGCAGCGTGCATCCGCTGCACCACCTCTAACATCGGCTGCGGCCCCACCGAGCAGTTGGCCCCGACGACGTCGGCCCCCTCATCCAGCAGACGAGTGGCCACCTTTTCCGGTATGGCCCCCAACAGGGTGCGACCATCGTCGCCAAAGGTCATCTGGGCAACCAGCGGCCTGCCGCTAATCGACCGCACTGCCCGCAAGGCAGCGACAATCTCGTTGAGGTCGGCAAAGGTCTCCAATAGGAAGATATCCACGCCGCCGGCGAGCAATCCCTCTGCCTGCTCGCGAAACGCAGCCTCCGCCTCCGCAGGCGTCACGGTGCCATAAGGCTCGAGCTGCACCCCCAACGGCCCGATGGCTCCCGCCACGAAAACCTCCTCCCCACCCACGCTCCGTGCCAGCTCGGCCCCTACGCGATTGATCTCGGCCACCACGTGGTCAAAACCATGTGGCGCCAGCTTGAAGCGGTTGGCGCCAAAGGTATTGGTCTCGATAATCTGCGCCCCTGCCGCCACATACTCCCGGTGGATCTCGGCCAGCAGCTCCGGCTGGCTCAAATTCAACTCATCGAAGCAGCGGTTCAGATAGATGCCACGGGCGTAGAGCATGGTGCCCATGGCCCCATCGCACACGAGCACGCCCTGTTCAAGCCGCTGCAAAAAGTCTGCGCCCACAGCCCTTGCCTCTTCGCGATGCCCAGAAGGGCGCTCTCAAAACTCCGCGCCCAACGACCAGTAGTACCTGGGCTTCGATGCGGTGGCATACAAGTCGGTAGGCCAGCCCACATCGAACTGCAGCACCAAGAAGCCGATGTTGGCGCGCATGCCAAAGCCGAAGGCCATACGCAAGTCTTCTAACTTGTAGAATCCGTTGGGGGCACGGGCAAAGGCCTTGAATGGCTCGTCCCGATACTGCGCTCCTGCGATATCGGCGAACAGCGCCCCGCGGATATCCTGGAAGCCGATGGGCAACGGCCATCCCATGAGGAAGTAGCGGATCAGAGGGAAGCGGAATTCAAAGTTGGTCAGCACAAACCAGTTGCCCGCCAGCTCGTAGTAGCTCCCGCCGCGGAAGGGCATCTCGAAGGAGGCAAAATAGATCTCCTCGATGTTGTTGACCCGCACGTAGCCGCCGGCGAATTCGCGATTGATCCAGTTCTCCACGCCGCCGACAAAGAACTGCTGGGGCTGTTTCCCAAAGCTGGCTCCGCCCGCCGCCCGCAGGACAAAGTTGTACTCTTTGCCTATCTTGTAGTACCTGCGCCAATCCAGGCGGGCAGTGACGAATTCCGCACCGCGCTCCTCGAACAGCCCGGGGCTTGCCATCAGGCCAATGGCACTCCGACGCCCGTTCACCGGACCGGTCATGCCCCACAGCGACGTGTCGTCCACCCACGAGCTCCCCAGCAGGACGAACCGGCGCCGGGTGGGCGGCAGGTAACCGATGTCCTCGAGGAACTTCTGATCCTCCTCGCTAAAATCTAAGTAGTCGCGGTCAATGCCCATGAAGCCCGCGCTAAAGTCGATGCGCCGAAAGCGCGACAGCGGCAAGCTGAAGTAGGCGCTTAGCCCATAGTTGCGATCGCGGATGAGCCCGAGGTTGTAAGAGAAGAAGAAGTAGGCGTTGTGATAGCCACCGACGCCAATGTCCAGACGGCGCGGCAAGTAGAAGTAGGTGACCATGTAGTCCGAGTTGCGAAAATCATAGAAGAGGTTGGTGTAGATGTTGATGCGGTGGTTGCCCAGAACGTCGGAAAGGGCCAGTTGCGTGGTCCCCTGCACACCAAAGTACTGACTGTATTCTGCCGTGCCGTAGATGATGTCCGGCGAGAACTTGACCACGTAGTCGTGCACCCGGAAGGCGCCGCTCTCGGTCCTGATCTCCGCCGAGTCCAGCGCCACCTTCTTCACTTCCGGCTCGAACTCGATCTGGCCATCTGCGAACCTTTCGTCAAACACAAAGTTCCGGTACTTGTTCTCCCTCTCCGGGAATCCCGGGCGCACGTCCACCACCCGCGCAAGCTCCATCTCCCGCTTTTCCCTCTCCTTCTCCTGCTGCTCCATCACTCTGCTGAACAAAGCCGTGGGTGCAGGATTCACCGTGTGCGGCTTGATCTCCAGGGGATTGCTCAGGAGGTAGAGGTCGTAGCCCGCGTTGTAGAACGAGGTGAAGGCTAAGCGAGTGCCGTCCCCGCTCCAGGTCGGTTGAAAGGCGCCGGTGAGCACATCGGTGATCGCCCACTCGTCGCCGGTGGCCAGGTCTTTGAGGTAAAGATTGGCAATACCGGTGCGGTCGCTGGTGAACGCGATGTACTTGCCATCCGAGGAGTAGACCGGCGTGCGCTCCACGAAATCGGTAGTGGTCAACCTGGTGATGGCGCGGTCTTGCAAGGAGAGCTCGTAAATGTCAAAGTTCTTGTAGGCAATTTCGTGAATCTTCACATCGCCAGCCACGGTTGGGTCTACGTACGGCCCGCGGTCGCTGGCAAAGACAATCCTTGTGCCATCGGGCCTCCAGGAGGGCTCTACATCGCTGAAGCGGTCGTTGGTCAGCTTGCGGAGTTCCCCGGTCGGCAGGTCCACCACGTAGATATCGCTCTGGCCATGGTAAGTGCCGGCAAATGCGATCCGCCTGCCATCTGGGCTCCAGCTCGGGTTGAAGGCGCCATCCAAGGCAAAGCTCAGCGTACGCACGATCTTGCGCTGCTTGACGTCCACGATGTGCAACACGTCGCCTTCGCCCGCCTTGGAGCCGAAGACGATCTGCTCGCCATCCGGAGACCAGCTGATGTTCGGTCCTTTTAGCCAGTGCAACTCCTCGAGGTTGGCTGTCTTTTGTCCGCTCACCAACTTGGCCAGAATCTGTCCGTCCACGGCGCTCATTAGGTAGACGTCGAAGTAGTCAGAGCGGTCGGAGAGGAAGGCAATCTTGTCTCCCTTTGGGCTCAGGGCTGGGCTAGTGTTGACAAAGTTACGGTCCTTCTTGTGGTCGGTGAGGCGCTTGGCAATGTCCTCCGGCTCACGATGGGAGCCAATGTCCGGCCAATAAAGCTCCTTCACCCACTTCTGCCACCGTTTGGAAAGGTCCTTGACGTTGACACCAACCGCCTGCTTCACCCCACGGTCGACGCTCTTGCTCACTTTGATCTTGCCCAATAGCTCGCCGATCTTCTGCCCGCCATGGCGGTCGCTGACAAACAGCAACACCGACTGCCCACCCTTGTAGGCCAGGAACCCGCTGAGCATCTCGATCTCCGGCAGGTAGCCGTTGATGGCCGCGTCGCGCATGTACATGTCGGATTCAAAGTCCCAGCCGCGGCTCTCGTACTCGGCCAGCCCCTCCACCAGCCAGAGTGGCAGCTGCAGGCGCGTGAGCCCGGTAATGATGGACTGCACGCCACTGCCGTACACCATCTGGAGCATCACCGCGTGCGTCAGCTCGTGGTGGATGACGTGGCGAAACCTCTCCCACTCTCCATCATAGGGCACCACCACCCGGTTCTTGAAAAACTCGGTGAATCCACCCACCGACTCCTCAGGCGGCGAGAGGTCCACGTTGGTCTGGCCAAAGTCGTTGTGCGAGTTGTGCACGATGATGGTAATGCGATCGGTGAGCTCATAGCGAAAGTCCTTCTTCAGCGCGCGGTAGCTCTGTTCAGCCACCTCGGCTGCAAACTCGGCGATGCTTTGTCCCCCTTCGGTGAAGTAGATGTTGAAATGCTCCGACTGCAGGTAGTGCCACTTGAAGTTGGTGTACTGCACCTTGTTTTTGCCAAACTCTTGGCCCGTGGCAACGCTGGTGCCCAGCGTCCACAGGTAGGCAATGGCAAGAATGCGAGCAAGCTTCATGGTCCTACTCCGTGACTAAGAGGTGGCCGCCAAGCTGTGCGTCTCCTGGACAATGGGAGAAGATACATGCAAGCACCTTGCCAGCACAAGAAGGTCTGGCTGTGCAGGCTATTCGTGCTGCACTTCCGCTCTCGACGCAAAGTTTGTAGCCACCTGTGCAAAAAGTGTTTCGCCGCCCTGTTCGCGACGCCGATCCTATTGTACCAAATCCCCGCATAAGAATCAAGCGGAAATTGGCCCGCAGCAACTCCGCTCCCGCGGCCTTTCCGCGCTGGCAGCACCACTTGATGCGCGATTCAGCTCTGCAATGCCCACTGTTAAACTGGTGCCCGCGCTGTCCAGTTCCATTGCCAAGGCGCTTCATCCCGCAGCCCGGCCAGAGCGACAGCGGAAAACTCTTGACACAGAGGGTGGGGCTGCATTATATTTTACAGGGTAGACAAGGACAGGGAACGCGCAGACAAGGAGGCATGCAGGGACATGGCAAGGAGCAAGAGCAAACAGAAACGGCGTCGGATGAAGCTGCAGCAGAAAAGGAAGGCGCGGAAGAAGCGGGCCAAGGCGCTGCGGGCGGCGCAGGCGGCAGCGGCTACCGCAAGCGGCAACTGACGAGGGACAAGCTGCGAGCTGGCCGCACCGCGCCACTTTCCGGCCCGGCTGAAGGAGAAGGCACACGGGCAGCAGAGCGGCACCAACAGCATGGCCCCTGCAGTGCGGAGGGGAAGCGCTGTACCCTGTTGGCTGGGAGACAGGGGGAATTGACCCCTACGCCCGCGGGCAGTTCTTCATGTTGCACCGGTTCTCAGGATTCGTTACATTGCACTGGAGACGGATGACCCGGCAAAGGCCAACGCGGAAGCGGACGGAGCCTGCTACGGCTGGCAGCCTCCGCGGCGGGATGAATTCACCGCGGCGAAGAAAGCCGAGAAGTCCTTGACCTCACAACCTCGCTCCCCTTGACCTCTCTGCGTCCGGACCATTCCCGCGGTTCACAGGTTAGTGGAATCACACCAAAGGAGCGCACCCATGTCCGTACTGCAGCGCAGAGCCCACTTTCAGAACTGGCGTGATGAGGTGCCGAACCAGGAACTGACTAAGGAATTGGCCCAGGCACAAGACCGCGCCGGGATACGGGAGATCGCCGAGGGGCTATGCCACGACAACCCCAACGTGCAGAGCGACTGCATCAAGGTCCTCTACGAGGTCGGCTACCTCAATCCTGAGGTGATCGCCGAGTATGTCGACGACTTCTTGAACCTGCTGAAGAGCAGGAACAACCGCCTCGTTTGGGGCAGCATGATTGCCCTCTCCACCCTCGCGGGCATCAAGGCAGAAACGGTGTTTTCCCGGATAGAGGAAGAGAAGGGAGCGATGGAGAAGGGGTCGGTCATCACCGTGGACAATGGGGTGAAGACGCTTGCGGCTGTAGCCGCCAGGCACGAGGACTAGCGCAGGCAGATATTCCCGTATCTGCTGAACCATCTCCGCAGGTGCGCACCACGCCGAGAAGGTCCTTGTTACCGCCAGCAGCGAGAACAAAGGTAAGTTCATCGCCGTGTTGGCGGAGCGCTCGGCTGTGCTCAGCGGTGCGCAACCTTCCCGGGTGCGCAAGGTCATGAAAGAGGTCGAAAAGAGGTAGCGGTTTCCCCGAGTTCTGTCCACCGGCCGCCTGCTCAGTTGGGCCTTGTTTGGTCACGTGCGCTTGCTTGTTGCCCGAGTACGTGGCTCGCCGAAAAGGCCGCACCATCCCAGCGCGCTACGCACGCAAACACCCAGCTTCCCGAAACGAGGCCTTGAACGCGACCACGCCCCGCGCGCTAACATCAAGGCGGAACCGCCTTCGGTTCCGCCTTTCGCGTGGATGGATTGGGGAAGCCAACGCTTCTGTCAGCCAGGCATGGTCGGCCTCTTGGCAAGCCCCAAACCGCCAGGAAGCCCGCTCAGCCGCCAGTGCTGCTAGCCCTGCGTCGCGTTTCGCTCAGAACGGCCGCATCATGCGCGGTTGGGCGCTGGGGAAGATGCGCCCCAACACCTCCCGCAGATTGCCGCCCAAAAGGTCGGTGATCTCGCGCTCGGCCCATCCCTCCTCTTTCAGGGCGATGGTCAGTTCCAGCATGCGATCCAACTCCGCCACGCGCAACGGCTGGCCAAAGTCAGGATAGAGGGTCAAACTCTTCGGGCCGAGCTGCTCCCGCAACTCGCGGAGCTTGGCAACGGTGGCGGCCGACCCCTCCGCAGGGTCGTACGGCACGGCCAGTAGGGCGCCATTCTCCTTCAACTTCTGGCCTACTGAGTCGCTCACTGCAGCGACGCCCGCCACCACCACCGGCGCCTTGCTCGCGGCCACCACCTGGCAGATGACCGACTCCGGCAGGTTCTGGAGGATGAGCAACATCTTCTGCTCATTGGCAATGGCCACAGCCTGCTTGCCCTCCTCTGTGAGCCCGTTCCGTGTGATCCAGGTGCCGTCGCAGCCATTCAGCACAAGAAAGCGGGCGCCCAATTTCCCTGCCACCGCCAGAAATTGCAGGTCGCCATGCACCGTGCGTGCACCATCCAGGCCCACCAATGCCGCGGTCTTTTCGCGGCGCGAACTGAACATCATGGCCATGGCCCGGTCAAGCCGAGAGGGATCGCCCACCTCCTTGCTCGCCTGCTCCAAGGAGCGCACGACGTTGACCAGCTGATCAGAGGGCCTGAGCAGGGAGTCAAACGGCACGCTCACGAACTGCAGGTCGATCCACTCATCCTGCAGCGAGTCGAGCACGGCCATGCCTGGCGTGTAGGGGAGCGGGTGCAGATTGGCAACGACCGCCGATTTGTGGATGTAGCGGGGGAGCCGCTTTTCGACGATCAGCTCCCCTTCGTGGTCGGCAAGGAGCAGCGCCGTCTTGTAGACAAAGCGCGCCACCTTGCCCATCAGCTCGGCATCGATCTTTTCGGCATCATCGCTTGGATGGTGATAATTCGGGTGCGCATCGAACGGCGAGGTCATGAGCGCAAAGGCCGGCACGCCGCGCGTGATGAACGGCGTGTGGTCGCTGCCGCCCGGGCCGCCGCGGCTGGCTTCGATGAACTCCAGCTCTTCTGGCGTGAGGTTTTCCCTGATCAGCCCCCACAGCTCAGGCGCATAGTAGATGCCGGGAAAGCCCAGCTTCTTGCCCAAGCCCACCATGTCCATGTTCAAGTTGGCGACGGTCTTTTCGATGGGAAAGCGGGGGTGCTCGGCGTAGTAGCGGGAACCCAGCAGGCCGCGTTCCTCTCCGCCCCAGCAAGCGAAGACGATGCTCCTGCGCGGCTGCACCCCGTTGCGCGCCATCACGCGCGCCACCTCCAGCACGGTCGCCGCGCCAGAGGCATTGTCGTCGGCGCCGTTGTAGACCTCCCCGTACTGCACGCCGACATGGTCTAAGTGGCCGCCCAGAACAATAGCCTCCTCACGCAATTGCGGGTCGCTGCCTGGGAGCACGGCGATCACGTTTTTCCCCTTGCGGTTGGGGTCAAACACCACCTTCACGGAAAGCTCGGCTTTCTTGCCGGTTGTGTGCGACATGGGCTTGAGTTCTTTGTCCAATTTCTCCTGCTCAGCGCGCATCCGACGGTCAAACTGGCGCTTCGCCTCTTTGTCGCCGATCAAAAGGAACTGCGCGACTCTGTCGCTGACGGCGAAGGCCAGGAAGCCGGGTTTGTAGTTGCCGGGACGGAGTCGCCAGCGCCAGGCGCTGCGATCTTCCTGGCGGAAATGGGCGCACATGAGCATGCCCACGGCCCCATGCTGCACCGCCATGGCCGCCTTGGCGCTGTCGCTTGCCAACGCTCCCCACTTGGCCTCCTGGTCGCCCGGGCAGCCATGCATGAGCAAGACCACTTTGCCGCGCGTGTTCACCCCCGCATATTCGTCCAGGCCCTTCTCCGGGGCACTGATCCCGTAGCCCACAAAGACGACCTCGGCGCCGACTTTGCCTCCCCCTGAATAGGCCATCACGCGAAAGTCCTCCTCCTGGAACGAAAAAGGCCGCCCAGCTACTCTCAGCGTCGGCACTTCGATGTCGGCTTGATAGAACTCAAACGGAAACTCCTGGAAATAGGTGCCGTTGTCGCCGCCCGGTTGCAGGCCCCATTCGCGAAAATGCGCCGCCACCCAGGCTGCCGCCTTCGCAAAACCCGGCGTGCCAGTATCCCTCCCTTGCAGGGCGTCGCTGGCTAAATAGGTCACGTACGACTTGGCGGTCTCCCCGTTGGGGAGCTCCTGCGCCACCAGCGGCAAGGCCACCAGCGCGATGACCACCAGGATCAACGTCGCCTTTGCTGCATGCGTGCGCTTCATCTGTTCGTCTCCCATTCGCTTAGTCCTTCTGGTACACGACCTTTCCGCCGACAATGGTGAGCACCACCTCAGTGGTGAGCATCTCTTCAGGAGGAATCGACAGCAAGTCCTTTGACAAAATCACAATGTCCGCATACTTGCCAGGCTCGATGGACCCCTTCACCTCTTCTTGGAACTCGGCAATGGCCGCGCCGAGCGTGTAGAGGTAGATGGCCTCCTCGATGGTCAAACGCTGGTCCGGGAACCATCCGCCTGGGGGCTCGTGCGTGTCGATGCTTTGCCTGGTGACTGCAGAGTAGAGGCCGCGCATAGGGTCGAGGGGCTCCACGGGCCAGTCGGTGCCGAAGCAGATCTTGCCACCGGCGTCGAGGATGCGCCGCCAAGCATATGCGCCTTTGCACCGCTCGTGGCCGATGCGTTGTTCAGCCCAGCGCATGTCCGAGGTGCAGTGGGTGGGCTGCATGGAGGCAATGACCCCCAGCTCGGCCAGGCGTGGGATGTCCACCAGCCTGAGCACCTGCGCGTGTTCTAAGCGGTGCCGGCTGTCGCGGACACCAAAGCGCCGCTGCGCCTCCTCAAAGGCGTTGAGGGCCATCCAGTTGGCGCGCGAGCCGATGCAGTGCAGCCCTACCTGAAAGCCGAGGCTGTCGGCGGTGCACACCATGGCGGTGAGCTTCTCCTGGTCAATCTGCGGGATACCCACATTGCCCGGTTCGTCCTCGTAGCCCTCAAAGAAGTAGGCGGTACGGGAGCCCAGAGTGCCGTCGACAAAGCCCTTGAGCAGGCCAAGGCGGAGGCAGCGCCCGTCACAGAAGCGCTGGTTTTCTCGATGAACCTTTTGGAGCAGAGTGGGCTGCGCGGCAAGGCCAAAGTCCAACCACTCGGTAACCCGGACGGTCAGCTCGCCGCGGTCCAGAAACTGCCTGTACAAGCGTACTGACGAGACACCTGAATTGTCCTGGACGGAGGTAACACCCAGCCTGCGGGCCTCGGCGAGCGCCTTGCGCACCGCTTCCCGCTCCTGCTCGGCGGTAGGCGGTGGTACGACGCGTGCCACCAAGGAAGAGGCAGCCTCCTTGAGGATGCCCGTGGGCTCGCCTGTCAAAGGATCCCTCACGATCTGGCCACCCGGCGGGTCGGGGGTCTCACGCGTAATCCCGGCCCGGGCCAGGGCCAGAGAATTTGCCCAGCCCACGTGCCCGTCGACTCTGGTCAGATAGACCGGGTTGTCCGGGCTGACCTTGTCCAACAGGCCCTTGTGCGGCCAGGTGCCTTTGTTGAACAG
Organism: candidate division KSB1 bacterium; assembly: GCA_024655945.1. Lineage (NCBI taxonomy): Bacteria > Pseudomonadati > Candidatus Zhuqueibacterota bacterium. The sequence continues at coordinate 527,677 of JANLFK010000001.1, forward strand.
CGTGTGGTCCCAGCCGCGTCCGGTGACCCACTGCCCGGGGCCAAGCTCGGCCACCTTGGCTGCCACCCGCTGCTGCACCTCTTCAGGCGTGCGACAGCCGTCCAGCACCACCTGCAGCAGGGCGGCGCCGCCACTCCTGAAGTGCAGGTGAGCGTCGTTGAACCCGGGCATCACCAGCCTGCCCTCGGCATCGATCACGGTGGTCCTACTGCCGCGCCGAGCGAGGATATCCGCGTTGCTGCCCAGGGCGACAATCTTGTCGTCCTGCACCGCCACGGCCTCCGCCAGTGGCTGTTGTGCGTTGACGGTCCAGACCTTGCCATTGATGATGATCAAGTCCGCGCTGCGGCCGCAGCCGCTTGCCAGCAGGCCAAGCAAGACGGCCAGTAGGACGAACCTCCTGGTCTTCATAGCGCAGTCTCCTCCTGGGTTCGGGTCTTGCGCAATATAAGAATCGTTGCCAAAGAATGCAAGAGAAATCCTGCAATTTTTGCGGCGTGTCGTGCGTCCGGCTCACACCCTGGCCAAGCCTCGGGCTGGCGCCCTACGAGGCTGTGTGAGGGTCTCCACAAGTCTTCGCCGGCCCGGGCGCTGCTTCGCTGTGCTTTTCCCTTGACATTGCCCCAGGAATTGCGTACAATAGCACGGAAACATGGGCCGCCCGGCGCCTCAGCTCCACATGACGGACATGGGAGGGGCAGGCAAGCACAGCCGGCCCAGGCCACCACCTCGGGCCAGAAGCTGCCAGGTGCAACCGGGCTGGCAATGGCGCCCGGGAAGTGTGGCCGAGGCGTGTCGCGGGCTGCTCGGTGTGCCGATTGTCAATTGGGAAACCCTTGCGCAAAGGAGCGCACCATGCGCCTGTTCGCCATTCTCATCGTAGCTGTTGCCCTTGGCAGATGCAACAGCCAGGGGGAACGAATGTTGCTCACCAAGGCCGACCACGGCAGAGAAGTGCGCGTTCGCCAGGGCCAGGAAATCGCGCTCACCTTGGAAGGAAATCCCACCACCGGCTTCACCTGGGAAGTGGCCGAAATCGACTCGGCCACCATTGTCCAGGCGAAAGAGGTGGAGTACGTGCCGCGCTCCAACCTCATGGGGGCGCCGGGGACTTTTACCTTCCGCTTCAAGGCAGTGAAGAATGGGGTGGCGACTCTGCGCCTGGCGTACCGGCGGCCATGGGAGAAAGAAGCACCGGCCGACACTTTCAGCGTGCGCATCGTGGTCAAGTGAGCAGGACGGCCGCGCCAGGCACCCTTGCCCTGCACTGAAGAGACCTGAGCATTGCTCGGCAGGCGGCCGTATCTGTTGCTTCGCAGCCTAAGCAGTGGAGGTGGGAACATGCGACGCACCCTCTTTGTGTTCTTGGCCCTGCTGCTGGTGTGCAGCGCCCTGCTTGCCCAGCAGCTCACGCAGGCACAGATCGAAGCGCACCTGCAGCGATTGCAGACGGAACTGGCCAGCGGGCGTTACTCCTTCACGGTCGGTGCCAATCCTGCACTGAGCTTCACCCTGGAGCAACTCTGTGGGTTGCGAGAAGCACCCGATTGGCGCAAGACGGCCCGGCAGCGCTCCTTAGCCACGGTGCGGCCCGCGCCGCTGCGCGCCATTGAAGAACGCGTGGCCCTCCCCTCTTCCTGGGACTGGCGGCAGCACAACGGGGTTAGTCCGGTGCGCGACCAAGATGGCTGCGGCAGCTGCTGGGCCTTTGCCACCGTCGCTTCTTTGGAGTCGGTACTGCTCATCAAACAGTCCTTGCTCACCGACCTCTCCGAGCAGTACCTGGTCTCCTGCAACGCCAAGGGGTGGGGCTGCAACGGCGGCTGGTGGGCGCACGACATGCTGGTGAGTCCGGGTGCGGTGCTGGAGGCCGATTTCCCTTACGTGGCCAGCGATGTGCCGTGCGGAGGGCCGTACAACTACCCCCACAAGCTGAACGGCTGGGCCTATGTGGACGGCGAGGACCGCGTGCCGGCAGTGGAGACCCTCAAACAGGCCATCTACGAGTATGGGCCGGTGTGCGCGGCGGTGTACGTGGGACCCTTCTTTCAGGCCTACACAGGCGGCGTGTTCGACAAGAACGAGGTACCCCAGGGCGGGCTATTCAGCTGCTGCCCGGCGCCCGCTTCGGTCAACCATGCCATCTTCATCATCGGCTGGGACGATAGCAAGGGGGCCTGGCTGCTCAAGAACTCCTGGGGCACTGGCTGGGGCGAGACCTGCGGCTATGGCGCGGAACGCGGCTACATGTGGATCAAGTACGGGACGAGCAACGTCGGCTACGCCGCAGTGGTCGCCTGGTAACCCCCAAGACCACGCCTGACAAGAGGCAGAAGCGCAGGTGGGATGGCTTAGAGCACCATCCCACCTGCGAGTTTTGCCCATGTCGGAGTTATCCCGCGAAGGCCTATTTCCTCACCCGCACCGGATAGGGCGGGCGCTGCGGCTTGCGGGGCGGGTTCTTCTCCAGTTCGACCATGATGAGTTCAATGGCTTTCTCAAGCTGGGGGTCGTGGCCGGCAATCACTTTGGCCGGCTCCTGTTCCACCTCATGATCGGGAGGCACGCCTTCGTTTTCCACGACGAAACCCTCTTCCGTCCAGATGGCCAAGTTGGGCGCCGTCACGTAGCCGCCGTCCATGAGCACCGGGAAGCCGAGGATGCCCACCAGACCGCCCCAGGTCCGCTTGCCCACCAGCGGGCCCAGGCCCAATTTGCGGAACATCCATGGCAGCAGGTCACCTCCCGAGCCGGCGTTCTCATCGATGAGCATCACCTTGGGGCCAAAGATCGCACCACTGGGCGTCACCAGGTCCTGCCCGTAGCGCAACGCCCAATTGCAGATGTACGGGCGCCGCAGGTGGTCGATGTAATAGTCCGCCACTTGCCCGCCACCGTTGAACCGCTCATCGATGATGATGGCCTCTTTGTTGGTCTGCGGGAAGAAGTAGCGTTTGAAATAGGTGTGCCCCAACCTGGCGGTGTTCGGCACGTACACGTACGCCACTCGCCCCGCGGTGGCGGCGTCCACCTTGCGGATGTTGCTCTCCACCCAGTCGCGGTTGCGCAGGTCGCTTTCGTCCTTGATGGGCACCACCTGCAGCGTGCGCGACCCCACGCCGTCCGGGCGCGGGCCAACGGTGATCTCCACGATCTTGCCGGCGGTGTTCTCGAAGCGGCTGAAAAGGTTCTCCGGTGGGCGCAAGTCCTTGCCATTGACCGCCAACAGGTACTCCCCCGCCTGCACGTCGATGCCCGGCTGCTTGAGCGGAGACTCCAAGTCGGGATTCCAGTTCAATCCGCCATAGACCTTGGCAAAGCGATAGCGGCCATTGTCGATGACATAGTCCGCTCCGAGCAGACCGCAGGGTACGCGCTTCGGCTTGGCAAGCTGGTCGCCGCCGCTCACGCGATGGTGTCCCACTGCCAGCTCGCTGCACATCCACTGGATGAGCCTGTTTAGGTCATTGCGGCAGGCAAGATCCGGCAAAAAAGCCGCATACTTCTGGCGCATGGCTTGCCAGTCGGCCCCGTGGAAGTTGGAGTCATAGAAGTAGTCGCGATTGATGCGCCAGGCTTCGTGGAAGATCTGCCGCCATTCGGCCTGCGGCTCGATGCGCACCTCGATGGCGTCGACGTCCAGCTTCCCCTTGCTCGTGTCAATTTTGTCGGCCAGGTCGGTGATGAACCACGACTGCCCGGTGCGGCACAGGAGCTTCTTGCCGTCCCGAGAAAGCTGGTAGTCATCGACCTTTTCCAAAATGACCTTATCCTCTCGCTTGTCGAGGTCATAGTGGTGCAGCTTCGTGGGACCGGCAGGCACGGTCTCGAGGAAGTAAAGCTGTCCCTCCTTGCCCACCTGCAACTCTCGGTAGTCTGCCTCCGGCAGCGGCAGCGCCACGATGCGTTCGTTCATGCCGGCAAAGTCGATGACCAGCTTCGCCGGAGGTTTTTTCTCCACCTCCTTTGCCTTCTCCGCCTTGTCCTCTTTCTCCTCCTCAGGCTTGCCCCTTTCTTCATCGCTCTGCCTGGCCAACGGCGAAGGGGTGCCTTTTTGCAGTGAGGCAAGGTAGATGGCGTTCTTCATGCGCACGTCGGCGTTGGACATGGCAAACCAATGCTTCACCGGGCCGGCGTCGGTGGAAGCGAAGAAGTAGAGGAACTTGCCGCTGGGGTCGAACACCGGGTCGCTGGCCTCGGCCATGCCATCGGTAACAGGCCAAGACTTGCCCTGCTCGATGTCGTACACGAAGATCTGCTGAAAGTAGGCGGTGTTCGTCAGCGTGTAGGCGACCCAGCGGGAGTCTGGCGACCAGGCGCCGCGAATGGTGCCAAAGGCACCTGGCATGTAGAGGGCCTCCTGCGCGATCTTAGTGATGCGGCCGGTCGCAAGGTCCAACCAGAAGAGCGTGCGAGCGTTGTCGGCAAAGCAAAGCTTCTTGCTATCTGGGGACCAGGAGATGGCGTTGTAGAAACCGGCGCCGCCCAGCGGCACCACGCGCGGAGCCCCTTTGCCATCCTGCGGCAAAATGTGCAGGGCATATTCGCCGGAGGCATCCGAGAAGTAGGCGATGAACTTGCCGTCCGGGGACCAGGCTGGGAAGCGCTCATGCACCCCTGGGGTCGCGGTCAGGTTGCGCGGGTCTCCCTTCTCTGCGGGCACCGTGACAATCTCGCCCCGGAATTCGAAGACTGCCCGCGTCCCCGAGGGAGAGATGTCGCGGCTGCGAATCCACTCGGCGCCTTTCACATAGCGAGGCCGCAGCTCCAAAAGGTCCGCAGCCACTCCTACCCGCAGCCTTTGCACCTGCCCGCTGACGAGGTCGTAGGTCTGCAGGTAGCCGGCCTGCTCGAAAATGATCACGCCCGCGCCGTAGGAGGCATCAAGCACCGGAAAGTCGGAAAAGAAGGTGATCTGCCGCACTTCCTTGCTGACGGTGTCGTAGCAAAAGAGATTGAACTCGCCGTTCCGGTCGGAGCGGAAATAGACCTTGTCTCCCACCCACATCGGATCGGTGTCGTTGCACCTGCCATCCGGCTGCGGGATCTTGTCCACGGAATGGTCCGCGAAGGTGTACAGCCAGATCGTGGCCACGGTGCCGCCCCGATAGTGCTTCCATTGCTGAAAGACCTCGCGTACCGGCAGGTAGGCCAGGCGCTTGCCGTCGGGCGAATAGCAGGCCTTGAAGCCCACGGGCAGCTCGAGCTGCTGCGGCCAGCCACCCTCCACCGGCACGGTAAAGAGCTGACAGTAGCGGCTGGTGAAGGAGAAGCGGGGCGAGTAGAAGAGCACCGCCTTGCCGTCCGGGGTAAAATCGCAGACCACGTCCGGCGCCGGGTGATGGGTCAGCCGGATAGGCACGCCACCGGAGGCCGGCACAAGGAAGATATCCGTGTTGCCGTCGTACTCGCCACTGAAGGCGATCCACTTGCCATCCGGCGAAAAGACCGGGTTGAATTCGTTCCCCTCACCAGAGGTCAGGCGCCGCACATTGCTGCCATCCCGGTCTGCCACGTACAGGTCACCGGCGTAGGCAAAGGCAATCTGGGTGGCGCTGATGGCCGGTTGGCTCAGCATCCGGGTGTCTGTGGTGTCAATGGCCAAAGCCACGGCCACGGTGAGGAGCAGTGCCGCCGCGGCGACCAACGTCACGCGACGCATGGTAGGTCCCTCCCTAAGCCGCGAGGGGCGAGCCGGCGGCCCACCCCTCTTCGGTTACCTGATTCCCTCAATCTCGTCGGCCAAGGCCGCGGCGTCGTAGAGCTTGCGCAACGCCTCGCTGATGTAGCCGGTGTGCACGGCCACGGCCCGGTTGGCCTCTTCGTCGTAGACAAAGCGCCCCACAAGACTTTCGATGTTGCCGTCAAAGATCAGGCCGACCACCTCGGCGCGCGCGCTGATGACCGGCGAGCCGGAGTTGCCACCGATGATGTCGCAGGTGCTGACAAAGTTCACCGGCGTCGAGAGATCGAGACGGTCCTTGCGCTGCCAGAAGCGCTCCGGCAGGTCAAAGTCCTTTTCCCGGTCAAAGCTCAGCGCGCGGTCGTAAAGCCCGTAGAGCGTAGTCTTGTATGGCGCCTTGGTGCCGTTCATGGGATAGCCTTTCACCGCGCCATAGGAAAGCCGCAAGGTGAACGTGGCGTCCGGATAGGCCGATTTGCCGTAGACGGCAAAACGCGCCTGCGCGATTTTCTCGGCAGCGGGAGTGATCACGCTCTCCACGTGCTTCTTGTTCCACTCGATGTCGGCGCGCATCATCGGCTCCAATTTGCGCATGAGCACGATGAGGGGATCGTTGCAGGCCTGGAGTGCGCTCTCGCCGCCTTCGAGGAGCGACTTGCGGAAGGCCACGTCGGCAAGCTTGGTGCCCTGGATGAGCTCTGCCGCCACCTCCCGCGGCGAACGGCCGTTGAGCACCGTCTTGATGAAGGGATGGTCGGCGCCCAATTGAGCCAACGACAGCGCAAGTGCCCCGCCAAGGTTGGCTTCTTCGAGGTCGTGATAAATGGGTGCCGGCGACAGGAGGCGGAACTTGAGCTCATCCAGCTCGGAGTCGTGGTAACCAGGAAGCCTCTGCCCGTCTGGCTTCTTGACTTCGATGCTGTAGAAGACCAGGGTCGAGGCGAAGCCCGCCAGGCGGGAGCCCATGATGCGCGCGTAGAAGCGCTCCTTGGCCCTGGCTGCCTGCTTCTTGATGACGCGGGCCACCGTGTCCCAGGCGTCGCCATAGGCCTTCTTCCACTCCGGCTTGGAGGCGACCAGGGCGCGGAATTCATCCTCGGCCTTCTTGCGCTTGGCCATCAGCTTTGCATCTAAGAGGCCCTGATACTCGCCGGTGAGGGCCTTCTTGCTGTTTTCCAGGCCGAAGATCTGCACCAAGGCGCGCCGCTCCTGCTCCGGGCCGCGCTTGGCGTACTCGCGCAGAATGGCGATGCGCTTGTTGATGTAGTCCAGCAGCATCGGGTACTGGTAGTCGCGCTGGAAAAGGAGCTGCTCGTAGGTGAACAACCGGTCTGTGGAGCCAGGGTTCCCGGAGACGAAGACCAGCTCGCCGTCGCGTGCGCCCTGCGCGTTCCACTTGAAGTAGTGCTCGGAGTTCACCGGCTTGTCATTTTCGTAAACGCGGAAAAATGCCACGTCCAGATCGTAGCGCGGGTAGGTGAAGTTGTCAAAGTCGCCACCGAAGTAGGCCACCTGTCGCTCCGGGGCAAAGACCAGGCGCACGTCCGTGTACTTCTTGTAGCGGTAGAGCCAGTACTCGCCGCCATGGTAGAGGCTGATGACATTAGAGCGGAGGCCCGTATTTTCGAGGCTCTCCTTTTCGATGGCGGCGATGGCTGCGCGCCGCGCCTCTAATGCCTGCTCGTCCTTCATGCCTGGAGTGACCGCCGCCCGCACGCGCGCAGTGACGTCTTCCATGGAGACAAGCACGTTCACTTCCAGGTCGGGGCACTTGAGCTCCTCTTCCGGCGTGGCGGCATAAAAGCCCGTGGCCACATAGTCGCGCTCAGGCGTGGACACCTTCTGCAGCTGGCCCACCGCCACGTGATGGTTGGTCATCACCAGGCCGTGCGGACTGACAAACGACCCGGAGCCGCCGTCCATGAAGCGCACGCTCGCCAGGCGCACGTGCTCTAGCCACTCCTGCGTCGGGGTAAACCCGTAGCGCTCCTGCAGCAACTTGGTAGGGGGACTATCGAACGTCCACATGCCTTCGTCGGCCACGCTGAGGTGGACCCAACAGGCAGCCAGGGCTAACGCCAGCAAAGCGCCACCGACCCGAGAAACACTCTTCCGGTACATCGTCGTTTACCTCCTGTTTGGTTCGCTCCACACCGCGCCGTGGGGACAACGCACGCGCCTTCGCATATGGCCCCGGGTGCGAGAAGTTTCACCCGCGCCGTGGTAGAGGCAAGGCTGCGATCGAGTGACTCGGCAAGCGCTGGGCCCTACGACGGATGGGCGCGAGCCTCGGCGCTTTTCGGCCCTCCCCAGCGGGCGCGGCCATCCCCGCCAACGAGCACAAGCACCGGGATCGGGAACCGGTCCTCGTGCGACCTGCCGAGTATACGCAAAAAGGAGGGAAAAATCAAGTGGAAAGATGGGGCATTTTGTGGAGAACAGAGCGCCTACCAAAGAAGGCCCGGCGGCGGAGCTGCGGCACTACCTCCTCCATCACCATCCTCTGCGGTGCTCCTGCCGAAGGGCGGACGGGGGGCAATTGGCCAGCCATCAAAGGCAACGGTCGTGACTCGTGACGGGAAGGACGCCCCGCGCGCCGCACCCACCGAGGTATTAGGGAGCGCGTCTGCTCTGTCCTCGGTTGACCTGCCGCCGGAGCCGCTGCCGGTTGCTGGCGTTCCACCAGCTGGCGGGGCAGGTCTTGCCAGCCACCGCACTGCCCTGAAATCAACCACAGCCGAGTAACGGCTACTCAATACACCAGCGTCATCTTCATTACGTCCGCAAACCCACCGGCGTGCATGCGACAGAAGTAGACGCCGGCGGGAACGCGAGCGCCGCCCTGATCGCGTCCATCCCCCACCACCGAGTAGTGTCCGGGTGCCCGCTGCTCATCTGCCAACAGGCGCACACGCCGCCCCACCACATCGTAGACCTCACGCACCACCTCGCCGCTTCGCGCCACACCGAAACGAAGCAGCGTCGAGGCATTGAACGGATTGGGAAAGTTCTGCGCCAGATAGAAGCTTGCCGGCACCCCAGGTCGGTCGCGGTGCACCCGGGACTGGGCGCGGTGGTACACCAGTACCCCACTCCCCTCGGTTGCCGCGTAGATGTAGCTCGGGTCCTTGGGGTCGACGCGAATCTTGTTTACCAGGCCAAGTGCGCCGGCAGTCCTTCGCCCATTTCTTGCCAGGTAGCGCCTGCGTCGTAGCTGACGTAGACCTCGGTACCCGCCGCGTAAACAATGTCGGTATCTGCCGGGTCGATGGCAGCCGAGAAGACATACTGCCCACCCTCCAGCCCGATACCCGTGTTTGCCGAATACCACGAAGGCCCACGGTCGTGTGATTTGTAGACACCGCCCTTGTACCCCAATGCAACCAACAAGGTACGAGAATTTACCGGATTGATGGCCAGGTCCTCTCCCAGGTGCCATTCACCCTCCGAAACTCCCGAAAAGGCGAACACCCAGTGCTCGCCTGTGTCCTCTGACCTGTAGAGACCATGTGGCTGGGCCACGGAACCGGAGCGGACGCCCGCATAGACAATCTCCGGCCGAGAAGGGTCCACGGCGACAAGTCCACGCTTCCTGGTGGCAGACCGCTGCTCCTTGGTTGCCAGGTCTCACCCCAGTCAACACTCTTGAACAGGCCGCCGCCCATTGTGCCGCAATATACCACTGCAGGGCTGCTGGGGTCAACGTCTATCGCGAGGGGAAAGAGGCCCGCCAATGGCGCGCCCACTGCACGCCAGCTGTGGCCACCATCCATGCTAACGATAACAGCATCCGCGTAGTAACGCGGTGGGCCTGCGCTGCGGACCACCGTCGCGTACATTGTCGAAGGGAGTGTAGGAGCGATTGAAAGCCCCCGAACCTCGAGCATACCGTTGTCGGCTTGCGCATCGACCCAGGTGTTTCCACAGTCGTCGCTGTAGTAAAGACCTCCGTGATCTGCGGCTGTCCACACTCGGGATGGCGTGGTGGTGGTATCGCAGACAGTAGATAGCATCGGGACGCAACGCTCCCCCCGTCGTAGGTTGCATACAGACCATCACAGGTGCCCAGGAGGAGACGTGCCGAGTCCAGCGGCAGGATGGAAAGAACCGCCGTGTTGCCCAGGCCAAAGTTGCGCTCCTCCCATGAGCGCCCGCCATCCGGTGAGAAATAGAGCCCCACGGTGGTGCCAACATACAAGCTCTTGGCAGGGGGTGTTCCTCGGGCCAACGCCCTTAGCCACAGTCGACCACCCCGGGAGGCGGGGCTGAAGATTTCCCGCCAGGCACTCATGCCGTCACCGACATAGACACCAGCAAGCCCCCCCAGCACCATCTCCTTCTCCCCCGCGAGCGGGGGGAGCACGGCGACAACCGCTTGGCCGGCTAAGTTCTGGCTGATGTCCCGCCAGCTGCCCGTTCCTGCCCCGCCGAGCCAGGCTCTTGTGTACACTCCGTCGCGCGTTGAAGCAAATAGGGTATCGCCAGTCGCGTCCCATTGGCGGTCAAGCACATTTCCGGACCGGAGGCCGGCGTTCGCGGGTCCCCAGCTGTTTCCGCTGTCCTGGGAATACATCACGCCAGCTGGGGAGTCGTTTCCCACCAGCAGCCCTCCCGCGCGCTTCGGCTCCACCAGCAGCACGGTGGGAACCATCCCTGCAAACCAGGCCATCAGCCCCCAGGTACGCCCCCATCCGAGCTCTTGAACAATCGGCCCCAAACGCCATAGTAGATGGGATTCTTCACGTGCGAGGAGACTACCACGTCTCCAAGATCGAACCCTGAGGCACCGCTCCCGACCCAAGGGTATTCCAGCACCCGGTCCCACGTGTAGCCCGTATCGGAACTCACGTGCAACCCTCCCTTCCCCGTATGCAGGAGGACGACTTCCGGGCGTACCGGACTCTGCGATCCTGTACACCGTGCATACCTGAGGACCGTCAGCGGTCCAGCAGTCATCGCCGGCCTGGGCCCACGGGGCGCTGATCACCCCGATGCCCACGGCAAAAGTAACAATCAGGCGTCGTCTCGTCATCATCTTTCACTCCTCCGGTTGGTGGCGGAGAGGCTGGGTCGGCCAGAACCGGTCAAGACTACGGAACTTCAAGGCACGCTTCGTTCAAAGCTCCGAAAGCCCAATAGCAGTGATAACCAGCCTGGACCAGGTCGAAGGCGCGGTAGTTCCCATCACAGCTCGGGCCAGAGACCGGATCGTAATATGATTGCCACTCATAAGGGAGCACGCCCTCAACGGCGACCTCGCCATCGCAGTAAAGATCCGTGGGTGGGCACCCGTGATACGACCACCATTCCACCCGTATCTCGTACCACCAGCCCCCTGGGGGCGCCCAAAGGGGCATTACCCCTGGAAAGAAGCTGTCCACATTGTAGTATTTGTTGCCGGTCTACTCCGCTGACATCATGTACACGATTATCGGGCTCCCCAGGACTCCTTTGCCCGCAAACAGGCCATCAAGGGCAAGCAGGAGCCCAGCCACCAGCAATAGCGACACTGATCTGCGCATAACCCACCTCCCGGGCCTTTGCAGGCCCTCATTCCTTTCCCCCATAAAGGTTCCTTCGGCCGGCCCGGGCCTCTATTGCCAGCGAATCACCAGGTCAACATCCGTGCACAGCTCTTTCCTTCTCACCCGGTGGAAGCGTCTTTCTCCTTCCAGCCATGTAGAATCAGGCCGCGGGGACAACTCCACCCCTTGCCAGCTGGCCGGCAGCACCACCACGAACTCTGCCTCTCCCACAGGCACCGGCCAGGCCTGAGTGGTGCGCAAAATGTAGCGTACCTTCTTGCCGCGCATTTCCTGCAGGTACCTCACCCTCACCGTCTCCGCACCAGCAGGCCTCACCTGCATTGCCCAAAAGATAGCCGTGTCGCTCACACTCGTCCAGAACTCGTGCCCCTCTACCTCACACTCATAGGGAAATGCCTGCTCTTCGTCCACGGCCACAGGAAAGCACACCGTTGCGGCCACAGTTGCCCTGCGCAGGTTCTGGAAAACATACAAGCCCTCCACCAGCACCTGTCCAGGCCAACACGAGAGCACCACGCGTTCTGCTGACAAGTGCAACCAACCCGGAGGGATGCGAAAGGAGCCTTGCTGGGCCACGCTCAGCGAGGGCAAGTAGGCGAGGTAAAACGAGGCCAAGAGCACCACAAGGATCGGGGCCGGCACCACAGCAGTGCTCGTCTTGTGCGCAGAGCGGATTTGGGGGCCCTGGCAAGAAGCCCCGCCTGGGAGAAAGGAGGATGCGGACCCGAAAGGGCCAATTCTCCCCGTCCCGGCAGTTTTGCTCCGCCACCATTTGCGCAGGGTTGAGCAGGGGCCGCGTCGTTGGTTGCCGGACGATGAGAGGAGCGCCTCCATTGTGGCCTCCCTTTCCTCTCCCGCATCCAAACGCTTCCGCCGACACACGTCTGCTGGCCCCCGGCCGTGGCTAAGGTAGTCGGCCATCGGCCCGAGAAAGCCATCAGTCTGCCTGATCCAACCTCGGTTCGCAAGCGTGATAAATGTAAAAAAAATGAGCTCCTGTCAATACTTTTCTTGAGGAGGCCAACCTCCGGGAGGTGCTCGCGCATCGAGTGGAAGGGGGTGCAGCCGCAGCCAGGCGTGCCGAGTGAAGAGTCATTTTCCCGCCCAAGGGAGCGCTCAGGGGAGCATGGTTAAGCACTGCCCGCCGAGGGATGAGACGGCTGGTCGCTCCCTGGCCCGAGCTCTGGCCGCAAGAGCAACCGCGCCACAGGGCCACCCTGCCCTCATTAGCCGCAAGGGGATGCCCCTTTGGGCAACACTATTCAGCCGCGTGGGGACAGCGCTTCGAACGACCCCAGGGTCACATCATCCTCTCCAGCACCAGGAAGCGCTGCCGCAGCGCGGCCCGCTGGAAGCGCACCAAGTCGGTGCGGAGGAAGCTTTGGAGGTCTCCGCTGCCGGCAATGCGCAGGGCTTCGTACCGCCATTGGTGGGGATCGTAATGTGGGCCCAGGGCGTTGTCGGCAAATGCCTCGGGGAAGGTCTCCACCCAGGCAGCGCAGCGCTCGGCAAGGGTGTGGCGTCCGCCTGCCGGCACGAGAGCAAAAAGCGCGCGGAGCTGCTTTTCGAGGCTGGCCCATTTGCCACTCACCCTGCGGGTGCCGCGCGCGGCACACAGCCAGTCGAACACTGCCCGCGCCGCATGGCAGAAGCGCGCAGGGTTATCCCGTTCGAAAGTGCGCCCCCGGAAGTCGACGTACCGCCAGCGCTCGTAAGGGAGGTCAGGATAAGCATAGGCCTGCAAGTGGCCAACCCTGGCCCGGAACAGGTCCAGCACCACATCCCAGGCACGTCGGCAGCGGCGCCATTCACCATCGACGAAGCGGCGCAGGGCGCGCACGTCGTTTTCCAGGTGGCGGCGCCCGGAGAAACCTTCGTGGGCCCAGGTGTCGGCGTAGGCGTGCAGTGCCACACCAAGCTGGTAAAGCCTCAGCTCACCCCGTTCGGCGAGGGCCCGTTCAACAGGTAGCCGGCTCAAGGTACAGTCCGCAGTGGTTGCATAGGGCGAGTACTGCCCATCCCAACGCAGGGAGGGGACAAAATGAAAGGGAAAGTAGATCTTCTTGTGCACGTTCCAGGTAAAGAACTGCAGGCCAAGATGCGCGGTGCGCACAGTGTCGAAATAGTAATCCCCTACCTTTACCTGACCGCTGTCGCTAGAATCATCCACGAACTGCGAGCTGTAGGCGATCACCCGGGCCTCGGCCGGAGAGAAGCCGGCAAGGTGCGCCAGCACCATCACCGCATAGTAGTGAAAGTCCTTCTGCATCATACCTCCCTGGCTCTACCCACACCCAGGCCGAGAGCTTGTCTCGCCCCAGGGGACTTTTCCTACTTAGGCCCGGGCCTGGCTCGCGATAGCCGGGTCGTGGTAGTGAGCTACCAACCAGGCTGACCTTCCCGTCGCTTCTTTCCATCGAATAATCCCCTCAGCGCCACGGGCGAAAGGTGCCAAAGAAGTAGCTATCGAGGTTCTCGTGGGAGGCTTGCGCCGGCATCGGCAAAGCCAGCAGGTCTCCCACGCGCGGCTCTTCTCCTGGCTCAGTCCTCACCAGCACCGCGATGCCGCGCTCCTCTCTCCGCTCTGAAAGCCTCACCGTGGCAACGACTCTCGTGCTTCCCCCCTGCGCCCGTACCACCTGCAGGGTCATGCCAGGACGCCAAGCTTCGGGCAGGCCAGTCACAAAGACATATTTCCCGCGGGTCTTGGCCACCTGCGGAACTGGGCCGGAAAGACCACCTGCTGCAGTTTCCTGAATCCTGGGCGCAGTTAAGGAAACTATGTCCCCTGGTCGGATCGGCTCATTGGGGCTTTCGCCCACGATGGCTGCTGTTGCACAGCTTGGCTCTACCTGCAGGAGCCGCGCCGCGCCGCTAGGGTGCGTGCCGCCCTCGCCTTGCCGCTCGATTGCCACGGTATCGCCGGGGGCACGCGGGGCACATGCGCCGGCGATGGCCAACTGCCCGCCTCGCACTGCCACCACCTGCGCCTTTGCGCGCTCATCGGCCCGTATCGGGCTTGCCAGCGGTACTCGCCCGTCCGGTGCCACCAGCCAGTCGCCAACTTGGACTTTCTGTGGGGCGATCTCGCTGACCACCCGGCAGATGGCAGACCCACGTGGGACTTCATCGATTACAGCCCTCCCCACAAGCACCAACTCTCGCCCGGTGGCGCGAAAGACCGACAGAGTGTCACCGACCCTGCCCCCGGGTGGCGGAGCAGAAGAGAGCGCGTAGGCGCCACGCACCCCCTGCACCTGCTGCCCCTCTGCCCCAGACGCCAAGGACAGGAGGACTGCGAGCATTGCGGCCATCACCCCTCGTCGCATGGCTCATTTCCCTCAAAACTCGTACTGAGCGCTCAGTCGCAGCAGCGGGGTAGGCTCCACGCCTACCAATCCCGTGAGCCATAGGCCAGAGGCCATTGGCACGCGGCCGCCAAGGTTGATCCTGGGCAGGGGAACGTTGCGGAGAGGCGTTCCCCCGTTGCCTCGGGGCCTCACCTCGTCGCCAAGATCGCTGCTCAACCCCACGAAGAAGTAACGAAGATCAAGGCCCAGGCCGCCGCCGTAGCGCAGGCGCAGCCCGCGCGCTTCGCGCCGTTGCAGTGCCAGGCTGAACTGGCCAGCATACAAGGCAAGGTGGGCAGAGAGAGCCACCGTTGCCGACTCCCACAATATGCCGAGCTGCAGAGAGCCGGGCAGGCGCAACTCTGGCATGAAGACATTGTGGCTGGCCAGGCGCTCAGTCAGCGTCAACTTCGCCAAATCGATCTTCGTGGCGTCGATGAGGTCCTCGACATCTCCGCCTGCCCCTTCTTCCACGCGGATGAAGGGGATGCGATTGTTGACGGTGGAATCTCGCCCGCCCAGGCGCAGCCGCGCTGGCAGGCTTGCGGCAGCTCCCACGTGCAGATGCTCCCCCAGCCGGTGCAGTACCCCAAGACGCACGCCCCAAGCCTCGCCGGCATATTCTGCAAAGAACGACTGGTGCAGCCTGTTCTGCTCCCCCCTGGCAAAGTCGATGCGCGGATCGTAAGGGTCATTGAAGGCGTACTCGCCTCCCGACATCTCCACAATCCCTTCAACTGCCGCGTAGGCATTGCACCTGCCGCGGAGCACAAGCCGCCTGAGCGCCACGCCGATGCTGGTGGCGCGCCCAAGCTGGGCGCCCAGGCCCACGTAAAGTTCGTGAGCCTTGATTTCCAGGTCCGCATTGACGTCCAGCCAGGTGCGCATGCGAATGCGCCGCCTCTCCCCTTGCACTTCCTGTTCGCTGTCGAGCGCTACTTCAAACCCGCTGCCCAGAAGGGCACCGCTCATGGCAAATGGTTGGCGATAACCCAGCCCTACTCCTACCTTCCTCCCGCTCACCTGGAAAGGCAGGCCGACGGCAAAACCGCTCACCAAAGGATGAAATCCCACATTGGCTGCCAGCTCTGGGTAGTGGACCGCTGCGGAAGGTGCGCCGTAGTCGTCGATAACCGCGTCCAGCTGTTCGTTCAACGTGCCGGAGAGATCGAGCAGAGATTGCGCGTTCTGCACCAGCCCAGGCACCCAGTCAAGCACCACGCTCCTGCGATTGAGGGCAGAAAGGCCGGCGGGATTCCAGCCGATGCAACTGGCATCGACGCGGCTGGCAGCGGGGCCACCGAGCGGGGCCATACTTCCCCCGAGACCCAGAAACGCGCCTGACAAGGAAACGTCTACCCGAAGGTGCTGACCAACCAGTTCGGTGATCGGGCGGTCGCTTTGGGCCAGTGCAACCGAGCTCAGGAAAAGCGCGAGGAAAGCGATGTTGGGGCGCGGCTTCATTTTCAGAACCACAGTGAGACCGAAACCCTGGGCGTGGGCGCCAGAAAGTGGAGTTGATAGGCAAAATCGAACCTGGCGCCGAAACTTTCCCAGAAGAACTGGATGCCGAATCCGCAGTTTGCCTTGCCGTTGGTTACCGGGTCCAAGTTCTGCGACCAACCAGCGCGCAGGTAGAGCATCCTGAAAAGGAGCCATTCCCCGCCCACACTGATCCGGTCCTTCAGGTCAGCGTAAAAGGACTTGTCCACATCAAGTGCCAGCACCACATTGGGCCTGGCCAGGAAGGCGGCACCCACAATCAAGGCCGCCGGGACTGCCTCCCCGTAGGAAGTGCGGCGCGTCTCATTTTCGTAGTGCAGACTGTTCAGGAAATCACGGAGCAACAGCCCTACGGCCCAGCGACCGGCCGGCTTCCAGCGGAGCCCAAAGTCGAGCCCGTAGCCGGCTGCCGTACCCTGAATACGCTGCTCTCCCCCGCCGGCATTGTTGCCAAAGCTCGACCAGCGCACCTTCGCCGTGAGGCCGGCAGAGAGCGCAGCCCCTGCTTTGCCCATGAAGTCCAGGCGGCGGGCATAGCTGAGGTACACGGCCGACTCGCGGAGCATCTCGTCGCCCGAGGTCAGGAAGCCTGCGCCCACCCCGGTGCCGTGGCCAGCCCCCTTGGCAGCAGCGGCGATGGCATAAGGCACAAGGCCGAATTGCCGCGCATACATGGTGCTGACCTGCCAACCCTGGACTGCGGTCAGGCAGGCTGGGTTCCAGAACAGTGCGTAGGGGTCGCTGGCCAAGGCGACATAGGCGCCGCCCATCCCCATGGGACGCGCACCGTACCCCACATCCGCGAACGCGGCCGGGATGTCGGCTCGGGCCACACCCGAGGCGACTAACGCCATTGCCGCAACCACCATCCAACGGCCGCTTCTCCGCGGGCGCAGTGCAGCGCAGCTTGCTGGCTGCCCAGGCATCAGCGGTGTGCAGGTGGCTTGCCACCTCCGTGCAGCGCGCACCATGGGTCTCATTTCACTAACACCACCGGCGTGAGCATCTTCTTACTCCCCTCACCGTCCTTCACCTCGATGTGCAGCAAGTACCTGCCATTCAGCGCCATTGCTCCACCGTCCGTCCTGCCGTCCCAGGTCACGCTGAACCTCTGCCCTTGGGGCACAGCGGCCTCAGTGAGTCTGCGCGCCAGCTCACCGGTCATGTTGTAGACCTTTATGGTCACAAACACTACGGAGGAACTCTGCGAGGTCGGCCGGAACGATATCTGCAGGGGAGCCACGAAAGGCGAAAAAGGTGTCGGCTCGGCCTTGAATTCACGGATGCCCAAAGGGAGCGACGGTTGCATCACCGCCCACTGGCCGAGCACGCTCACCTCCGCCTGTAAGCCGCCGGACACAGCGACGGACGGCAGCTCCTCCCACGCCAATCGGGAGGGATTCCATGCGAAGAGGGCGCACCCGGCGGCACTGGAATCTGGCACGGGGAGAGTGACAACCATCGGCTTCCGCAAGGTGATACCCCCGGGTCGCAGCGCGTAGGTCCGCCCGGCGATCTGGTAGCCCGGGACCCTCTTCTTGACGTCCGGCAGGTTCGGGTAACTTAAGCCCAGGCTCAACGGGCTTGCGACACAAGCCGCCGGCAGCGAGAATGTCGCCCCTCGATAGTCCGTGAGCACCCTCGCCGCACCGTTCGGATTGACTGTCGCCACGACCTGGAGCAACAACGAGTCCGCGACTCCAGAGAACGCATCGCGCAGCATAAGGCAGAGCGGGCCGATGTAGTCGCGCTTCGGGGTAAGTCTGCCGTTCTCGGAGAGCGCCTCCACCGCCGCTGGATGATCCACTGACCACTGGGCCTCAATCGGCACCTCTCGGCCGTCAGAAGTGGTGGCGCTGAATGAGAAACTTGCAGTTCCGTCGTTGGTGACCACCACAGGCCCGGAAATGGCGACGCTGGCCACGCCCACCCTGTCCAGTACAAAGTTCACGTTCAGGCTGTCGCCGCCGTTGTACAGGCTCACCGTGCGTGTGCGCGGCGTGCTCAAGTGGCCTGCCTTGGTCACCGAGACCTGATAGGCGTTTGCCGTCAGGCGCGCGAACCCATAGCGCCCTGTAGCGTCGGTGGTGTCCTTGAAGGCGGTGGCTCCAGCCTGCGCCTGGACGATGGCCCTCTGGACAGGCTCCCCGGACTTGAGCGTCACCTTCCCGCCGATGGCGCCGTAGACGCGGGCCAGCCGAAAGTCGGTGGTGTCGCCTTTGGTGGCCGACACGGTCCGGACTACGCTGCGATAGCCGCTCTTGCTCACCGTGAGCTGATAAGGATAGAAAACAGGGAGTGCCTGCAACTCGTACTGCCCATCGCTTTGCGAGGAGGTACGCGCTTCGTTGCCATGTCCGTCCCCGACGAATATGCTCGCCCCAGGTAACCCCTGGTTGGTTTCCACATCGATGACCGTCCCCCAGATGCGGCCTGCGTTGGCCGTGAGCCGCAAGGCGATATTGCCCTGGGGCGCGCTGACCACCGTGTCCCTGGCCCAGGTGTAGCCAGTCAACTGCGCGCTGAGCCGATACTCTCCCGGCGCAATAGGGGCGATCCTGAATGCGCCATTGCTGCGACTCACCGCGGTGAAGCGGGAGGTTCCGTCGCTCTTTTCCGCGATTACCAAAGCATCCGAAAGAGGTGCGTTCCCGTCGCTCACCACGCCCTCCAGCCAGGCCTCGTGGCGCCTGAGGGGCAGGTCCAAGGAGGCGGTGCTCCCTCCGCGCAGTGCCACACCCGTCACGACCGTGTCAGCGAACCCCTGCTTTCCTGCCCACAAGTCATAGGTCCCTTCGGTGAGGAACGGGCGACCCTTGTCGTCAACAAACTGGAACTCGCCGACCTGATCGGACACCGTCGAAGCAATCGTCTCTGCACCACGTTGCAGGCGTATGGCCGCAGCAGAGACAGGGGCGCCTTCGCGGGCGCTCAGCGTCCGACCCCGCAGGCCAGCAAAGTGGGTGCGGATAGCCAAATCGACCGTCCGCTCCTCACCGGCTCTCAATGTGACCGTCACCGGGGGTGCATCCCAGACGTAACCCGGCTTCCGCGCGAAAACAGCAAAGGTCCCGCCGCTGTGCGAAACAGGCAGCACATAGGTGCCGGACTGCGAGCTGGTGGTGGCAAATGTGTCCGGGCCGGCAACCGCCAGCACGCGCGCAGCGGACACCCGGGCCCCGAATTCGTCAAAAATCGTGCCTGCAAGGCGAGTGCTCAGCGGCGTGAGAGCCAGCTCAAGGGTCGCGGTGTTTCCGGCCTGGAGCGGGCCAGTCTGACGGGCTAGCGGCGCATAGCCAGGTTTGGTAGCGGTGACCGTGACGCCACTTGGCTGCGGGTCCAGTTCTATCTTGAAGCTCCCGTCCTGCCGCGATGTGGTGCTCAGACCGCCTGGGTCGACCACGAGGGAGGCGGACGGAATTGGGCTCCCGGTACCGGCATCCAGCACTGCCCCTTGCAGCGTGGCCACCGAACGGCTGAGGCGTATGTTTTGCCCCTCGAGCACTTGCGCCTGACCAACTTCTACAGTGACCGTCTCCGACGAGAAACCGGCCTTCTGCGCCGTCAGTGTCCAGACCCCTGGCTCCACTCCCAAGGAGTAGTTGCCGTTGTCGTCGCTCATGGTGCTCTTCTGGCCTGGGCCGATGGCTCGCACCACGGCGCCAGCCACGCCGGAGCCATATAGGACTCTACCTTTGATGACGCTGGCATGGGGAGGCAGGAGAAAGTTCACCCCTTGCACGCTCTGGCCGGCGCCAACGGTCACCTCCACCGGGGCCGGGTCCAAGTAACCTTCCTTCTTGGCCATTACTGCGTAAACGCCTGGAGGGACCGACAGCAGGTAACGGCCGCCGGCATCGGTGGCGGCGCTTTGCCCGCCCGCACTGACTGTGCCATTGACCAGGGGAACCACACCGTCCGTGGTAACGGTGCCGCTGATGCTCCCGGCATTGGGTAGCAAGAGCAATTCGATGCCGCTGACCGTCTCGCCGGGCGCCAAGCTGATGACCTGTGAGCCCGCTGAGGTGAAGCCGCTCTTGCGGGCCTCGAGGGTGTAGGTGCCGGCGCTCAAGCTGAGCGAGAAGCGGCCATACCCGTCGCTTGTACCCGACTGTATCTGACCCGCCAGCGGTATGGCGCGGATCTCGGCCTGGGCCAAAGGGGCCAGCCCATCGGTGACCACGCCAGCCACTAGCGCAGCCATCGGCATAATGGCGAGCGGTGGACTGATCTGGTACGACGTTCCACCCGCAACCGACACGCCCCGTTGTGCCGAGGAAACAAATCCAGCCTTGCTGGCCTGCAGGACCCAGGAGCCATCGAAGAGCGAGAAGCAGAAGCGGCCGGAGGCGTCGGTGGCTGCCTGCAGCCTTTCGCTGCCCGAAGTCGCCACCACAGTGGCGCCGTAGACGGGCACCCCTGCATCGTTCACCACCGCCCCGGTGAGTGCGTTCCGGTTGCGCGTGACCACCAAAGGTGCGGGCAACTCCTCCGCCTCACCTGCCTTGACTTCGACGGCCACCTCGGCGCTGGCCCGGAAGCCACTCTTCGTCGCCGACACCCGCCAGGAGCCGGGCGGAAGGGCGAGGCTGAATTGCCCTAACTGATTGGTCGCGCCCTCGCGCACCAGGTCGGTGCGCAGACTGTGCACGGCGCGCACCGTCGCGGCGGCGACCGCCTGCCCAGTTTGATCCCGCACATCCCCACGCACTGCTGCTGGGTCGGGCTGGAGGCGCAACGCCACGTCGTACACCTTCCCAGTGGCCACAACCAGCGTGTCGCGGAGCGGGGCATACCCTTCGCGCTGCGCGCGCAGCAGATACACTCCCGGCGCGAACAACACCCCATTGCGTCGCCCCTCCGTGTCGGTGGCCAGGGGCAGACCCAAGTCCACGCCGACCAAAGCATCATAGGTGACCGTCGTGCGCGGCAGGGGGATATCATCATCCGAAGCCTCAGTGCCGCGGTTATCCAGCGTCCTTAGGTTCACGGTGGCAGCTGGCGCATCATAGCGGAAGGCGCGCGGCAGACTGGGCACTTCCACACCATTGGTCGCCACCGCGGCCACTTTCCACAGGTAGTCTCCCTTGACCAGGAGACGAGCAGCCGGAAGGTCCAGCGCCGTGTTGGTGGTCGCGATCACCGACTCCCAAATCGGTCGAACCACCTGCACGCCCGCTTCCACCTCGATCTTGAACGGATAGAAGTGGTAAACGACGGCATTGCGCACTGCCTCCCACCGGAACAAAATGGACGGTCCGGACAGGGAGGCATTGTCCGCCGGAGATAGCAGAGCAGGCGCCCGCATGTTTGGCAACGGCAGGTCCACGCGAAATGAACCGACTCCTGACTGCGCGGTGGAGCTCAGCTCCGGCGTTGGGCCGTAGCAGTTGAGCACCACCCACCAGTACTCACCTGCTGGGGCAAGGGGTGCCGGAGCGGAGGTGAAAGTGCCGCTGGGATCGGGCACGCCGTACGGGACCCCATGCTCGGAGGTCAACACGGCCCAAAGGGGATTCGCCCCCTCAATGGAATAGTCGCCCGTCACCGGATCCTGGACAATGCTGATCTTCTGATCGGTCATGATGACCAGGTAGTAGGGGACACCCTCCACCGGTTCCCACTGGAACGTAGGGGAAAGAGTTCGTACTGGACCGAGGGGCGAAATCATCCGCGGGGCGCTCGGCGCCTCGACCACCAGAGTAAACTCGTCACTGGCCAGCGCGTCCAGGCGGATGCGGCAGAAATAGACTCCCAGCCCCATGCCCACCTCACGGGGCACAAAATGGACCTGATTGTTGCTACCCTGTTCGGCGATCGAGCCTGTGTAAGCGCCAGGCGACCGCCCATACTCAAAGACCGCCTGACCAGGAAAGGGCTCCTGCCACCTAAGTACCACCTCCCGGTCATAGGGAAAAAAGTTCCGCGTAGAGGTGAGCAGCATGGGGCGGGCCACCGCCGGCTCCACATAGAGCCGCCAGGAGTGCGTGTCGCGCAGGGTGCCGTCGCTGACTTCGAGCTCAACCTCTACTGTGCCAGCAAAGTCTAAGGGTGCCGCAAAGTTGAACGAGGCCCCTTGCTGGCCGGGGACCACCGTCCCGTTGGTCCGCCACGTGAAAGAAAGCGACGCGGGGGCTTCATCCTCTACCTGCACCCGCAGCGGCACCGTCTGCCCGGCCACCACCGTGGTATCGAAGCGCGGCGTGTAGGAAGTGATTGTCGGCGGCTCGTTGCCAGTGCTTTGGCCAGTCACTGTCACCGCGGTCTGGCTGCGGCGGGCCACATCGGCGCGCACGTAGTAGACCCGCTGGTTACTGCCATGGTCAATGGCCTGCAGCACCGCGCCACCGGCCACGGCAAACGGAGCGGCATCCCGTCGGACATGGAGCTTGACGAGCACACCGTCAAGGTCGACGTCGTTGTCGTTGCGGATGAGCGCCCCGGCCTTCCACGAGCTGCCGTCCTGCGCAGGATAGGTGTTGACCCACAGACGCCCACACTTGAGCACCGGGAAGTCGACGATCCTCCCATCGCGCACCTTGAGCAGCCGATACTCCCCATTGTCGTTCATGGTGAAGGAGGTGTTGAGCATGAGGCTCTGGCGCGTGCCCACGGTCCTGACGTTGTTAACGTGCGTGTGGCCGTAGATGACGGCATCGACCAGGTACTGGTCGAGAAAGTCGCTCGTGAGCTGACCAGACTGGTCATAATGGGTGAAAATGATGCGTGCGCCCTCCCTGGCGCTGATCGACTCGTCCAGCACATCGCGCAGCCACTTCATCTGCGAGGCGGGAAAGGTAGGGCTTGGGATGTCGTACATCTCCAGCCCCACGAAGCGCATGCCGCCGTACAGGAAGGTGTAGTCCATGGCAGCGCCGAAATAGCGGCGCCAAAGCTCGTGCCCGTCGTACCACAGGTCGTGATTGCCGCCAGTAAGGAAGAACGGCACCTGGCTCTGCTCCAGGAGCGATTGCGCGATGCGGTAGTGCTCGCCGATCTGGCCGTCATCGACCAGGTCCCCGGTCTGAAGCACGAACTCTGGGTTGAGATAGGCGAGCTCCTGGAGTATCTGGCTCAGCTCCGGCACAGTATTGCGGTCGTCGTAGAAACCGATCCAGGCCACCGATGGGAGATGGCAATCCGGCAGGTGCACAAAGGTGAAGGTATCGCGATAGGCTGGAATGACGCGCACGCAATGCCTCAGCACATCGCTCACCCCGCCGCTGCCTGTGAGGCGGAGGTCATAGAGCTCAAAGGGAGCAGAGGGTGGCACGGCAGCGGTGAGCGTTCGCACCCCATCGGCATAGCCACCCACCGTCAGCTGCAGCGGCACGTCGGCATAGGGCATGGAAAGCGAGGCCTGCCAGCTCCCTGTGGAGCTGGGGACTTTGCAGAGAATGGTGAACTGCCCCCCGGCAGCACGAATGCCGGGCGATTCATGAGCGGGTACTGCACAATCGACACGGGGTCGACCGCCCGGCCCGCAGTGCCCAATAGCAGAACCGCAGAAAAGACGAAGATGCCGAACCAGCGCTTGCGCAACGGTCTTCCTGCCCAACCCTCGGTTCGCGTCGCCACATCAGGAGTGAGTTTCCGGGTACATTTTCAACTTACGCCCCATGTCTCTCTTTTGCGGACAGCATCTCGGGCACCGGTCGGTCTCGCTTGTGGACCTCTGTCCTCTGCAACAAACAGCTTGCATTTCTCAAAGGATTTGTTAAATTGGTCTAGCGCAAGGGTACCTCGAACCAAATTGGAGATGGAAAGGAACGATGAAAGGACCAGCGATGTGCATGGCGCTCTGCTCGCTCATAGCCTTCGTTGCCCAGAACACAGCCCACTCCGGCGTCTTCCCTTATCCGTACCGCACGGAGGTGCTGGACAACGGTTTGACCGTAATCGTCATCCCCATGGAAAGTCCTGGCCTGGTCTCCTACTACACGGTGGTGCGTACGGGGAGCAGGGACGAGTGGGAACCCGGCCACACGGGATTTGCCCACTTTTTCGAGCACATGATGTTCCGTGGCACCAAGAAGTACCCGGGCAGTGTGTACGACCGCCTCATGACCGAAATGGGTGCAGACGCCAATGCCTACACGACTGACGACTACACCTGCTACCACATCGGTTTGGCCAAGTCCGACCTGGAAAAGGTCATGGAACTGGAGAGCGACCGTTTCCAGAACCTCTTCTACGACGAGCTCGCTTTCAAGACCGAGGCCGGCGCCGTGCATGGCGAATACCTGAAGAGCCTGGCGAGCCCGTGGATGGTATTAGAGGAGAAACTCCTAGCAACCGCCTTCACCGCCCACACCTACCGCCACACGACCATCGGCTTCCGCGAGGACATCGAAGCCATGCCCACGATGTACGAGTACAGTAAGAGCTTCTTTCAGCGCTACTACCGTCCCGAAAACATAGTGCTGATGATCGTGGGAGACGTGGAACCCGACGCCACCATTTCACTGGTCAAGAAGTACTACGGCCAGTGGCAAAAAGGCTATGTGCCTCCCCAAATCACGCCTGAGCCAGAGCAAAAAGGGGAGCGCGTGGCTCACGTCACCTACAAAGGCAAGACCCTACCCATTCTGACTGTGGCCTACAAGGGGCTGGCCTTCTCTCCCACCCAGGTGGACGTGGCAGCGTGCTATCTCTTGGGGGACCTTGCGTTTGGCCAGACGAGCGACATCTACAAGAAGCTGGTGATTCAGCAGCAGAGGGTCGAGTTCATTAGCGCCGACTTTTCTGCCAATCGCGACCCGAAGCTCTTTGTCATCTACACGATGGTGAAGGACCAGAACGACGTCGAGAACGTCCGCGACGAGATCTTTGCAGCAATCGCCGCCTTGCAAGACAAGCCGGTGACCCAGGAGAAACTGGACACGCAGCGCAAGAACACCATGTACAGCTTCCTCATGAACCTGGACACCCCTGACAAAGTCGCGGGCAACCTCGCCCGCTTCGCCGCTATGACAGGCGGCATCGCCTGCGTTGATCAGCTCTTCGCTACCTTCGAGCGCGTCACCCCGGTGGACATCCAACGGGTAGCCAAAGAGTACCTGGTGAGCGACAGACGCACGGTGGTCACAGTTACGGGAGGAGAGTAGGATGAAATCGTTCGCCTTACCTGCGTTGGCACTGCTCATGTTCCTGGTCGCCTGTGGTCCCCAAAAGAGGCTGGAAGTGGTCACCCTGCCGGTGGCCAGTGACCAGACCATTTCCATCAGACTCTGGTTCAAGGTCGGCTCGCAGAACGATCCATCAGGCAAAGAAGGGCTGGCTGCGCTCACGGCACAGATGATAGCCGACGCCTCCACCAAGAAGAACGGCTACGAGCAGATACTCGAGAAGCTCTACCCCATGGCCGCTGGCTACTCGGCGCAGGTGGACAAAGAGATGACCATCATCATGGGTAGGGTGCACAAAGACAATCTCGACGCCTACTACAAGCTCTTTGTGCAGGCCGTGCTGGAACCTGCCTTCCGTGAGGATGACTTTGCTCGACTGAAGAGCCAGCAGCTCAACTATCTGGAGCGCACCTTACGCTACCAGGACGATGAAGAACTGGGGAAAGAGGCACTCAGCCAGTTCATCTTCGCCGGCACGCCGTATGCCCATCCGGTCGCCGGACTCATCGAGTCGGCGAAAAGCATCACCTTGGATGACGTGCGCGCCTTTTATCGGAAATACTATACCAAGGACAACGTGGTGGTCGGAATCGGTGGCTCATTTGACAAGCGCTTTGCGGACCGACTGTGCCGCGATTTGGCGCGGCTGCCAGCCGGCGCGCCGGAACAGCCCGACCCACCGCAGCCGGCGCCCATCAAGGGGCTGCAGGTGCTCCTCATCGAGAAGGACACCGAGTCGACCGCCATCAGCTTTGGCTTTCCCCTCGATATTGTGCGGGGCGCTCCGGATTTCCATGCCCTCTGGTTGGTCAACTCGTGGCTGGGTGAACACCGCAATTCGAGCAGCCACCTTTACCAGGTTATCCGTGAGGCGCGGGGCATGAACTATGGCGACTATTCCTACATCGAGGCCTTCCCGCGCGGCAGCCGGCTGCAGTTCCCGCCCAGCAATGTGGCGCGCCGCCAGCAGATCTTCCAGATCTGGATCCGCCCGGTACGCAACGAGGCCCGTCACTTTGCGCTGCGCGCTGCGGTGCGCGAACTGCAGAAGCTGGTCGATAACGGCCTGAACCAGGAAGCGTTCGAGCTGACAGCGCAGTTCTTGAAAAAGTACTACCTCCACTTTGCGCCGACGACGATGGAGCGTCTCGGCTACGCCTTGGACGACGTGTTCTATGGGCTCGACGAGAATTTTCTTAACCAGTTCCCCAAGCATGTTGACGAGTTGACGCTGCCCGAGGTGAACGCGGCGGCGGGGCGCCACTTGCAGGACCAGAACATGAAGATCGTCATGGTGACCAAGGACGCCGAGGCTCTGAAGGAGGCGCTGGTAGCCAATGCGCCAAGTCCCATAAGGTACGCCACGCCCAAGCCGCAGGCAGTGCTCGAGGAGGACAAAGAGATCGCTGTCTATCGCTTGCCGGTGCGCCCTGAGAATGTGCAAGTGGTCAAGGTGGAACAAATGTTCCTGCGGTGAAATGGTGCTCGCTCAACAGCGTGCCCAGGTCTTGCTCTCGCAGAATGAACCTGGGCGGTGAAACGCGGTTACGCCTGCGGAGGCGCAAAGTGGGGGACTGCCCTTCCGGAAGTGCCAACCGATGCTGCGCACACGAAACAAGAAGGAGCGGAGGACTATGCAAAGCAGCAAGTGGCAAGGCCTGAGCGCGATCCTGATGCTCGTCGCCATAGGGAGCAGCGCCGCCCAGACGAACTTCCAGGGATCGGGAAACGCCCTCCTTGGCTTCCCGCAGGGCAAGTTCAAGGAGAACGCGGCCAGCATCGGTGGCGCGGCCGGTTTCGACTTTGCCTACTCGCCGGCAACCTCGCCATTTGGCCTCGGGGCAGCCGTCGGCTTCATCATCTACGGCTCCGAGACCAGAAGGGAGATTGTCAAGACCAGCACTGCCGATTTCTCGGTAGACGTGACCTCCACCAACGCCATCATTCAGGCGCACCTGATTGCCCGGGTTCAGCACAAAGGCGGCCCGGTGCGACCGTACCTGGAGGCGGCCTTTGGCCTCAACCACCTCACCACCGACACGAGCATTAAAGAAGCAAACGGATGGCATAGCGATGATGAGGATGGTGAAATCAGCACCAACAACATGAGCGACACCGCGGTGAGCTATGGCGGCGGCGCCGGGATCATGGTGAAAGTGCACGAGGGCAAAAGAGTCAGCAAATCGGGCAAGCCCGGGATCTGGAACCTGCTTGTGGACACCCGCGTGCGCTATCTGGTGGGCGGCCAGGCGCGCTACTTGAAGAAGGGCTCCATCAGGAGAGTGGACGACGACCTCGTCTACGACATCAAGGAGTCGGCCACAGACCTATTGACCGTGCAGCTCGGCGTCACCGTAGAGTTCTGAGAAGAGTCCGGAACTCGAAACCTTGCAGTGCGAGAATGCGGGTAGGTAGCGGCCGTTCACTGAGCCGCTCCCAGCGGCCGCAGGTCAAGAACGCGAGAGCCCCGCTCTATCCAGGGCGGGGCTCTGTGCTCCTCTTTCGCTGCGTCGGAGGGACCACGTTGTTTCTTGGTCGGGGCGCCGAGATTTGAACTCGGGACCTCCTGCTCCCAAAGCAGGCGCGCTAGCCGAACTGCGCCACGCCCCGTCGCTTGACCTCCAGCTCACTCACCTCCAGCCTCTACCACCTGGCTCGGCTGCATCTCCTCCGCAGAACGTTATCCCCTTTGCTCGTGGGTCTTCCACGTAGCGAGCACCGCTTTCGCCTGCCGCAGCGCCTGTCCACGATGGCTGAGCGCATTTTTCTGCGCAAGCGACATCTCCGCGAACGTCAGTCCGAGTTGGGGCACCAAAAAAACCGGATCATAGCCAAAGCCACCATTGCCCCTTGGCGCCATGGTGATACGCCCTTCGCATACCCCTTCCACCGTTTGCACGCGCTCGTCCTCAGCGATAGCGATTACGCACCGGAAGCGGGCGGCACGCTGCTCCTCTGGCACGCCATCCAGGTCGCGCAACAGCTTCCGCACGTTGTCGGCGTAGGTGGCACCCGGGCCCGCATAGCGACTGGAGCAGACCCCTGGGGCTCCGCCCAGCGCCGCCACTTCCAAACCGGTGTCATCAGCCAGCGCGACAAGACCCGTATGCTGGGCGATGACCAAGGCCTTCTTGATGGCGTTGGCCTCGATAGTGGTGCCATCTTCGACCACTTCTCGCACCTCGGGGAATTGCTCCAGCGACAGAACCTCCCAGCCGACATCTGCCAGCACCTGCCGCATTTCCCGCACCTTGTCCATGTTGCGGGTGGCCAATACGAGTTTCTTTGCCGTCACAGCCACGCGTGCAGGCTCCCCACAGGTCTTAGCTCAGCCAAGAACTTCCTTCTGCGTACACTTGCACACGCCAACAACCCGCTCGGTGAAACGCCATGCTCCACTGCGCCCGCGTTGCTCGCTCACCACCAGCACGTGCGGGACCAAAAGTTCGCCGCACTTGGGGCAGCGCTTGCCGAACTCCATCTTTGCCTTCGCCACCTTGGTGGCAAAGCTTCTATCCTTGCCCATCTATGCTCCTCCTTCGGGTATTCCCCCTCCGCATTGCACTTCGTGCTCGCCGGCACTCTCCGAAACCAAGCACTGTCCGGGAGCAAACGACCGGTGGCGAATATACAAAAAGAGTGGCAAAGAAACAACCGAAAAGAGCCTAGCCAGGGAGATGATGCGAAAAGGGCTATTCTCTCGGTGAGGAGCGGCGGAGGGAACGAATCTCTTTTTCCAGTTCTCCGAGGCGGTGTTGCAGTCGGCGCACGGTCTCTTCCAGGGTGCGCTGGTCTGTTGGCACGATGGGAGCCGGCGAGAGCTCGGGCAGCGGCCAGGCGGTGTTGGGGCTTCGCCGTACTGCCACTTTTGGGGCGGCCGGCCGTTGTCCCACCGTCACCTGCAGAGAGAGCGGCTGTCCATGGCGCTCCACCTCCAACGTGACGGTCGACCCCGGCGCGGTAGCACGGACTGCGCGCGCAGCCTCATCGCTGCCGGAGAGCTCTTTGCCGGCGAAGCGCAGGAGAATGTCCCCTTCCCGCACGCCTGCCTGGTGAGCCGGACCGCCTTCGACTATTGCCGTCACCATCGGCTTGTCCAAGGAGTCACGAGACATCACAGTGATGCCCAGCCAACCATCGCCCACGCTCTCTATCTCAATGATGCGTTGCACCACGCTGCGCACTTGCTCGATTGGGTAGGCCAGCACGTAGCTTGGCGCCTCCCCAGCAGAAAGCAGGGTGCGCCCATGGCTGCGTGCGCCCACTGCCGCAGCGACCAGGCCCACTACCTCGCCTCTGGTGTTGAACACCGGGCTCCCGGCACTGCCAGCCGCCACCGAGGCAGAAAGCTGCATGAGCCCGTCGTCGCGGAGGCCGTCCACCAGGCCAAAGGAGACAGTTGGCGCCATGCCCAGAGAGCTGCCGATTACCGTCACCCACGAGCCGGAGCGGAGGGCCTGCGTGGAACCGAGACGGGCGGCGCGCGGCACTGCCGGAATGCGGATGACCGCCAGGCCTACGCCATGGTCAGCACCGACAAAGCGTGCCGGCTCCAGGCGTCCGTCGTACAAGCGCACCACAATTTCATCCGCGTCCGCCACAACTGAGGTGCGGGTCACCACATGCCCGGAGTCGTCTACTACCAGACCCGATCCGACGTTGTGGAGGGTGACCGTACGTCTGCTTCTCTTCTGGCCCCACAGGCCCAAGAAGCCTCCCTCTCGTCGGTCCTCATAGCAGGTGACCACTTTGGCCGCCACCGATACCACGGAGGGCTTGGCTTCGTCCACCAGGGCAGCGAGGTCGCGCTCCAGCTCGCTGAGCACCGGGGCCTGCGTCTGTGCCAGCACTGCCGCTGGCATAGCGAGGCACAAGCATGAGGCAAGTGTGACGGCAGCAATCTTCATGGTGTGAAGACCTGAGGGCAGACTGCGGAAACGCGCTCAGAAGGACACAAGGCGAGGCTTCAGACTCGGCGGCGGTGCCATTTCCCTCCCCTCAACGCTGTCCGTGGCCAAGAACGGACCGCTCACAGGCTGCGAACTCAGCGGGACTCCTTTGCCCAAGAGCATCGCGTCCATGGGCACCGAATCGAGCACGTAGTTGACCCACACGCCGGCGCTGTCGTCTTCGAGTGCTGCGTCAACTGCCACGGCGCGCGTGCCCTCCTCCGACGATGCGACTAACTGTTGACCGTGCCGGAAGATGAGCAGAGCACCGAATGCCGCCAGGCATAGGGCCACCACCGCCAGCGCAAAGGCAGGCACGCGCCAGGAAGAAAAAGGCGCAGCGGCGAACACCTTGCGCCACCGCGCTTGCTCATCAGCGCGGAGACGGGCGCGAAGACCGACGTCGAATCCCGGGGAAGTACAGACTCGTGGGAGGTTGCGCAACTGAACCCGCAACAGGCGAAGCTTCTGCACCTGGGATGTACAATGCTCGCACTGCCGTAGGTGCTCCAGCAATCGCTGGCGGTCTCTCCCGGCGAGTTCCCCATCGACATAGTCCATGATGAGCGAAACAAAATCGTCGCAATTACCCATGGCCATCTACCAGACAGTTCCTCCTGCCTCGTGCACCTTCCCACCGCCGACCGTCTGCGTCAATTGGCGGCTATTTCCTCCAAACGCTTCTGTAACCTGAGCCGCGCGCGGTTCACGCGGGACTTGACCGTGCCCAACGGCGCCTTAATAATCTCGCTGATCTCCTCGTACGACAGCTCTTGGATGTCGCGCAAAATGATCACCTCGCGGAACTTCGGGGGCAACCTGTCGATCTCGCGTTGAATGATCGCCCCCTTCATGGTGCCGTCCACCTCCTGCTCCGGATCAAAGGCGCTATCCTCAATCTCATAGTCTTTGTCCTCGCAGCCGAGCTGGGAGATGGCCAGCAGGCGACGCCCTTTTCGTTTGCGCAACGCCGTCTTGGCCAAGTTGCCTGCGATGGTGTAGATCCACGTAGAAAAGCGCGCGATCCGGCGGTACGAATGCTTGTTGCGATACAGGCGCACGAAGGTGTCCTGAACAATGTCTTCGGCCTCCTCGCGGTTGCCCACGAAGCGGCAGACAAAGTTCGTCAGTTGGTTCTTGTACCGCCGGACGAGTACATCGAACGCGTAAAGGTCGCCGTTCTGAAACTTGGCGATCAATTCCTCGTCAGTGGGATGCAACCCTGCTCTGGTCTCTTTTGTCATGGTCACATGCACGCTATTTTAACGGCCGTGCGGAAAGCAAAGTTCCGTAGATTTTCCGGGGGTCTGCTCTCCGCGCCGCAGTTCTCTTGTTCGAGTCACTGCACTGCCGCGCGCGGGGCAGGCTGGCGCGCGCCAACAAGCTGCACCAGCAACAATTCTAACACCAAACGAGCCCGATTCCTGTGGGCGCTACTCTTGAGCGCGTTATCGGTGGCCAGCAACAACTCGAACGCCGCCCGCAGTTCCTCCGCCGTAAACCTCTTGCTCTGCTCCACGTATTTGTCCACGAAGTAAGAGGGAACGTCAAGTTTCTCGGCAAGCTCGGGAGCGGGCAAGCGCCCGGCCAGGCCGCGCGCAATAGTCAGTAGCCGGAAATGGCGCGCCATGCTGGCAAGCACCGCCGTGGGGGCTTCGCCCGCATCAAGTAAGTGGCGGAGGATGAGATGTGCCGCACGCAGGTCCCTCCTGCCCATGCTGTCACACAGCTCAAAGACCGTGAACCCCCTGGTCACGCCGATGGTGTTCGCTACGTCATCCTCGGCAATGGCAGTGCGGGGGTAGATGTTCATCAACACCTTGGTCAGCTCGCTAACAAGGGCGCGCAGCGAATTGCCTGTGCACGCATGAAGAAGGCGCAGGGCCTCTTCGCTGATCGCCACCCCCTGTTCGGCAAGATAGCTCCTCACCCATGCCTGCGCGCGGGAGTCCCGGAGCCCCTTCAGTTCCACCAGGGTGGCCTGCGCGCGCAAGAGACGCGCCCCTTGGCGACGAAGGTCCAACGACTCGCCCATCACCGCCAGGCACGTAGTGGGGCACGGCCGCCGGGCATAGGAGGCCAGCAACTGCAGCCCGGCAGCAGTCAGCCTCTCCGCCTCCTTGACCACCACGACGCGATGCCTCGCCGCCATGGGGTAGGCGGAGGCAGCGTTGACCATGCTGGCGGCATCGGCCTCGCTCGCGAAGAAAACGTCGAGATTGAACTGCTCGGCACCGGGTTCCAGCAGGCTGCCTATCAGCCGGCGCAGCAAATCCTCCGCAAGGAAATCCTCCGGCCCGAGCAAGAGGTAGGTCTTGCCGATGCTGCCCTGTTCGATCTGCGCCCGCGCCTCCCAGTAGTCCACGACTGTGCCTCCCTTGGACTCTCCGTTCTTCTCCGGCCCTACTCCTCTTTCCCCTCTGCGGCCTCATCCTGCCCCCGGCCTATCCGCACCAGGAGGTAAACAAATGTGCCCCACACTCCGCCGAGCCTGATCATCGTCATGGCGATGCCGAGCGCGCTCACGTCCGGCTCCCTGCGCTCAAGAACCGTCGCGCAAGGAATCTGTTGGCACACAGGAGGGCCCCAATGCCTGCGCCCCATTGCGCCAGACAGGTACCCAAACTGAAAGTTCGCAGCGGGTTCCACCAGGAGTGGGGCTCGAACACGACGATTGCCTGGTAGAACCACCAAGCGACCAGCGCCAGAAACTCTGCAGGGATCACGAAGCGCAGCAACAGTTCCCACCAGCGCCCGACCCGCATGCTTGCACCGGGGGCGTTAATCAGCTCCTCCCTGAACCTCCGCACGCCGTAGCGGTTCACCGCGATTGTGAAGAAAAAGCCGCATAGCAGCAAACCCAGTCCCCATGCCCAATCCTGGTTCTCGAGAAAGGAAAGGCGGAAGGCCGAGGGAAGGCCGGCCAAAAAGCCGAAGCCAGCGGCCACGCTGACTGCTGTGCGTCGTGTCATCCCAGCATCCACCAGGTTACAGGTAGCCAGCTCCAACATGCTCATCAGGGAGGTAATTGCCGCCATGCTCAAGGCGAGGAAAAAGACCACCATCAGCCATCTGCCGCCTGGGCACACCGCAAAGAGCCGGGGCACCCAAAGGAAGGCCATGCCGGTACTGGCCGGACCCGACTCGCGGAGAACATCGCCCGGCTCGAGGCCCAAACCAGGGGCCAAGGCAAACACCGCCGGAAAGAGGCCCATACCGACGAGTAACGAGGCGCTGTTGTTGCCAAAGCCCACGACCAGCGAGTTTAGCGGCACATCTTCGCGCTTGCGCGAATAGACGGCGTAGGTCAGGAAAAGCCCCCACCCAGCCCCCGTGCTCCAGGCAGACTGCGTGAGCCCTTCAAGCCAGACCCGGTAGTGGGCGAGAGTGCTCCACTTCGGGCGGAAGAAGAACTCTAAACCTCCTACGGCCCCCGGCAAAGTCAAGGCGCGAACGGCAGCAATTGCCAAGAGCACAAACAGTGAGGGGATGAGCACCTTGTTGACGCGCTCGATCCCTCTGGCCACACCGCCATGGAGGACGGCAACCGCTATGGCCATGGCACCCAGGTGGAAAAGGGAGGTCTCCCAGCGGTGAGCGATAAAGTTCTCCCAGTAAAGGCGAGTGTCGACCCCGGTCAACCCGCCGCCTAACGCCGCCGCCAAGTACCTGAGACACCAGCCGGTGACCACGGAATAGTAGCACATGATGGCGACCGTACACAGCGCCACAAACCCGCCCATCCAGGCACCTCGTCTGCCCACCAAGGAAGCGAATGCGCCGACAGTGCCACGGCGCGTGGCCTTGCCTATTGCCGATTCGGCCATCAGCAGGGGAATGGACCACAGGAGCAGAGCCAACATCCAGGGGATGAGGAAGGCGCCCCCCCCATTCTTTGCCGCGATGCGCGGGAAGCGCCAGATGTTACCGGTGCCAATGGCCATCCCCAGGGCGGACGCGACCAATCCCCACTGCGAAGAGAACTGTTCCTTCCTGGCCATGCGCATCTCCCTCTGCCTGGTCAGAGCACCGGTTGCTCATCTCCTGGCGTGCATCCTTTGCCGCACGGCGTCCAGGAACGCGGCGAAGAGCGCGCGCTGCCGCTCGTCGTCCCGCATCCGCTCTGGGTGCCATTGCACCGCTATCGTGAAAAAGTCCTTGGGCACTTCAATGGCTTCCGCCACGCCGTCGGGCGCGGTCGCCACCACGCGCACTCCCTCGGCCACTCGCCTGATGGCCTGATGGTGGAAGGAGTTGACCTCCGCCTCTACGCACCCAAGAATCTGGGCAATCCGGGAATCGGCATTTATGCGCACACGGTGCCTGGCGCCATGCGGGTTTCCCGCAGCTTGGTGCTGCAGGGCACCAGGAATCATGCTCGGAATGTCCTGGTACAGGCTGCCGCCCAAGGCCACGTTGATGGCCTCGCACCCACGACAGATGCCAAAAATGGGCATGCCTGCGCGGCGCGCCTCCGCAATCAGCGCCTGCTCGAACACCGTCCGCTGTCGGTCGGTCTTCCAGCGCAGGTCAAGCAGCCTTTCGCCATAAGCCTCTGGGTCAATGTCGTCTCCTCCGGTAAGCAGCAGCCCGTCGATTCGGGCCACGTAAGTCGCCACCAGCAGCGGGTCAGACGTGGAAGGCAGCACCATCGGTGCGGCTCCCGCATCGCTCAGCGGCCGCACGTAGTCGCAATTCACAAAGTACAGGTCATACCCGCGCGAGAAAGCCCGCTCATCATCCACTGGGCTGTAGTCGCAGGTAAGGCCGATGATTGGCGCCATCTGTTTTTCCTGGCGCTGGTGCACGCTTCCCTCCACTTTTTCCTCGCCCTCTTGGCCCGTCATCGGCCCTTTTCACCTCCTCGCTTGCCTGCGCAGCATCGGATAGAAGAGAAGCCTCGGCAAGAGAAAGAGCACCGTCACTGCCAACAGGAGATTGATCCCTGTCGAGCTCGTTACCGGCACCCTTTGCCACCAGAATGCCGCTGCCAGCAGGGCAAGTCCCAACAGGAGCCACCCCGTCAGGAGCGTGGCCATCCGCTGCTTTGCCCACTGCGCGAGCACGCGCGGCACGTTGAAGAAGAGGTCAAAGACAATGTGCTCCAGCAATGCTCCCTTCTCGCCAAAGACTGGGACGATACGCACCGTATTGGTCGCCCAGCGGCTGGCCATGAATCGCGCCAGAGCTGGATAGGTGGTGACCATCTGGAATGGGAATGCCAAGTACCCAAGGTACTTCACGAACGAGACCGGAGCCGCGACCATGTAGCTCCGGAAATCTCGCTCCTTCACCATCAGGTACACGACGTAGGCCCCTCGGCAGAGAGAACCCGGAGAGACCGGCACCACTTGGAAAAAACCCACCGCGAGGGTGAAGCGAGCCAAGGCATTCGCCCAAGAGGCACCTGCAAGAAGCGCCGACACCGCCAGGACACTCCCGACGATAACTGAGACTACCTGCGTAACCGGCAACGTTGCCATGTGCACGCCCAGGCACTTGAGATATTTGACGATGAACGGGTCGCGCACGTGTGCCAGGATAGTCTGCCGCTCGCCCTCGTCCAACATACCCTCTTGGCACCCTTCCTCCACAATGTCGGTGAACCACTTTTCCCGGAAGGCTGCGTCGCGGAAAAAGGAGCGCAGAAAAGACATGGCGTTGCGG
Source organism: candidate division KSB1 bacterium (assembly GCA_024655945.1). Classification (NCBI taxonomy): domain Bacteria; kingdom Pseudomonadati; species Candidatus Zhuqueibacterota bacterium. The sequence continues at coordinate 563,503 of JANLFK010000001.1, forward strand.
ACTCGGGCCACCACGTAACTCGGCTCCGCCACCTGGCGGTGCAGGCGGGGAGGGAGCCACCCCAACGTGATTCTCTGCAGCCAGAACAGCCACGGGCGAGCCAGGAGCGTGCGAGTGCGTTGCTCGCCGGTGCGACCCTTGCGGTGCCACTCCACAAGCCTTGCTGCCACCCCACTCCTGACGGCCCGCCGCAGGTACTCTCTGTCCTGCAGCATTTGCCGCACGTGGGCGCGGTAGGAGCTGTTGCCCCACAGGCGGCGCAGCAGGCGACCAAGAAGAGGGACTGCCCCCAAAACGTAGAACCGAGCAAAGCGCCAAGCAGAGCTGCGGAGACGTTCCGCAAACTCCGCATCGACCAGCTCCTTGACGAGATAGCCCTCCACCAGCCCAGCACGAACCTCCTTGCGGAGCGCGCCGTCCAGAAGAAGCCGCAGGCCATGGTGGGCAAGGTCGGGCATCGAGCGCCGGTACTGCCGGTCATAGTGCTCAAAGGCGTCCACGAGCGGCAGCAGCTCGCCGTTGCGCTTGTCAAGCGTCGCCGCATAGGCGCGGAGCTGCCGGTAGTCGCAGCGGTCGAACTGCACCAAAGAGCCGCGTGCCAGCCCCTCCATGATGAGGGTCACATCGCGCGGGTTCATTGGCAGGAACGGCAGCACCGCCAGCCCGGCACGAAAATCCACGGCACACAGTCCTGCCGCCGGGTGGTTGTTGGCATCCAGCCGCTTCAACACGTTGGGCTGGCCCTTCATCGTCCACCATTCGTACTGGCGCGCCAGCTCATGGCCGCCCAGGCGATGCAGCAACTGCACGAACTTGGCCATGAACTGCCTCTTCGCCACATACTCGGGGCTGCCGGTTTCCTTTGGGCACAGCTTCTTCCACTTGCGGCGCAACTGGAGTTTGGTGTCCGGCTCCAGACGCCAGACACGGCCTTCTATCCACTCCAGCACCTCGCCGTACGCGCGCAAGCCCGGCTCAAAGAACGATGCATACACATCGACAACGCGGGTCTCCTCACCAAACTCATGTGAGGCGGCCTGGCGCACGATTTTCTGCCAGAGCAGGCCCGCGCGGCACGCAGCGGCGTTCACCTGCGCACTAAACGGCGCCTGAAAGCCCAGCCAATAGACAAGGTCGCGGAAAAGTCGAGAGAACCGGGTGGGAGGCACCAAGACCTTCAGGGCGTAAACGCGCCCGGGCGCGAGGCCAGTCGCGCTGCACTCGGCCCCGTCGACCTCCTCCAACACCGCCTTGTACACCTGCCCGGCAAATCCCCCACCCACGAACTTGACAATCCGAAAGCGTGCGCGACAATTCTGCTCAGGCCAGACGGTGGTCAGCTCCAGGCTCAGCACTTCGTCGGCGTCGTAACGGAGTGGACGATAGCTCACCGCGAGGTCTGCCTGCTGGGCTATCTGCACAAGCTCCTTGCAAAGCTCACGAGAGTAGTCGGAATTACGCATTGCTCAAGCCTTTTCCAATGGGCAGAGGGACACTGCCTACGTCGCTTCGCTGCCTCTGCATCCAGCATTCTCCGAACAGAGGGGCCTCCCGCACGAGCGCATGGCTATAGGCCTTCCTGAGGAGCGCGACGGCGGAAGCAGAGCCCCGAAGACCGTGCCCCGCGACTCTTCTCAGGGGATACAAAATCGGTGAACCCCTTTGCTGCAACTCAAGCTCAAGGCTTTCCTGGCCCGGATGGGTCTTAGAAGAAGATGCGAATCTCACGTTTCTCCGGTGGGCCTGCCGTCACCCCTTCGGCGATGCTGTATCGGAGAGTGACCTCCCTACTTCCCTGACCAAGAAGAGCAGCCAGCTTCGTCACAACCTCGCGCACTTCTCTTGCTTTCGGCGCGGCCTCAACGGTACATTCCATCTCCACGCGCGGGCGGGCCTGCTCAGAAGGGGGAAGCATTACACTCGCCAGCCGGTAGTTGTCGGCCTGCAGTCGCTCCACCACCTTCTGCGCCAACAGGTCACTCTGCCCCTTGCTGGTGAACACAATCACTTTGTAGGCCGCGTTCTCTTGCATCAACTGCCTTCTGGCGGTTTCCTCCAGCAGTGAGCTCCCTTGGGTGCTAGCGTCATTTCCCGCAAGGGCCTGCGCTGAACCACTGCGGGATTCCGGGACCGTGGGAAGCACGCCAACCGCACTGCTCATGGCGGCGATCCTTGCTTCCATTTGCCGCAGGGCTTCTTCTGACTTGCGGATCTGGGCGTCCAGTTCGCCCACCAACTCCTTGTAGAACGCGGCCTGGCTCTGTAGCTCCTGCACCGCTTGCTCCGCCTTGGCGGCCCGGCTCATGGCGGCACGGAACTCGCGGGTCAGCATCGCCCGCACCGTGAAATGGATGAGCACCAGCGCCAGCACCACCCCCCCCGCCATGGCGATCCAGAAGCGTCGGCGCATCCATGGGACAAGCTCGCCTCGGAGCTCCAACAGTAGCTGCGTGCGCTGCCGACGGAAATCGCCACCTGGAGCTGGCTGAGCATCATCGCCGCTCGCTGGCCGGGGCTCCGCCTCCGCTGGAGAGGCACCGGCTGCTTCACCGTGCTCCACTTCTGCGGGACGTCCCTTCCTTCCGCGCAGCAAGCCGTTCCTGAGGACAAAGATGCGCTCATCCGCCGTGGTCAGGAACTTGGAAGAACAGAGCGAGCACGAGTAGTACCTGCTGTGGCGCAGCAGGCGCATCCACCATTTGCGCGAGATGCGCCTTGCAGTGCGATTCTGGCAAACGGGACAAACTCTGTCGTTCGATCTGTGCGCTTCGTCCATGAGTTCCTCAAACTTCCTACCAAGCCATGCCTCTCCGACCGCCAGCACATCCGATACCGGCAACCAGGGGACCACGTTCAAGCGGTGGAAAATTTACACAATTAAACCAATTAAGCAAGCAAAAAAAGCCCACGGCCAAGTGTGGACAAAAAAAGGGGCCGCCAGTGGCTGACGGCCCTCAAGTAGCCCAAAATGCGGCAGCGATCAGAAGGAAATAGCGTAGCCCGCCATGAGCTGCAGGTCGGGCGCCCCGTCGTCCAGGCCGATCCCCAAGGCACCGCGCAGGCGGCCGTTGCCCAGCTTGTAGTCGGCGCCCGCACTCAGGAGCATGTAGTCTCCCTCTGTGTGCATCACCAACTCGCCCACAAGGTGGAGCAGGTCACTGAGCGGGTAGATGGCCCCTGCGCCAAGGTTGAGATAGCTCTCGTGGGAGGTCTTCTCTTCGACTCGACCGGTCTGCATGTCCACATCATAGGTGGTGGTCTCATAGAAGATGAGACCCAGGGTGCCGGTGATGACCATGCCGTTTTGCAAGGCATAGCGCAGCGCACCAAAACCGCCGAAGTTCAGGTTGCCAGCGCCGATGTCTTCTGAGCCAATGGGCAGCGTCACCATGGCGCCCACAGAGCCGTTCAGCTGTTTGCTGTTGGCAAGGTTGTAACGGCCGTAGAGCTCCAGGTCGGAAATGCCCGACTGCCCCTCGCCATGTTCCGGCGACCAGCTCACATAGGAGAGCGCCCCTTGCACCTCGATCTTGTCGTTGATGGGGAACCCTCCCTGCGGGCCGATACCGAAGGTACTGACTCCCTCGTAGTCGGAGTAGACCAATCCCGCTTGAGCATAGGGTGCCTTGGCGATTGGTGAGTCAAAGAAATGCGACTGGAAGAGCCGCACTGACTGAGAGTTGGTCTGCGCAAGCAGCGGCAGAGCCGCCGCGAGTACGACCAATCCTGCAAGGACAACAGCTCTGTTCCGCATAGTACCTCCATCTGTTCTGTTCAAAGCCTCACTTCCATAGCACAAAACAGTGTACCACTTTGCCGCGACATTTGCAAGCTGTTTCTGGGTGCGCTCGGCCGGTCTGAGCTATGTGCCGCCAGCACGCGATGGTTCAAGCCTGCTTGAGCGAGGCAATTTCCTTGCGCAGTTCGGCAATCTCACTGCGCAGCGCTTGCACCTGTTGGTTGAGTTGCTCGATGTCCTTCTGGAACTTTGGCTTGAGCCTCTCGGTGGCTTTACCCACTTCCTCGTCGATCCACCCCCGCACCTGGCGGGAGTAGGCTTCGACCTTGTCGGCGGCTTCCTTGACGAATTTTGCCCGGTCCGCCTCGGCGACCTCGCCCCGCTTGACCAGATCGTCCACCAGCTCCTCCACCTTCTCCTTGGTCAAGCTGACAGCGCCGATTCCCGCCAGCACCAGCTTCTTCAATGTTGCCTCCATACCTCTTGCCTCCTTTCTTGTTCCGGGGCAGTGCCCGGCCAGCATTCATCAACGGAGTGGTACGATGGTGCCATTCTTGAACTGGAGCAGCACGGCGTCGTTGCACACGCGCGTGCCGTCGCGGAATGAGATGGTGCCCTTCAGCCCCTGGAAATCGCTGACCCCCTGGAGCACCCGCACGAACGCATCGCGGGATGTGCCACCGTCGCCCATGACCTTGAGAATCAGCCGCATGGTGTCGTAGCCAAAGACGTCCATTTCGGTCGGGCTGGCCCCCGTTGCCACGCGAAATGCATCGCGGAAGTCAGCGTACTCGAGGCTGCGTTCGTCGATGTGGTACGGGGCAACAAAGAGGGCACCCTCCACGTGGTCGCGATTGGCCCGCAGCTGTTCCAAGTCGTCCCAGTAGCTGCCGCCCAGGACCTGCGCCTGGATGTTGCGCAGGGCAAACTGCGGCACCACCAGGGGAATGTGGTCGTTGTAGATCGGGAAGAACACCGCGTCGATTCCGGCAGCTGCCATCTCTGTGGACTCTAACATCGACTTGCCTTCGGTGGAGTAGGCACGCGAGGCGCTCACCTCCTGCTGCCACGCCGCCTCGAACTCCGCGCCGGTGGGATTGCGGCCCTGCTTGGCAAGTTGCGCCTGCAGTGCAGACCTGAGCCCCTGTTCCCTAATGCTTGCCAACTGGCGCCCGACGTCCGTGGCGCCTTCGTAGTACCACTTCTGGGCCACGACCACGCCACCGAGGGCGTCCACGGTTTGCACGAAGGCATCGGTGAGCATCATGCCGTAGCGATCGCGCGGCGCTAAGGTGGCAAAGGTGCGCAGGCCGAGTTCTTGCACCGCGTAGCGCGCGAGCTGGCTGCCCTGCCGGTCCAAGTCGGCATTGAGTTGGAAAATCCCCTCACCCACCAGCGTGAGGCCGTTTTCGCTGCTCACGGGGATCAAGAGGGGCACACGCCTGGTGGCCAGAGCGGTGGCTATCGCCGCGCTTACGCTGCCTTCTAACTCTCCCACCACGCACAACACAGCCGGATCCATCGCCAGCTGCTGGGCGGCAAGCACTGCCTTGACCACGTCGCTTTCGGAGTCACGCACCACCAACTCCACGGCCGGCCTTGCCTGTTCGTTGACTTCTCTCAGCGCGCAGCGCATGCCGCGCAGCACGGCTCTACCCTGCTCGCCAAAGTAGCCGCTCAAAGGGAGAATGACCCCGATCTTGGCGCGGCCCGCCGTTTCCGATTGCGCCGCCTCCAGAAGTGCACGCACTCGGCTGGATTGCTGGCTCTTCGGGTATAGCTCCACCAAGCGCTTCAGGCGCCTGAGAGCATCCTCCTGCTGGCCGCTCTGCAACTCCCGCTCGGCCAGCTTGATGGTGAGCAGCGCCCGCGAACGCTCCCGGACATAGTCCAGCTCCAACCTCTTTAGCTCATCGAGCGACAGGTGGGCGCTCGCCAAGGCATCCAATTGCCTGGCCGCAATCGAACGCAGTCTTTCATCCTGGCTGCCGTCCAGGACCAGCATGTACTCCCTGGCCGCCTCGAAGGCGTTGCCCAGAGAGAACCAGTTCCAGGCCATGACTGCGTGGGCATCGTCGACGTAGTTGCTCCAGGGATAGCGGTCCACAAGTTCCTGGGCGTGCTGGTTGGCCTCGCGATAGGCACCGAGCTTCTGCAGGCTCTTGGCATACATGAGGTAGGCGGCGGTGATCCGCTGGCTCGCCGGCACTCCCGCCACCAGCGCGGCAAAGCGGAGGCGCGCCTGCTCGTACTGCCCGTCGCGGTAGAGGATGAGCCCCTCACTGAAGGACCTTTCGGCCTCCTCTGAGTATTGGACTTGTTGCCAAAGCGGCAACGCTGGCGAGTCCGACCCACCCACCAGGCCGCGGGCAGCAGCAGCGGTGAGCACCACGCTCAGCAGCAAGCGCCAGGCACCGATTCTTCGGTCGCGCATCGCGTTCATCAGGCTTCTCAGCTTATTCAACTGTCACACTCTTTGCCAAGTTCCGCGGCTGGTCCACATCGCAGCCGCGCAGTACCGCCATGTGGTAGGCAAGCAACTGCAAGGGGATGATGGTAACGATCGGCGAAAGGAACTCCAGCGTATCCGGCACGTAGATGACGTGGTCCACAAGCGAGGCAATCTCGGTGTCACCCTCGCTGGCAATGGCAATCACCCTGCCTCGCCGTGCCTTCACCTCCTGGATGTTGCTCACGATTTTGTCATACGTCGAGTCCTTGAGGGCCAGAAAGACCACCGGCATGTCCTCGTCGATGAGAGCGATGGGCCCATGCTTCATCTCCGCAGCTGGATAGCCCTCGGCGTGGATGTAGGAGATCTCCTTCAACTTCAGGGCACCTTCGAGCGCCACAGGAAAGTTGTAGCCCCGCCCCAAATAGAGGAAATTCCTGCAATCTCGGTACTGCCGGGCGATCTCCCGAATGAAGTCGCTGTTGTCCAGTACGCGAGCGACTTTGTTGGGCAGGGCCTTCAGCTCGGCCACGATCTCCCTTCCTCTGGTGTTCGAAATGCTCTTCATCCTGCCCAGCAGGAGGGTCATGAGCGCCAGCACGGTTACCTGAGAGGTAAAGGCCTTCGTCGAAGCCACGCCGATTTCCGGCCCTACGTGCAGGTACACGCCGGCGTCGGTCTCGCGGGCGATGCTGGAGCCGACCACGTTGCAAATGCCATAGACCTTGGCGCGTTTGCGCTTGGCCTCGCGCACCGCAGCCAAGGTATCGGCCGTCTCGCCCGATTGACTGATGACGATGACCACCGTATCGCGGTCGATAATGGGGTCGCGGTAGCGGAACTCGGAGGCGTATTCGACTTCCACAGGCGTGCGCACCAGGTCTTCGAACATGTACTCGCCGATGAGCGCAGCGTGCCACGATGTGCCACAGGCAGTGATGAGGATGCGCCGCGCATAGAGCAGAGAGTCGATATCGTGCTCGATACCCCCGAGGCGGGCGGTTCCCTCCTCCTCCAGGATGCGGCCGCGCATGGTGTCCATGATGGTCTGCGGCTGCTCCATAATCTCCTTGAGCATGAAATGGGGGTAGCCACCCTTTTCTACGCGCTCCAGATCGATGTTCACCTCTTCCACTTTGCAATCGACCACCACATCGGACAGTGTCCGGACAACCATGCCGTCTGGGCGCAGCTCCACCACATCCCCATCGTTCAGATAGGTGACATTGCGCGTGTAGGGGACCACCGGAGTGAGGTCCGAAGCCACGAAGAACTCATCGTTGCCGACGCCCACGACCAGCGGGCTCCCCTGCCGTGCGGCCACCACCGTGTGGGGCGCGGTGGCCGAAACCACCGCCAGCCCGTAGGTGCCATTGATCACCTTCAGGGCGGCGCGCACCGCCTCCTCGAGGGTGCAATTGTCGGTGAAGAAAGCCTCGATGAGGTGGGCTATGACCTCGGTGTCGGTGTCACTGCAGAAGGTATGCCCGGCTTTCTGCAGTTCCGCTTTGAGAAGGGCATAGTTTTCGACAATCCCGTTGTGGACCACGGCAATGCGCCGATGGCAATCGGTGTGGGGATGTGCGTTGGTCTCGTTGGGTATCCCATGAGTCGCCCATCTGGTGTGCCCAATACCTACGGTGCCCACTGGATGCTTCTCACCGATGCGGTATTCCAACTCGCTCACTTTCCCCGCGTGCTTGGCGAACCAGAGGCTCCCCTGCTCCACCACCGCCAGACCGGCCGAGTCGTAGCCCCGGTATTCGAGGCGCTTCAGGCCGTCCAACAGAATGGGTACGGCCTGGCGCCTGCCCACGTAGCCTACTATACCGCACATATCGCCCCCGTCACTGGTTCTCTGCCTTCCTGAGCAGTTTGTTTCCTACTCCCACTCGATCGTGCTGGGAGGTTTGGAGCTGACGTCGTACACCACGCGGTTCACCCCCCTCACGCTATTGATGATGCGATTTGACACGGCAGCGACAAGCTCGTGGGGCAGCCGCGCCCAGTCGGCAGTCATCCCATCCTGGCTGGTGACTGCGCGCAGGGCAACTACCGCTTCGTAGGTGCGCTCATCGCCCATCACTCCCACCGAACGCACCGGAAGCAGCACGGCAAACGCCTGCCACACCTGGTCGTACCAGCCGCTCTCCCGCAGGGCGTCGATGAAGATTTTGTCTGCCTGTTGCAAGAGAGCGACCCGCTCGGGAGTCACCTCGCCGGGGATGCGCACGGCCAGTCCTGGGCCAGGAAAAGGATGTCGGCCCAACAGCCTCTCCGGCAATCCCAATTGGCGCCCCACCTGCCGGACTTCGTCTTTGAACAGCTCGCGCAAGGGCTCTACCAGACGCAGCCCCATCCTTTCTGGAAGACCGCCCACATTGTGGTGCGTCTTGATTTTGGCCGATGGCCCGCGCGTCGAAGTGCTCTCGATGACGTCCGGATAGAGCGTCCCTTGCACAAGGAACTCCACCCCTTCTACCCGGCGCGCCTCTTCCTCGAATACGCTGATGAACTCGGCACCAATGATGCGTCGCTTCTCCTCGGGATCGGTCACCCCCCGCAGCTTGCCCAGAAAACGCCGGGAGGCGTCGACGAAGCGAAACTCGAAGGGAAAGCCCTCGGAAAAAGTCGCCCGCACCTCGTCAGCCTCTCCTTGCCGCAGCAGTCCGGTGTCCACGAACACGCAAGTCAGTTGCTTGCCAATGGCGCGCGCGGTGAGCACTGCTGCCACCGATGAGTCCACACCGCCACTCAGGGCACAGATGGCGCGCCGGTCGCCCACCTGCTCGCGAATGCTGGCGACCGTCTGTTCGATGAAAGAGCCCGCCGACCAGCCTCCCGCGCATCCGCACACCCGATGCAGAAAATTCCACAAAATCTCCTTGCCCTTTGGGGTGTGCACCACTTCCGGGTGGAACTGCAGACCGTAGATCCTCCGCTTCGGGTCGCCGACGGCCGCGACCGGCGCATCTGAGGTATGCGCCAGCACCTGAAAACCGGGTGGCAGCCTAACCACCTGGTCGCCATGACTCATCCATACGCGCTGGCGCTCCTCCAGGCCTGCGAAGAGCTCATCCTCGTGGTCCACCACCAGCTCAGCATGACCATATTCTCGCGTGGCAGCACGGGCGACCTCGCCGCCCAACAGGTGGGCAGTAACCTGCAGGCCGTAGCAAATCCCCAGGATGGGGATACCCAGGGAAAAGATGCCTGGGTCTGGGTGGGGGGCACCAGGCGCAAAGACCGACGCTGGCCCGCCGGACAAGACCAGCCCCTGGGGCGCCATTCTTTGCACTTCCTCTGCCGGCACGTCGTAGCGCACAATGCGCGAATAGACCCCCACCTCCCTGATGCGCCGCGCGATGAGCTGCGTGTACTGCGAGCCAAAATCTAACACTAAGACGAACTCCTCACCGGCCATCTTTCCCCCCGCTCCAGGCAATCTCCCAGCGCTTGAGCTCTTCGATGATGGCATAGTTGGTGAGGTCATAGTGGATGGGTGTGATGGATATTTTGTTCTGCTGAATCGCCCCGTCGTCAATTGACTCGTCGTTCTCCGGATCTACCTTGGTGCCGGTGAGCCAGTAGTAGGCCCGCCCGCGTGGGTCGCGGCGCATCTGGTACTGCTCGCGATACACCGCCTGCCCCTGGCTGGTAATGGCCACGCCTCTGATCTGTTTCGCAGGGACCGCGGGCACGTTCACGTTCAGATAGACCCCCTTGGGAAGTCCCCGCCTGAGCACCACCCGGGCCAGGTAGCGAGCAAACTGCGCTGCCGGTCCATAGTCGGGATTCTCGTACGTGGTGAGCGAAATGGCAAACGAGGGCACACCAAGGATCGCTCCCTCTGTGGCTGCCGAAACGGTGCCCGAGTAGATGGCGTTGATGCCAGTGTTTGAGCCGAGATTGATCCCTGATACGACCAGCGACGGCTTTGCCTGGTCTTTGAGGAGCGCCCAGAAGGCAATCTTCACGCAATCGGCCGGCGTGCCTGCCACCGCATAGCCGAACGGCTTCCCGTTCTTCTCATAGGGCCACACGCGCAGGGGTGCCGAGATGGTAATGGCGTGCCCTACGGCGCTCCGCTCGCCATCCGGCGCAACAACGATGACCTCGCCCACCTTGCGCAGTTCTTCATACAGGGCTTGTAGGCCTGCAGAGGCTATGCCGTCATCGTTGGTCAAAAGAATGCGCACCCTCTTACCCTTGTGCTCTCTGCTCATGGTCCCCCCGATCAGGCATGAGTGGGCGCGTAGCCGAAGAATTCGAGGATCGTGGTGAGCTTCTTCTTCATCTCGCGGCGGTCAAAGATGGCGTCCACGAAGCCGTGCTGCTGCAAGAACTCGGAGCGTTGGAATCCCTCCGGCAGGTCCTGCCCGATCGTCTGCTTAATCACGCGCGGGCCAGCAAAACCGATCAGGGCGCCAGGCTCAGCCAAATTGAGATCGCCCAGCATGGCATAGCTCGCCGTCACTCCTCCAGTCGTCGGGTTGGTGAGGATGGAGATGCAGGGAACGCGCGCTTCGTCCAACAAGGCGAGGCGGGCTGCGGTCTTGGCCATCTGCATCAGGGATAAGGCGGCCTCCTGCATCCGCGCTCCTCCTGAGGAGGAGACAATGATGAGCGGCCAACGTTCCTTGAGGGCCACATCGGCGGCCCGCGCCACCTTTTCGCCCACCACGGAGCCCATGCTGCCGCCGATGAAGGAAAAGTCCATGGCGCAGAGCACGACCTTGATGCCCGAAATGCTGCCGGTGAAGGTGCGGATGGCCTCAGGCAGGCCGGAACTCTTCATCGCCTCCTTGATGCGGTCTCGGTAGCGCTTGCTGTCCTTGAAGCCCAGGGGGTCAACCGACAGCAGGTTGTCGTTGAACGCCTCCACCGAACCTTCGTCCAGCAGGATGCGCACGTAGTCACGGCTGCCGATGCGGAAATGGTAGCCGCACTTCATGCACACGTGCGCGTTGTTCGCCAGCTCCTTGCGGTACAAGATCTCTCCGCATTGCTCGCACTTGACCCACAGGCCATCTGGTAGATCCCTCTTGGCCTGCGGAATCAGCCCCTTCTTCGTACGCTTGAACCAGTCCATTGCCGTCTCGTCACGCTCCGATGCTGAGGCTCATCAACAGTGCGTCTTCGCCACTGTCTTCATAGTAGCCGCGGCGGAGTCCCACCCTCCGGAAACCCATCTGCTCGTACAGACCGATGGCCGGCACATTGGACACCCGCACCTCCAGGTGGGCCACCGAGCAGTGCCGTGCCCGGCCGTAGGCAAGAACCGTGTTGAGCAGCTGCCGGGCGATCCCCAGCCGGCGAAAGCCGGGCGCCACCGCGATGTTGCCAATGTGGATTTCGGGCGGCACCAGCCAGTTCACCGCGTAGCCAACCACCCTCTCGTCAACGGTCGCCACGATGCTGAACACCGTGTCGCGGTCGGCAAGACAGGAGGCAAAGCTGCGCGCCGACCAAGGGCTTGAGAAGCACTCCTTTTCGATTTCCACCACCATCGGCAGATCGGCCAGTTCCATGTGGCGCACCACCAGCATCCTGCCGTCCGAGGTAGTAAACTGCACCGGCAGTTCAGTCAACGCAGGCAAGGGTGCTTGTTGGTCATATGACAGCTTCACGCAAGGGCACCTCAGCTCTGCAGGTCGATAATTCGCTTCGGGGTTGCAGCCACGAACTCCTGCACATACTGCGGTTCCAGGCTCACCACGTCATCGCACGCCCCAGCCACAAGCCTCTGATAACCCAACACGGCAACGCTGGCTGCACTGGGGAAGCTGCGCAGGGACAAGTCCACCGTTGCCCGTTGCCGCACTGCGCGCAAAATAGCCGGGTCAAGATGCCAGCAGCCAGGACCGGCCACCACCGCTCCTGCTGGTACCAGTTCGGGCAAGGCCTCTGCGGCCACCACCTCTACGCTGCCTTGCAGCTCCAAGGCACCATCCTCCTGTCGGAACTGGCCAAGGTAGAACAGCTTCGCCTTTGCGGGTATGATGGCACAGATAACCTCCGCGGCTTCCGTGGCTTGGCGGGCCAGGGCTTGCAACGTGGAAATGCCGACCACCTTAGTTTCTGTCACCAGCGCTAACCCCTTGGCTGCCGCCAGCCCTATGCGCAGCCCCGTAAAGGAGCCGGGCCCAATGGAAACCGCGATGCCGTGCAAGTCGTAGGGGCGGACGGCGCATTGCACAAAGAGCGAGCGCAGCATGCCATGGAGGCGCTCATTGTGCAGGTTAGGCCCCACAATACGCGCCTCGCCGCACAGTTTACCCTCCGCCACGAGGGCCACTCCGCACACGGAGGTTGCCGTTTCCATGCCGAGCACCAACATCGGGCAGCCCTCATCCACCATGCCGGGCAATGGCAATGCGCCGGCGGTTCGGCTCATCAACCCCGCATGTGGCGATGGCCACGTCAATGCGCTCCGGGGGCAGAAGGCGCAGCGCCCGTTCCGCCCACTCGATCAGGCAGACACCTTCGCCGTAAAAGTACTCTTCGAGTCCCAACTCAGCCAACTCTTCCTCGCGCTGGATGCGATAGAAATCAAAGTGATAGACTGGCATACGTCCCCGATATTCGTTGATCAACACGAACGAGGGGCTGGCCACAAAGCGCGCGACCCCCAAGGCCCGGCACACCCCCTGGATAAACCTCGTCTTGCCTGCCCCCAACTCGCCAAACAGGGCCACCACGCTCCCCGGCGCGAGGCTGGCCCCCAGCAGCTCCCCCAAGGACATAGTCTCCTCCTCGCTGTTGCTGAGGCGTTCCAAGGGAAGGCTGAGACGCTGCCGGGAGGGGGGGCGGTCGCTCATCGCTTCGGTCACTCTGCTACTTCGGCTCCAGCCGCACCACCGGCAGGATCATCTCCTCCATCGACGCACCCCCATGCTGCAGGCTGTCCCGGTAGTAGCTCAAGTAGTGGTGATAGTTGGTCGGATACACGAAGTAGAAATCCTCTTTGGCGATTAGGTAGTCGGTGTTCAGGCCCCGCGGCGGAAGGTTGAAGGCGGCCGGATTCCGCACGATGATCGCATTCTTCGGGTCAGCTTTGAGACTCTTGCCAAATTTGTAGCGGAGATTGGTGGAAGTCTCGCGGTCGCCGATAACCTTCGCCCCCCGCGCCACGCGAATGCTCCCATGATCGGAGGTCAGCACCACGGTCGCCCCTGCTGCCGCCAGCTCCTGCAGGGTGCGGAAGAGATGCGAGTGCTCAAACCAGGACTTGGTCAGGGAGCGGTACGCAGGCTCGTCCACCGTGATCTCCTTGAGCACCTCCGAGTCACTCCGGCTATGGGCAAGAATGTCGACAAAGTTCACCACGATAGAGACCAGCGGCAGCCCACCAAGGCTCCGCGCGTTCTTCTCCACGTTGCGCGCCTCTTCCAGGTCGAGCACCTTGATGTACTTGGCTTCCGAGCGCAGTCTCACCCCGAGCCGCGCCAGCTGCTGGTCGAGCAGCTGGCGCTCGTTCCGGTTCTGGCTCTGCTCGTCGTCCTGCCCCTTCTGCCAGAAATCGGGGAAAAGCCTCCCCAGCTCGATGGGGAAAAGACCGCTGAAAATGGCGTTGCGGGAGTAGGGGGTCGCCGTGGGCAAAATGGAATAGTAATAGTCCGTGGTGACGTTGAAGTACGGGTACAACATTGGCTCGAGCGTCAGCCACTGGTCCAGGCGGAGGTTGTCGATCACCATGAACACGGTGTTTCTGCCGACCTTTAGCAGGGGAGCAAGGAAAGTCGACACCACGTCCACCGACAGCGGTGGTCCGTCGCCGTCGCGCATCCATGCAGGGTAATGAGTCTCCACGAAACGACCAAACTCGATGTTGCAGGTGCGCCGCTGGTCGGCCAGCGTCTGCCTGAGGCCGAGGTCGGGGTGCTGGTCCAGCTCCACTTCCCACTGGCTGAGGCGCACGTGCAGGCTTATCCATTCCCGCCAGTCGGGCGACGAGGCGATGGCAGCCGCGATCTGGGCAAACTCGGCAACATAGTCCCGTGACAGGCGCGCACTCTCAATCTTGCGGCCTTCCAGCAGCTTCTTGCAGATGAGGAGAATCTGGCTGGGGTTGACCGGCTTGGTGAGGTAGTCGCTGATCTTCGCGCCAATGGCCTCCTCCATCAGCGACTCCTCCTCACTCTTGGTGACCATTACCACGGGCAGGGATGGTCTGAGCTCCTTCATGCGCGAAAGCGCCGAAAGGCCATCCATGCCGTTCAGCATCTCATCGAGCAGGACAAGGTCAAACTCCTGCCGCCTGATGAGCTCGATGCCGTCCTCGGCGTTGGCTACCGGGGTGACGGCAAACCCTTTGCTCTCCAAGAAGAGAATGTGCGGACGGAGCAGTTCGATCTCGTCGTCCACCCAGAGAATCTTGCCCTTTTTCTCGCCCTGCGTTGCCACCTTCGCCCTCGCGCAAGATAGCCTTCAGTTTGTTGATAAACTTAACGAATCTTCCGGAGTAAATCAATACTTTTTTGGGGACGAAAGAGAGGCTCACTCGTAGCGCAGGGCCTGCACAGGGTCAACGCGCGCGGCGCGCCGCGCAGGGAAGAGCCCAGCCACCACGCTCACCGCCAAGGCAAACGCTACCTCGCCGGCCACCAACCACCAGGGTATGTAGAAGAAGTTAACCTCCGCCGCTGCCTGCTTGAGGAGGAAGTGGTTCGCCACAGCATTGGCCACGATGGTCACCAGCCACCCCAAAACGAGCCCGCCCAAGCCCCCCATGAGCCCGATGGCCGCCGACTCTGCCACAAACAGCAGCTTCACCTCTGCAGAGGTGGCGCCTACCGCCTTCATGATGCCGATTTCCTTGTAGCGTTCCAGGACCGACATGACCATGGTATTGACGATGCCGAGTGCTGCCACCACCAGGGCAACCGTGCCCACCGCGCCAAGCAAGGCATCGAAGACGAGAAACCCCTTCTTCAGCTCTTTCAGCTCATTGAGCACGGTGAAGGTGCCATAGCCCATGGCCTCGAAGGTCTCCACCAATGGCTCGACCATCTCCACACTGGCCGCGCGCACATACACGGCGGGATACCCCCCGCCAGCTTGGAATCCCCCTAAGAGGTCGAACAGGGATCCAATGGCGCCAAGGCGTTCTTTCAATCCTTGCGGCATGACCAAGGTGGCCATGCCCGCAGGCCCAAACTCCTCGTGTTGCCACACACCCACCAATGTAGCCTGTGTAAGCTTCGGCACCAGCACTTCTTCCGCCTTGGGCGGGCCGCTCGAAGAGAAAAGTCGCAGCAGAGCGGAGGGGTCCAGGCCCGCTGCCACGAGTTCCACCGTGCTGCCCACCAGCGAGTCGGGGCGCTGGAAGCCCATGCGGCGCAGCACATGGTCCGCGCACGCGATTTCCGCAGCCGCGTCCGAGGCAAAGAAGCGTCCCCAGGTCATTTCCTTGTACGGAGCATATCGTCCGACCGTGACCGGCATCACCTGTGCCATTGTCTGGCGCTCGCGCCCTCCCACGCGCAACCGTACCGGGACGACCACTTCTGGATAGGCCATCTCCACGCCGGGAAGCGAGGCAACAAGACTCACGACGCTGTCGGTGAGCGCCTTGCTCTCTCCACTTGTCTGGGTTTCCCACAGGCCGTTCATAGCCGCATGGCGCGGCAGCACACGAATGGCGGCAAAAGCGTCCAGCTTCGCGAGCGCTTCGCCGACGTTTTTCTGCATGCCGGTACCAAAAGAGACCATCGAGACCAGAGCACCTATGCCGATGGTCACCCCGCAGGTGGTCAGCGCGGCGCGCAAGGGGTTACGCCTGAGGTTGCCGCACGCAAGCCGCATGATGTCGCGCACGTTCATAGCAGGAGCTCCTCGCCGACAATGCGGCCGTAGGAGAGCCGCACGATGCGCTGCGCAACTCGCCGGGCCATGGGCTCGTCGTGAGTGACCAGGATGACAGTCTTGCCTTCGCTCCTGTGCAGGTCAGCCAAAAGGTTGATGATTTCGGCTGCCGTGGAGCTGTCGAGGTTTCCCGTAGGCTCATCGGCAAGGAGCAGCTCCGGCCCGTTGGCAAGTGCGCGCGCCATGGCGGTACGTTGCAATTCCCCTCCGGAGAGCTCGCCCGGCCGGTGGTGGAGGCGCTCACCCAGCCCCAGCGCGCCGAGCAGCTCTCGTGCCCGCTGCCTGCGTGGGAGCGGTGGCGCACCGGCAAAGATCAGCGGCAGCGCGACGTTTTCCTCTGCGGTGAATGCTGGAATGAGGTTGAACGCCTGAAACACCATTCCCACCACCCGCTTGCGGTGCTCGGCGAGCGCCCGCTCAGGCAGGAGAGCGAGGTCGCGGCCCCCTACGATAATTTGACCGGAAGTGGGCCTGTCCAGACCCGCGATGAGATTGAGCAGTGTCGTCTTGCCGGAACCAGAGCTACCCACCACGGCCACAAACTCGCCCCGTCGCACCTCCATGCTCACGCAGTCCACGGCCTTCACCACCGCCTGTCCCATGCGGTAGAACCGACAAACCCTCTTCAGCACGACGATACTCTCGCTCTCCATGGGTCTCCTTGGGTACATAACCTGTGGGCCGGAGAAGTGCTCTCAGCGCTGCCTGAGGGAGAGGTCAGCTACTTCTCCCGGAAATCGTACACACCATCCCAACCCTCGGCGGGCGGGTTCTGGATGCAGTCCAGGCAGCGCTGAGTGTACAACCGCGAAGGGCCATCGGAGGGGAAGTAGCGCAGCACGCGGCGAAACTCCTTGAGAGCCTGATACCACTGCCGCTGGCGATAGGCATTGAGCCCGCGGGTGTAGGTGTCGATTATCAGGTCCTGCTCGATCCACGGCACGCTGTCCATGCCGCGCAGCTCGTAGATGCGAACCGGTTTCTTCTTCCCCACCACGCGGACAATGTCTAACTCGCGCGCGATCGCCTTGGTCCCCGCCTCCCGGTAAGTTCGCTCGCCGATGATGATGGTGGTCTGGTAGAACTTGTTAGCTCCCTCCAGGCGCGAAGCCAGGTTTACCTCGTCGCCGATCACGGTGTAGTCGAAGAGCTGGGCCGAGCCCAGGTTGCCGACGATCATCTGCCCGGTGTTTATGCCTATGCCCATCTGAAAGTACTCGCAGCGCGCATCAGACCATCGCTTTTGCAGGGTGCGCAGCTCTTTGACCATCTCCACCGCCGTGCGACAGGCCCGTTCGGCGTGGTCGGCAAAGTAGTACGGCGCACCAAAGAGCGCCATGATTTGGTCCCCCACAAACTTGTCCAGGGTGCCGTCGTGCCGGAAGATGACTTCCACCATGAGCGTGAAGTACTGCGACAGGTTGTGGACGATCTCCTCTGGCTGGTGATGCTCCACGTAGCGTGTGAAGCCGCGGATATCGGAGAAGAGCACGGTGAGCTCCTTGCGCTCGCCGCCGAACTTGGGGAGCTCGCCGTCTTCCAGCATCTTGTCCACGACACTGCGGGCCACATAGTGCTGGAAGGTCTGGCGATAGAAGCGCTTGGCCCGCCGCTCGGCAGCCACCAGATGCACGGTGTTGGCGATGTAGCTGGCCCCGATGCTCAGGATCGGAGCCACCAGGGGCATGATGAGCCGCGCGCTCACGAAGAGGTGCAGGCCGAAGCCCACCACTGCCGCCACCAGCAGCACAATCGCCACTAAGCCGAACATCGGCCGCAACAGGCGCGCCACCAGCCCGGCCATGATAGCAAGGCCCAGGAGAAACGCTACCTGTGCCCCAAAAGGCATAGTGGCCAAGTAGTCGCCCCGGAGCATGGTGTCGATGGCGTTGGCGTGCATCTCCACCCCAGGCATTTTCAACCGCCTCCCCCCGAACTCAAAAAACGGGGTCAGCTTGTTGTCGCCAAGCTCCTCTGCCGAAGCGCCGATGAGCACAATCTTGCCGCGGAAAGGACTCTCGCCAAAGTCCAGCGACTGCAGGGCGTCCTTGCCCGCCCGCTTGAAGAGTTCCATGTAGTCCACGTCGGCATCGCCACGCAACTGGAACTCTGCGTCATCTAAGACATCAGCCAATGAGTAGGTGGGGAAGGTGCCTGCCGGTCCGCGGAAGTTGATGAGCATGGTGTTGGCGCCGTGTTTCTTGATCCGCCTGCTGCCGACCACCAGCTCGCGCGCATTTTCCGGGTCTAACTTGCTGGGAGGGACTCCCTCAAGCAAACTCACAACCTGGACTGCCAATGAGTACCAGGTCTTTTTCTGCGCAGAGACGAAAAGTAGATAGCGGCGCAAGAAGCCGTCCGCATCGTGGTCATAGTTGACGATGCCGGTGCGCGCAGCGGCGCTTGCGAGGGTGGCGAAGGGCTTCAGGACGTACGAGGAGATGATGCCCCGCGGGCCTTGGTCGTACACCACCTTGGCGGCAAGCACCACATTGCCAGCCTCACGCACGGCCTGCGCAAATTCCGCGTCCTCCTCAGGTTTGCTACCGGAGGGCTCGGTGAACTCGATATCCAAGACGATGAGACGGGCCCCGGCCTCCTTCAAGTTGCGCACCGCACGCGCGAAGTAGGATCGTGGGTAAGGCCAGGTCCCAGGCACACTGGCAAAAGCCTCGTCGTCGACCGCCACCACGGTAATCTGCGTGTCGGGATAGACCAGCGGCCCGCGCAGGGCAAAGCGGGCGTCGACGGTTCGCAGCTCAAGATTCTGGAAAACGGGGACGACGCTCACCAGCAGGGCAGCACCTGCGGCGAGCAGTGCAAGCAACGAAGTGACGACCCACCTATTCCTGAGCAGCCCCTTCACTCCAGCTCCGTCAGGTCTGTGGGAAGACCTGCTCTGCCATCCCCTGGCACGGTTTCCCCGGGCATGGGCTCATGCGCTTTGCGGCCGTAGACCTTGCGGTAGGCGCGGCAGAATGGACAGAGCCTCTCCTCTACCTTGCACACCAAGGCGAACGCTAGGCCGCGCTGCCTCTTGTGCGCTTGGCGGCACAACGTACCGTGCACGCACACCGCGGCCAACATGCGGTGCAGCCTGCTGTACTCGCCACCAGCCTCATTTGTGCTCCCATGCAAAGTTTGCGAGGACATCGCCCTGTGCCTCCATGCCGAAACGGCAGCCGAGAAACACTCTCGCTGCCGCTCGCATCATCGCCAGGTGGGGGTGTCATGCACGGGCTTCAACCCCATGCTGCCCTGACTTCTCGCCGCCTCACTGCCTGCTCATCCCACTGGGTCGCCGCCTGCCCTCAGAAGCGCTTTTCCACGCGCAGGCGCGCGAGGAGGTCGTCATACGATGGACGCGGCGAGCCATCCGCGTTGATGCCGCGGTCGATAAAGTTGATGTAGGACAGATCAAGGTGCAAGAAGAGCGATGGCACCGGTCGGTACACCGCGCCCAGCAGGTAGCTGGTCTTGTTGTACTTGATGGTTCCGTCAGTGCCAATCAGACCGTGCGCCGATATCCGCCGCACGCTGCCGTTGAGCACCAGTTGTTCGCCAAGCAGGCGGTATTCGGCACCGAGGTCTCCCATCTTGAAATTGAACTGGCTCGTCCCTCCCAGCGCCTCGTTGTCGTTCCAAGCATAGTTGACCGTGGTCACCAGCGGCACGTTCCACTTGCTGCGCAGGGAGAGTACGCGCATGGCGGTGCTGACGTCGCTCGCATAGCCGCCAACGAGCCGCCTGCTCGCCAGACGGTCGGCGCGATCTGAGGTGATCCAATTGAGGCTGGCCGTATGCCGCAGGTCGAATAGCTCAAAATCCTGCGCCAGCTGCACCATGTAGTCCTGCGTCAGGTTGTTCTCCCCGATGGCAAAGGTATCGGCCTGGGCCGCGTAGAGGGAATCGACTCCGTTGTCGCGCAGCCGGCGACGATAGTCGACGCTCACGCGCGGCAGGCCCTTGCCCGGAAAGTACGAGAGTGCAACACTGAACGTGGTCAGATCCAGCGCCGGCTGACCATTGTCCCTGGAGAAATTATCCTGGTAGCGCTCCATCCCCAGTGTGCAGAAGAGTTGGTTGCGGAAGAGCCGTACCCGGTCCGATGCGTACCACCCGCGAATATCCCTCCGGAGGAAGGTATTGCCCAGCGAGTAGTACTCCGCACCTATGGACTTGTAACCGATGCGTATCAGGTTTCCGAGGTAGTTCAAGCGCAGGGTCACGTTGTAGGCCAGCGAGCTGAGATGCCGCGGGTCGATGGGCGTGGTGCTATCGTTGATGATCAGCAGCTTCTCGAATTGCTTGGGGTCAACCGGGATGTCCTCGCCAAAGATGGAGTCGATCCTGGCCTTGCTGAGGGAGCCGGGCAAGGTGTTCATGGTGGTCATGCTCATGGCGGCTGCAGCCTGCAGCTCGATGCGGCGCTTGTCCAGCGCTATGTAAAGGTCCGGCCCGACCACCACATTGTCGCGCGCAGAAGGTCCCCAGACCACCGAGAGGGTATCGTCTTTGACCTTGAGGAAATTCAGGCCAATGAGAAATCGGTTGGGCCGGCCAAGGCTGGGGCGGAAGCCGTAGAGCATCTGGCGATAAGTGCCGAAGCGCCGCACCCCGGTGGAGTCTCCAAGGCCCTCCACAGCCCGGTAGGTCTGGCCGTAGACGATGTCCACATTGACCACCCCCGTATGCAGGTAGCCGTACACGCCGCGCACCCGCTTGCCCCATAGCACCAGGTCGTTGAAACGCGGGGTCGCGTCACCCACTTGCACGCCCAGCCAGGGGAGATCCAAGCGGAGAGAGTACCGGTTCCTGGGTTGGGCATTTTTCTTCTCGCGCGAGGTCAAGAAGAGGTCGGTGCGATAGCTCAAGGCCCCATACTGGCCAGCCAATGACACGCCGGTCTGGTAGGTCTCTTCGGTAATGGAGCTCACATCCTCGTAGCGCAGGTCCGCATAGACGCGTCCGCTGAGTTCCCTGGCTGCGCCAGCCACCCCTCCAGAAGTAATTACAAAGCTCACCTTGGCCGGCTGCAAGGGACGACCGTTGCGATCGGCACCTCTGAGCTCGGCGGTATGTCTGCCTGGAGGCAATCGCTTTGGCACAAAGGTGACCAGGGCGCTGCTCACTTCGGCCCGCTTGGTCACGTCGCGGTCGTCCAGCAGCAGACGGTAGCTACTGGAGTCAACCTGGGCGGGGTCGCCGCGCAAGGAAAAGGCCACGACCACCTCCTGGGCCGCCACTCTCTCCTCTGGCTGGGGGCTCAACACCATGAGCTCCAGCTCCGAGTAGCTTACCTTCGGCCGGACCTCCGGCTTGGTCGGCCGCTCGCTCACCAGCACCTGCAGGGGCTCGTAGTAGGGATTGAACTCAGGATAAGTGAGGATGGTCTCTGCGTCCAGCACCACCGAGATGAAGTATTCGATGCGCGGCGCCACCACATCCCGGGCAGGGATCTCCCCCACCCATTGATCGACCCCCTCCCGCATCTCGACGTAGCGGTACCCCTGCTCCTCCGGTCGGCGGTAGTAGATCCGCGCCTCCAGGGCCCTTTGGGGCGTGCCCTCGATCTTGATAGCCAACTCAACGGGTTCGCCGGCGAACGCGCTGGTCACCGGCAGGTGCACCACCCGGGCCTGAAGGTCCGCCTGCGCCTGGGCCGTCGCCGTTGCCAAGAAGCTCAGCGCCATGCAGAGGAGGCCTAGTGCTAAGGAGCCGAACTTTCTCATGCGCAATGTTCCTTCCATGGACTCAGCGTGGGTTGTACCGGATGAGGAGGTAGCGCTTTGCGCCGCTCTCGTCACGAAACTCGACGCGCAACATGCCTTCTTCGGCCTGGACGTTTACACCTGTTTCGCCCCAGTCGGGCACATTTTGCGAGCCAGACGCCTGTGGTGGGGTGTCCCGCCCCATGGTGCCAGTCTGGCCAGAGCCGACCAGAACGCTGCCCAGGCTATTCATCAGTTCCACTATGCCGTCCAAGACGATGGCCGTCGCTGACCCATCCTCAGCCACCAGCAGGTAGAACTCGGTACCTTTCACCGCCGCGACACCGGAGGGAGTCTCCAGCCGATAGCCGCCTCCTCCCTTGGTGATCTTGGCCCACAGTTCGCCGGCGCCGACGGTCAGCCGCTTGCTTACCGTGCCTGCCTGTCGCTCGCCTTCTAAGCTAATCTCCGTGTCGGAGCGAATCTTGAGCAGACTCTTGTCGTCGGTGAAAATGAGGGTGGCTAAGGAGTTCTCGCCGGTGCGTATGCGGGCGCCGGAGCTGAGCCGCGTGCCCCGGGCAGCGGGCTTCCATCGCTGCTCGGCCGGGGTGCCAATTTCCACCTTCCCGGTGCTCTTCAGAATCACGGCGATGTCCCGGGCAGCGTCAGCAAAGGCAAGGCTGACGAGAAACACAACTCCTAAGGTCCCAAGCGCTCTCTTCCAGCACATCGTTCACCTCACCACTTGCTCAACGCCGCGCGGCTATTGTTCCAACACTTCGAAGGAAAGCTCGGTGCCGCTTTGCCGCAGTTGCGTTACCAGGCTCACCAACTCTGCCAGAGTCATCGCCCTGCCTTCGCCGTCCTGCACCACGCCAGTGAACACGCAGCCGTGGAGCGGGCCTCCCGCTGCGAAAAGAGCCTCAAGCGCCTCGTCCCCCAGGAGCGAGCGCAGCTGCGCAAGGAGCTGGAGGTGCTCAGGCGAAGTGTCCCCCGCGCTGAGGGGAGCCACCTTGAACCCCCAGATTTCGCTCTCCATCTCTGCGGTCGTCCCGGAGGTGGGCACAATGCCGGTGAGCCGCCAGAAGTACGTACGCCCTTCCTGCAAAGGCAGTACGCCGGTCTCGGGGTATTGGAAAAACGTCGAGGGCACAACCAAGATGTCTCCGCTCGAGGGCGGGGGCGCCCCAGGGCCGCGATGCACGCGTAGGTACTTGCTCAGCCGCACCTGGTCTTGCAAGATTTGCTCCGGGCTGGCATCGATAGGCACATGGACATCCACGGGTTTCTCGGCCACCACTAAGTGAAACAGGTCGATGTCCGACTCCCAGAGAAAGACCGGCCAAATGCTGTACACCAGCGGGAGGTCCTCGCCCTCGACGCGGGCGCCTGGCGCCACGAGATCAAGGGTCGAGGGATTGGTAATGTCCAAGGTGAGCGAGGCGTCATCCAGCATGCTTGCCGAGCCTGCGTCGTACACCTCGATGGTCAATGCATAAAGATCCGGGCGCAATTTGCCATGGGCAAACACATAGTCCTGAAGTTCGGCGGCCAGCTGATGGTTCCAATCGTACTCGACAAAGGAGTACCGACCACCTTCTTGAACCAGGTTCTGATTGTCAAGCCGCCGCACTTCAGCTGGACCCAAAGTGAACGTGTCGGTCTTACCCCATGCCAGCACGCCAAAGTCGTGACTTTCCAGTTGCAGCCGAATGTAGACCTGCTGCGCTGCTGAGCTCGTGTTGCGCAGCTCGATCCAAAAGATGGGCATGCCACCGCCCGAGCGCGTCAAGTCCAAGTCGGCGAGGTAGAACGTGCGCACGTCGCTGAACAACCCGGATGTCACCGTCACGGCCTGGGCGGATGCCCGCCGGGCGAAGGGAAGTGTGAGGGCCCACAGCGTGAGGCATACGCCTGCTATCCTTCTCAAACCCATGGCTACCTCCATTTCTGGCCAACCCTCAGACTGTCACGGCAAAGTGGATGCTACCTGCCGGGAATAACGCCAGACCGCGCTTTGCCCCTGATTCTCCGGCAATTAGCGAAGGGAACGGCGTGTCCCGGAATCCGGCAGAGAGGTCTCGTTTTGAGCCACTGGCGGCAACTCAGCCACCCTCGGGCTCAGACGAGGCCCCGTTGCCCGCCCGTCGCTTGCGGTCGTGGCTGGCACACCTTCCACGCTGCAAAATACGTGCACAAGGCCATCTGGGGTGTGACCAGACTCGCCATCCGCGCATTATCTTGAGAAAGAGCTAATAACTCCGCTGCACCATCCCCCCGCGCCCGCTAAGGCCTCGTCCTCCTGCCGGTCTCCCTGCCTCTGGGTCGTGCTGGCATAGCCTTGGCCACGCCGGTGCGATAGACGCTGGTGACGAAGGCAAACCGCAAGGGCAGCGTGTAGAAGATCCCCACACAGCAGAAGAGGAACCCTACGATTTCCATGAGCACGCTCAAGATCAGCGTGCCCAGCGCTCCCCAGAATTCGGCAAAGACCAACTTGCGGCTCGCCTCCATGCACGCCCAGAAGTCGGCTTTGGTGTCGACGATGGTCTGCGGGACGAACACGTAGAAGGTGCTCACGACGATTATCCCCGCCAGCAACACCACCGAGCCGAGGACGATGAGCAGCACACCGACTGCAGTGGGCCCTTCCACTGCCAGCACGACAATCCCGCCGGCAACCATGGCACCACCGGGGAGGGCCGCTGCCGCCTGGAAAAGCGCCACCACAATGGCCGCCGGCACCGCACTGCTCAGATAATCGAACCCACGGAAGAGGTCGCCCACCTGCACAGGACCTGCCTCGTCGTGGGCGCGCAGCGCAGCATAGGTCAGACCGCAGTCGAACCCAGGTTTGAGCACGAACAGCATCGCAAACATCAGGGGCAGAGAGAACGGCAAGAGCGCCCAGAAGCTCTTCGCGATGCCCAGGATAGCCAAGTAAAGAAAGCCCATCACCAGGAACTGGCCAAACCAGGTGTGGAGCACCTTGAACGAGGTGTTAAACCCCGTGCCGAGACGAATTCGCGCCGCCATACGTGCCCTCCTTGCAAGTGGGAAGATTTTGCCCTGCTCTAAGATAGCACTTTTCCAGAGATTGTCAAGACAAAAATGCGCTGCGACGGAAGGGTTTGCGGAGGGAGCCAATGGGCAAACAGCCGGGCGGCGTGACTCAGGTGCGCAGGAGGCGGTGTCCAGACGCGCCCCGGCCTGGTGCTGCGCTGGTTACTTTCGGCCGCGCAACACCAAATGCCAACCGATGGCTTTGCCCCAGGCCTGCGGAAGAATCATAAACACACGACAGAACACCCGATTGAACAGGAAGGCCTTCACCCCTTTCCGGGTGCTCTTGGCGGGCCGAGGCGGCCGCTCGAGGTAGACCTCCACGTCTTTGAACTGACGCAAAAGTTCCCTGCCCTGTCTCTTGGAGTAGGTCTTGATGATGGGGGCCTCTGCGTCGGTGTGCTCAATGTTCACCCGAAAGGCCTTGGACAGGAAATAGAGCCAGGAGTACTTGTGGTAAAGGATGGCGACAAACGTCCCCCCTGGGCTGAGCACACGGTGGATCTCGCCGATGGCTCCCTCGGTGTCGTCCACGTGGTGCAGGACCCCTGCCGACCAGACGGCGTCGAAAGAGTCGTTGGCAAAACAGAGCTTCTCGGCATCGCACACCACGACTTGCCCTTCAAGGCCAAAGGTGCGCAAGTGTTGTTTGGCGAGCCTCGCCCCGTTGAGGGTCATATCGATGGCTATTGGCTTCAGGCCAATGGCGGCGAGCTGCCGCAGGTCGGTGCCGGGGCCACAGCCCACCTCCAGCACGCGGCCTCCTGGGTGGAGCTGCCCCAGCCGACGGATCTCCTCCAGCATGTACCCCATGCGGCTGGGATCGTAGCGAAAGGTACGCAGGTCTTCGAAGAACTCCCGGGTGCCCACCTCGTGCTGGGCCACCTCGATGTCGTTGACATATGTCTCCCAGTACTGCCGGCTTTCCTTGGAAAAAGCCACCGAACTTTCTCCTCCTCTGCCTTTCACTTCCTCAGGTCGATGTAGATGTGCCAGCCGATGGACCTGGTAAGCCGTCTGGGAAGGGCATTGAAGGCCGGCACAAAAATCGAATTGTACAGGCCGACCAACAGCCCGTGTCGTTTCACCGTCTTCATGGGAAAGCCGGTCATGTGCATCTTGATGCTCGAGAACTTGCCGAACAGGCGGCGCACATCCCGCCGCGAATGGGTGGCAATCAGCGGGGCGTCCACTCCCTGCGTCTCGTAGCCGATCCCGGAGACGCGCACCAGCAGATTGTACCAGGACCACTTGTGGTAGAGCATGACCACCGCCTCGCCGCCGGGACGCAGCACGCGATAAATCTCGTCGATAGCCTTTTGGATGTTTGGCGTGCACATGAGCACGCCGATGCAGATGACCACATCGAAAGAGTTGTCCTCGAAGGGCAACTCCTCGGCACTGGCCACGCGCACGTCCCCTTTGAGGCCACGGTATTCCAGATATTTGCGGGCCAGCGCCACGCCGCTCTCGGTCAGGTCCACCGCCGTGACGATGGCCTCGTTGCGCGCGTACTTGATCAAGTCTCTCCCCCACCCGCACCCCACCTCAAGGAGCTTCTTGCCGGCAAAGTCGGCGTGGCGAGCGTACAGCTCTTCCTCCCGGTATTTGATGTCATAGTAGCGTTCCAGCTCGTCGAAGAACTCCGGCGTGCCAGGCTCTTTGTCGGTCACCTCGATGCCGATGACATTCTCGTTCCAGTACTTCTTGACCTCTTCGATGGTCACTGGGCCTGGGGCACTAGTGGTCATTTTTCTCCTTGCACCTCCGCGCTCGCATTCGTCCCTCTCGCCGCTCTTGCGGCTCCACTTGCGACGCCCTAAATATACGTCCAGGTAGCTGCTGTGCGGAAGGGCCCTCCAAAGTCGGGAGAACCCCTGCCAAGAACAGCAAGCCGGTTCCCGGGAAGATTCTCCCGAAATGAAAACCCACGTACTGGCCTCTACGCTCTCTTTGTGTGCCCTGCCCGCCGGGACTCCCGTGCGCCGGGGAGGTGCCTATGCCCGCACAACTTTTCCCTTGCATTTCTCTGCGAAAGCTGTAACTTAGTCACCCAGGAGGTGCACGAGGAGAGTATGGCACACGTCATCATCGGCACGGCCGGACACATCGACCACGGCAAATCGGCTCTGGTCAAGGCACTGACCGGCACGGATCCGGACCGACTCAAAGAGGAGAAGGAACGGGGTCTGACCATTGACCTCGGCTTTGCCTTCCTGGGCGAGCGGGCGGCGTTCATCGACGTCCCGGGTCACGAGCGTTTTGTCAAGAACATGGTGGCAGGGGTCAGCACGGTGGACGCCGTGCTGTTCGTGGTGGCGGCAGACGACGGGGTGATGCCGCAGACGCGCGAACATCTGGACATCCTCACCCTGCTCGAACTCAAGCGGGGGGTCATTGCCCTCACCAAGATTGACCTGGTCGACAGCGAATGGGTAGCCATGGTGACTGCCGACGTGCGCAATCTGGTGCAGGGCACCTTCTTACAGGAGGCGCCCATCATTCCGGTGTCGAGCGTCACTGGTGAGGGGATCGCACAGCTACGCCAGGCGTTAGATGAGCTCATCGCCAGCACCCCTTCGCGCTCCGACCAGGGTGTGTTCTGGCTCCCTGTGGACCGCTCGTTCATCATGAAAGGCTTCGGCACGGTGGTCACCGGCTCGGTGCTGTCGGGCGCGGCAAAGGTGGGTGACGAACTTGAGCTCCATCCCCAGCGCCGCTTGGTGCGGGTGCGTGGTTTGCAGACGCACGGCCGCGACGTCACGCTCGTGCGCGCAGGGGATAGGGCAGCCTTGAACCTGGTTGGCGTTCACAAAGAGGAAGTGCAGCGAGGGGACGTGCTGGCGAGCCCGGGATACTTCACGCCCTCGACCCTGCTGGATGTGCGCTTGCGCCTTTTGCCGGCAGCCGGACGCTCCCTGCGCCACAACACGCGCGTCCGCCTGCACGTGGGCACCCGCGAGCTCATGGCTCGGGTTTCCCTGCTCGAGCACAACGACCTCCCCCCCGGCGGGTCGACGTTCGCCCAGCTCCGCTTGGAGGAAGTCATTACGGCACGCCGCCTGGACCGCTTCGTGATCCGGCAGTACTCCCCGCCCATGACCATCGGCGGCGGCGTGATTCTGGACGCCAATCCGCGCCCGCATCGGCGCTTCCGCCCGGAGGTGCTGCAGCAGATGGCCGCCTTGGAGAAGGACACTCCAGAAGAGACGGTGATGGCTTTGCTGCAGGCGCAGCCGCTGCAGCCCCTCTCGCTCGCTCAACTCACCAAGGGGACAGGACTTGCCCAGCCGAACGCAGAAGAACTGGTGGGGCGCCTGGTGCAGAACGGCACGCTGCTCAGGCTCGGCTCTGAGCGCCAGCCGACCTACGCCTTGCCTGGCAGCGTAGTGGCGGTCAAAGAGGCGGCGCTTGCGGAGTTGCGGCGCTACCACGCCCAGTTTCCCCTCAGAGCGGGCATGCCGCGCGCCGAATTGCGCGAGGCGATCGGCCGTGGGCTGGACCAAACCCTCTTCACCGCCGCACTGGATGAGCTCCGGCACAGCGGCGAGGTCAAGGAGAATGGCGGCCTGGTCGCCCTGTCCACGCACCGCATCGTGCTCTCCCCTGCCGATCAAGCCCTGCGAGAAGAGCTATTGCAGGCACTCGTCGCGGCACGCTTCTCCCCGCCTAGCACCGAGGAGCTATCAAGAGCCTTGGGCCGGAGGCGTGAAGACGTGGAACGCGTCCTGGCGGCACTGTACGCCCTGGGCGAAGTGCTCCGCGTAGAGGAAGGCATCTACCTGCCGCAAACCCTTGTCGCCGAGGCCCAGAAGCGACTTGCCGACTACTTTGCCACCCACGAGGAAGTGACGGTGAGCGCCTTCCGCGAAATGCTGGGCACCAGCCGCCGCTATGCCCTGCCGCTTCTGCTCCACTTCGACGAGCAGGGGTTCACTGAACGCAGGGGGGAGGCGCGTGTTCTGAGGAAGAAAGATGCAGCCCGATGAGATTTCCGGCGGCCGGGGAACGACCATGAGGTCTTCGCTTCTCCTCCTCACTGCACTTTGCCTGCTGCAGGCAACGCCGGCAGCCTGCCAAAAGGCCGGGATCTTGTTGCGCGGCCCCGTTGCCCACGGACAGGCCACGCCGCAGCAGGCCGATTCCATAGCCGCAGAGTTGCAGCAGTGCTTAGCGAGCACAGGTGTGCTGGAACTGCTGCCGGCAACCACCCCGGGGCTCGAGGGGTCGGCACAGACTTCAGGGCACCAACCCCTCGCCGACGAGGTCATCGAGGGAAAGCTCACCAGGACAGGTGGCAGTTTTGCCCTGACCCTCACCTCCTCTCTGACTGCCACACGCGCGGTTGAAACATTCCATGGCGAAGCGGCGACTCTGGCTGAGCTGTGCACTCGGCTTGTGCCCACTTTTGCGCAGCAGGTGGCCGAACGCCACAAGAAGGGGCGGCTCGTCATCCGCATCGAACGTGGCTTCGACATCTACCCCATGGATAAATACTTCGGCGTGTCTGACCCGTTCGTGGAGGTGTACGTCGACACGTTGTTGGTGGGCGTTACCCAGGTGCGCCAGGACGAAAAAGACCCTGTCTGGGACGAGGAGTTCCTGCTCCCTGCGGTTGAGGCCAAGACGATAACGCTGTTCGTTTTCGACAAGGATGCTCTTGAGCACCGGGAGCTCATTGGCCGGGTCACTGTGCCCTGGGGCAGGGACGGCGTCTACTCCATCCGGCGCCCCCGTTACGTGCGAGATTTCGGGAAGGTTCAGGTCTCATTCGGTCGCTGACTCCGCCCGATTTTTCCCTTGAGGCTTTGCCCCATTTTGCTTACATTTAACAGGTACCACGGGAATGGATGGGTCCCTGGTGGGCCCCGCGGGCTTCAAACCCGTTGTTCCGTGCTGAACAGTGCGGAAGGTGGGTTCGATTCCCACACATTCCCGCAACAGGTCAGAAAGGACTCCTCGGTGGAGTCCTTTCTGGCTATGGGCGGAAGCATGGCGGGTGCCCTCAAGAGCCGACTTGCCAACCAGAAGACAAATACCGCGCGACATCTCCTGCAAGGGGGTGTCTGCGAAATACGCAGGAGCCGTGGGGTCTTGAACCCGGCCCTCGATCTTCTGCAAAAAGTGACGACCGCCGGTAAATTCAAGGAGTCAGTGGAGTAAGGCACGAGGATCGCGAGCAGCACTGCGGGTAGAATGGACAGCGAGAGCACGTGGGATGGCACACGCGGACCTTGGCGGCGAAGGCCGAGGCTTGTGGTACCTCCCCTTCTGGGGCTTGTGCACTTTGCGGCGCCACTGCTGTTCTTCTTAGCGGCTCCCACCGTCTTATCAGCAGATGAACTGCAGCAGTACGGCGTAGGTCGCCGCGACACTACCTTTTACCGCGCCGGGCGCACACTGCACACCGCCGTTTACTACCCTGCCACCAGTTCCGGCAGCGGGGCCCCCCTGAACACCTCCGGAGCACCCTATCCCCTGCTGGTCTTCGCCATTGGCAAACGCATGCAGGTGGAACACTATCTGAGCTACTACGAACACCTGGCAGCCAGTGGCTATGTGGTGATGGCGCCTCAGTTTCCGGACGTGGACAGTCCCAGCGCCTACACCTGGAACGAGGACCTGCGCGATTGCATCACCCAGGCGCTGAATGCGCGCACCGTGCCAGGCTCCGTGTTCTATCAGGCGATAGATCCCGGCAAGATAGGGCTCTTCGGCCACTCCTTCGGCGGCGGCACTGTGGTCGGCGTGGCCGCCGACGACGGCCGTGTGCGGGTGACCTGCGCCATCGCGCCCAATAACCCGGGCAACTACTCCTTCAACAAGATGCCCAATGTGCACACGCCCATTCACATACTCGGCGCCGAGCTGGACGCCATCAACTCGGTGGAGGCCATCGGGCGCCCGCTCTACGAGCGAGGTAACCCCGACAAGGCCTTATTGGTGGTCAAGGGCGGCAACCACATGCAGTTTTCCGACTATACCGGTTTTGACAGCGTGGATACACCCGCGACCATCACCCGCGCCCAGCAGCTGGCCATCACCAAGGAGCACCTGGTCAATCTCTTTGACGCTTACCTGAAGGGAAGAAGTAGCGCCCGGACACAGCTTTACGGCACCGCGACCCTCACCAAAGACAGCGTCTTTCTCTGGTTTGAAACGCAGGCAGCCAGCGCCTCTCGCCTGGTGTACGTTTCCGGAAACGGACAGAGCGCTCCCCCTGGACAGCTCACCCTCTTGCCGGTAGTGTTCAAGGTGGTGGATGCCCAAGGGAATGCGCTGCCCCGTCACACGGTGCACTTTCAAATCACGGCTGGCGGCGGCAGCCTGGCCGGACAGACCTGGCGGGACTTGGAGACCGACGCCGATGGTCTGGTAAGCATCTATCCTCGTCTCGGACCCTCTGAAGGGGTGGCCAACAACCTCATCGCGGTGAGCGCGTACAAGGGCACGGCCCATCTCACCGACTCTCCCCAGACTGTGGCGCTCTCGGGCACGACGCAACCGCTGCGCCGCATTGTCGTGCACAGCGATCCTGCCACGCTCACATACCAAGTGGACAACGTCGCTTACTCCAGCCCACAGACATTTCTCTGGCCGACGGGCAGCAGCCACACCGTTTCGGCACCCTCGCCGCAGGGTGAGGCGGCCGGCACGCGATTCGTCTTCTCCTCCTGGAGCGACGGCGGCGCCCTGTCCCACGCCTACACGGTGCCCGCGCGCGACGACACCCTTGTCGTCACCTTCCGGACCCAGTACCTGCTCACGTTGGCTTCTGCCTACGGCGCGCCCACCGGTGGTGGATGGTACGATGCCGGCAGTGTGGCTTCCTTCCGCGTGGATCGTCATGTCCCGGCCGGCCAGGCTAGACGCATGAGCTTGAGCGGCTGGGTGGGCACTGGCTCCGGTTCCTACTCGGGCCCGGACTCCGCCGCCACCGTGACCATGCACGGGCCTGTCACCGAAACGGCTATCTGGCACACCGAATTTTTCCTCACCACTGCTCAGAACCCGCCTGCAGGGGGCACGGTTTCGCCGGCACCGCCTGGCGCCTGGTACGACAGCAGCGCCACGGTGACGCTGGTGGCCACGCCTGCTCCCGGCTACGCTTGGGGCAGCTGGTCCGGCACCATCAATAGCACCGTCAACCCTCTATCGTTTGTCATGACAGGGCCCACGGCAGCCACGGCGAATTTTGTTCGCCTCGCCCTGCTCACCTTTCGCACCGAACCACCTGGCCTGACCGTTGTGGTGGACACGGTCAGCTATGTCATACCGCGCACTTTCTCGTGGCTCCCCGGCTCGGTGCACACTGTGTCTGCCACCTCGCCACAGGCAGGGGGCGCTGGGGTGCAATACCTCTTTGACTCGTGGAGCGACGGCAATCCACGCACGCACAACCTCGTCACACCGGCCCGGGACGACACGCTGGTGGCGCGTTTCCGCACGCAGTTTTTCCTTGCCGTGCAGTCGGCGCATGGCTCTCCGCGCGGTCAAGGGTGGTATGACAGCGGCGCGCAGGCAGCTTTCAGCGTCACCACCCCCGATTCACAGGCTGGCACGCGCCACCTGTTCCAGCAGTGGACAGGCGACTTCACGGGCACCTCTCCGTCTGGAACCGTGCTCATGGACCGGCCAAAAACCGTCACCGCCCTGTGGAAGACCCAACATTTGCTCACCGTGCTCAGTCCGTACTGCACGGCTTCCGGCGCCGGCTGGCACGACGAGGGTAGCCAGGCGCTCTTCCGCGTGCAGCCATGCGTCGTGTACGACAGCGCAGGCACCAGGCGGGTTTTTGCCGGATGGACCGGAACCGGGCCAGGTTCCTACACCGGCCCAGACAGCACAGGGACGATCGTGGTACAAGGTCCCGTCACCGAGGTGGCAAGCTGGCAGACTCAGTACCAGTTGACCGTCTCTTCCCCCTACGGCAGTCCTGTCGGCGCAGGTTGGTACCCGGCCGGTGCAACGGCCCATTTCGCCGTGACCTCGCCTGAAGTGGAAGGCCTGAGGCGCCACGTCTTCCGCCGCTGGAGCGGCCACTTTTCCGGCACTCAGCCGGCCGGGACACTGGTCATGCGCGGCCCGCGGACGGTCACCGCCGAGTGGGGCGACCAGTTCTACCTCGCCATCACCGCGGAGCCGCCCGAGGGCGGGACGGTGACTCCCCAACCTCCTGGCGACTGGTTCGAGGCGGACTCGGTGCTGCTCGTGCACGCCTCCCCTTCACCGGGATTTGCCTTTGGCGGCTGGGACGGGGATCTCAAGGGAAACGCCAACCCTGCTTCGCTTCTCATCGACCGGCCCAAAGAGGTCAGCGCGCTCTTTGTGCCCATGGGCATGGTGCGCGTCACCTCTGAACCAGAAAACCTGCTGGTCATCGTGGATGGCACTTCGTGTCTGACGCCGCACGACTTTGTCTGGCAACCCGGTTCGGTGCACACCGTGGAGGCCGTGTCCCCCCAGCAATATGACCGCCTCAGGCACACCTTCCAGTTCTGGAACGACGGCGGCGCCCGGACCCACTCTGTGACGGTGACCGGACCGGCCGTGTTCGTCGCCCACTACCAGAAGGAGTTTTTCGTCGCCACGGCGTGTTCGCCTCCTGAGGGAGGGAGCATTGTGCCGCCGCCACCAGGCGCATGGGTTGCCGAGGGCGAAGCTCTTCTGCTCCAGGCCACGGCAAATGGCGCCCAGGGTTACCTTTTCGCCGGCTGGAGCGGCGACCTTGTCGGGACAGACAACCCTGACACTCTGCTCGTCACCGAGCCGAAACAGGTCACGGCGAACTTTGTGAAGATCGGGCACACCACGATCGCCACCGTACCCGAAGGCCTCTCTATAATCGTGGACGGCACCCGATACACTGCTCCGCAGGAGTTCGTCTGGGCCCCGGGGTCCAGTCACCTCATCGCCGTGGAGTCGCCACAGGCTGTGGCACCTGGCCTCCGCTACGTCTTCGAGGAGTGGAGCGACCACGGCGCTCAGAGCCACACCATCACTGCTTCAAGCGGGGCGTTCTACACCGCTTCCTTCCGGGCGGAGTACGCCGTATCCATCGCCGTCGAGCCGCAAGGAGCTGGCACGGTGGAGCTGTCACCCCCGGGTGGCTGGTACCAGGAAGGCGCTTCCGTAACCCTGACGGCGAGGCCCGACTCGGCGCAAGGCTATGAGTTCGCCCGGTGGAGCGGCCATTTGACCGGCAGCGACAACCCTGCGACCTTGGCGGTGGACTGCCCAAAGGCGGTGGTGGCGCACTTTGTGGCATCGGACGTGCTGCCGCCGCTTCTTGTCTATGTCTATCCCCCTGCCGGTGCCACCTTCGTGCCCACGAACACGGCAATTGATTTAGCTATCAGCGACAATCCTGGCGGACGCGGGCTCGACGCCAAGTCGGTCGTCGTCAGCGTGAACGGCACCACGGTCGTCAACGGCGGCTCGGTCCTGCCAGGACAGCAGGCCACCTTGCGCGTGCGCGACGGGCTGGCGACGTTGCATTTCGTGCCGGCTGTGCCACTTGCTCCCCAAAGGCCGGTTGAGGTCCGCGTGCAAGCGGCTGACCTGGCCTCGCGCCCGCACACCCTCGACACCACCTTCACCTTCACCCTCGGGCCCTATCCGGTGCTCGTTACGGCCATGGAGACGATTGGCCCGCAGGGCGGCTTTGTAACCGACCCCGTGCACAAGCTGCAGATCAGCGTTCCTGCCGACGCCCTCTCCGACTCGACCACGATGACAATCGCCGTGGCTCCCAGCCCGCCACCGCTTCCGGACTCGCTTCTGGCTGTGGGTCCCACGTTCTACCTTGGACCGGACGGCCTGAGCTTCCTTGACTCGGTGACGGTGGCGATGCCCTACACCCAGGCCGACCTGGTGGCAACAGGCGCCAATGAGCCATCGGCCATGCCGGTGTACCGCTTCGACACTGCACGTTCCCGGTGGGAGAGACTCCGAGTCGGCCGCGTCTACCGCAATTTCCTCCTGGTGCCGATGCGCAGCTTCTGCTACCTCCTCTTCTGCGGCCCGCGCGGCACGCAGGTGGTCACGGAACAGGCTCCGCTGCCGGAGGTCTTTGCGCTGCGCGGGGGCTTCCCCAACCCGTTCAACAGTGGTACCACCTTCGTTCTGGACCTCCCTCATCCCTGCGCGGTGAAATTGACCTTCTACGACGCCTCTGGCAGGAGAGTGGCGAGTGTCGATGCGGGGGTGCTGCCGGCGGGCAGCCATCGCCTGCCTTGGGAGGCCCGCGATGCCCGGGGAGACGCCTTGCCCACCGGCATCTACCTTTGCCGCGTGGAGGCAGGGGCGCCCGGTGCGTCTCGTTCCCCAGCCTTCATCGCCACCCGCAAAATCGCCTTAGTGCGCTGAGGGGCTGGTAGGCTTTCCCCATTCGCAAACTGCCGGGTGCCTCGCCGCCGATAACGGCTGACGAGCCTTGTGGCCGTTGTGAGGACCCTCAGTGGCCAAGAAGAACCACAGATTGGTACAGATTCCCAAGGATGCGAGCCAACCCCCACTCATGAAGCCCTGAACTGTCGCCACCAGCGGTCCGTCAACCTCCAAGGATTCTAACCGCTGGTCAGCTCTGACGTTGTCATCGGCGCCTCTCACCGGAGTTCATACAACCACAGCTTGAGGCGGATCTCCACGGAGTGAGCTGAGACAAGATCGCGCAGGCGGCTGAGCCGTTCGGTCTGCCAATGACCGCGGACTTGGCCGCCGATGTCCGTTGCCGACATTTTGCTGGGCCATATCGCCACGTGCCCGCCGCTCATGACGGACCACAGATAGGCACCGATGTTCACTGCCAGAAGACCAGACCGGCAAGAGTCGCTGATTTGCCGCCTCCGGTCGGCGGAGCCCGAGGCCTTGCCGTCGCAAGGACATGCCGATGAGCTTTCATCCGCTGTCAGCGGTCCAGGAGAACCCGCATTGTGGGAGACGTGGCCACGAGTCTTCGCCGAGCGGGAGAATGGGAGATGGTCGCCTATGGCGATACCAGCCCTGGCCCTCGGGCGACGGCCCGCAAGTCCTACCTCCCGTATCAGTGCCCATCAATGATTCATGGTGAAAACCGGGTTGGCGCCGATCTTGACACGGAGTAATTGACCAAACCATCAGCATCTGGCCTCTCTCCCGCACGCGATTTTTTTTCTTGACTTTTCTTTGGAAATTGCTTATTACGTCAGCACGATAAGGGGAGGAGGACATTGTGAACAATCGGCGCGGGGGAAAACCGCAAAGGTTGGCCGTAGCGTGTGGGAAGCGAACCTGGGAAGTGGGGGCTGCGAAGATCGGGCCCCTCCGCCTGCTGCGGAGAGGCAATGTACCCCGCGCGTACTTGCTCCGCACTGAGCGGGTGCCGGACACTGCACGGCGCGCAGAGGTTGCATGTTTCACCGCCAAAGAAAACGACTCGTCGCCTCTTAGGCTCTAACAGGCGCCCTACTCCTTGCCGTATTTGTCCTGCTCTGGCCCTCTTCCGAGGCTCTGCAGGACCCCAAGCTCTTGCCCTACCGACTTGTTCCCGTCAAAGAACTGCCCCCCTCTCCTCACGACCCACGATGCTAACCACGACGGCTACGATGAGTGCTACCATGCGCGGAGTCTTGGTCCTGCCAAAGCGCTCACTGGGACCATCGAGCAGCGGGACCACAGGGGGAATA